>JACQTD010000228.1 GCA_016210985.1 Acidobacteriota bacterium
GTGTAGCGCTGATTGAAAAGGTTTCCGATCGTCGCGAAGAGACTCAGGTGCGAGTTCAGGGTAAGTTGCCCCGAAACATCGACCCGCTGGTAGGCCGGGTTAAGATTTCGATTGGGGAGCAGAAGCGAATTTCCGAAGTATGGGTCGGAAAGGAAAGTGCTCCCGTCCCGGCGGCCGACCAGATAGGCCGAACCCGCCACCCCCCATCTCGGCCTCTCCAACGATAGAAGCAGGCTGCCGACGTGGGAGGCCCGTTGAAACGGTCGCTGCCCCACCAGTGGAGAGAACGCTCCGATCGGGATCCCCGGAAACGCAGGATTGAAACTGGGCGAGAGCGCATCGCTCGAGAACGAGCGGGTGACGCGGGCGTCGAGGAAGGTATAGTTACCCTCCGCCAGGAGCCCATGACCCAGATCCACGGCGACCTGGCCCTCGACGCCAAGGGCGCGAAAACTCTGCGCGTTGAGGTAAACGCCGTAGCCGGCCGCCTGGATCACTTCGGGAGGGATGCCCAGCATCGGAAGCGCTGTCCCGGGAACGAACTCGATCAGATCCTCGAATCGATTGTGGTAGGCGGAGATCCCCAAGCGCAGGCGGCGATCCCAGAGGTACTGGTCGAGTCCGGCATCGAAACTGCGGCTTCGCTCGGGCCCGATCGGGCTCAGGCCGTAACGCGAAATCAGTTCGCCGCCCGCGGTTCCCGCCGAAAGCAGGACGCGGAACAACGACTGACCCTCCTCGAAAAGCGCCGGCTCCTTGATCCCGGTGCCGTAATTGAACCGCAGCCTGGTTTCGTTGACGGCACCCGACCCCGAGGGTTTGCGTAGGTAATAAGCCAGCGAGACGCGTGGGTTGATCGCGACGCCGAAGACCGCGTTGTTCTCGATACCCATACCGGCGACCGCGAAAAGGCGGCCGAACATTCTGTATTGACCCTCGAGGAAATAGCCGAAGTTCCCCCGGTCGCCCTCGAGTGATCCCGACACGCCGCGCTCGCTCTCGTATCGGAACCCGAACGTTCCCGACAACCCTTCGGTCGCCTGGAGATCCGATTGCAGATAGGCCGATTGACGCACCGTGTCCGAGCGAAAGCTCGAAGGGTAGAGACCGTCGTAATCGAGGATGGCTCTTCCGTTGACGCGATAACCATTGCCGCCGGTGATCGTGACCGGCAGGCCGAGATAGTTGGGTCCGATTCCGAACGGATCGAAGGGCTCCCCGGTCGGCGACGGATTGGTGTAAAGATTGTAGACTTGTGCTGAATTGAACCGGATCTGATTCCGCCAACGTCCGGTGGTCTGGTGCGACAAACCGAGGCTCAGATAGGTGTCCGAACGGCGTTGTGCCGAATCGTCGGGCAGCCCGAAGAGGTCGATCGCGTTGGGCGCTCCCAGCGCCGTCGTGAGACGACGAAGCGTGAACCGCACGGTGGAACGCGCATCGGGCTGCCAGCCGAAGTTTCCCGAGTAGGTGGCGTTGTGAAACGTCTCGTTCGGTAGATTGTTGTTGGTGTCGAACCTCGAGAATTCCGAGGCGTAGTCCAGGCTGCGAAACGCGCCGGCCAGCCCCACGGCCTGCCGGAGGGTGCCGAAATTCCCGCCTTCCACCCGATAGTGGATGCGCGGGATCTTGACCTGGTCATGACCGCGCCGGGACAGCACATGAATCACGCCGCTCACGGCATCCGAGCCATAGAGGACGCTGTTGGGGCCACGAAGCACCTCGATGCGCTCGACGTTGTCGGTGGTCAATGCCGAGAAGTCGTAGAAACCGCCGATGTCGTTTACGGGAACGCCGTCCACGAGCACTTTATGAAAGTTGCTGTCCCCACCCCTCAGGAATAGGGTCGTCAGTCCGCCATATCCTCCCGTCTGGGCCACCTGCACGCCGGACAGGAACCGAACCGCATCGAGCACCTCCAGTCGATCGTGGCGTTCGATGTGCTCGCGACCGATGAATGAAACGGCCGCGCCGGTTTGGGCCTCGGGAATCTCGCTGCCGGTCGGCGTGACCACCAGGCTCTCCTGCAGGGGGCCGATCTTCAGACGAACCTCCACCTCTCTCACCGTCGATCCGGAAAGATAGACATCGCCCGTCTCTTCCGTCCGAAATCCGGCCTGTTCTATGCGGAGGCTATAGTCCCCGGGCGGAAGACCCCGGAAGCGAAATCGTCCCAGCCGGTCCGCCTCGGTCGTGGACAGGGTCGCGCCCCGTTCCTGCAGCGTGACTCGCGCACCCGCCACGGCAGCGCCGAGCGGATCCACGATCCTTCCTTGCAGCGCGGCACCATCCTGTGCGCCGGCCATCAACCGAGCTGCGAAAATGACCGATATCAGAGGGAGAAGTCGTTTCATGTCATGGCTCCTTTTTGACCGTGGAGATCGTGATGCGTGGCGAGTGCGTCTCCGGGTTGGTATCCACTACAAACCGGGCGCCGAATACCTCCTCGAGATTCGACGGGCTGATCACTTCACGGGGTGGTCCCTCGGCGAAGACCCTCCCTCCCCTCAGCAGCACCAGGCGATCCGAGAATGCCGATGCCAGGTTCAGTTCATGGGTGATGAGAACGGAGATGAGCCCGCCTGCCAGCGTCAGATCACGAACGAGTTGCATCATCTCCGCCTGGAAGGCGATGTCCATGTTCGCGATCGGCTCGTCGAGAAGAAGGACCCTGGGCTCTCCGGCGAGCGCTCGCGCCAGCATGACCCGTTGACGTTCGCCCCCGGACAGCGCAGGCATCGGACGGCCCGCCAGCGGCGCGGTGCGGGTGAGTTCCATGGCTCTTCTGACCGCCTTCCGGTCCGCGGCCGATTCAAAGGCCAGCCCGTTTCCGCGTGCGAAACGCCCGTGCATCACATACTCCGAGGCGAGCAAAGGAAACGGGACCACATGCTCCTGTAAGACGTATCCCATCTGCTTCGCCAGCGCACGGCGGGAAAGCCGGCCGATCCCGTCGCCGTCGAGCCTGATCGAACCCGATTGCGCCCGGAGCAAGCCGCGGATGAGTCTCAGCAACGTCGTCTTGCCGACGCCGTTAGGGCCCGCGATCGCCACCAGCTGCCCTGCCTCGACCTTCAGCGACAGGTCTTTGATGACCGGCTGGTCGTAACCGAAGACAACCCGCTGTAATTCGAGCGCCATCCACCTATCCCGACCGTCTCAGGAGATATACAAACACCGGAGCGCCGACCAGGGCCGTGATCGCGCCCACCGGCAGCTCCCTGGGCGCCAGGAGCGTCCGCGCCAGCGTGTCGGCCACCAGCACGAAGATCCCGCCGAAAATGGCGGACACCGGAATGACGTACCGGTTGTCGGACCGCCCGTGGAGCCTGACCATATGTGGAACCACCAGCCCGACGTAGGGGATCATCCCGCAGACGGAAACGATCATCCCCGTCAGCAGCGATGAGACGACGAAGACCACGAGTTTGACGCGTTCGAGCGCCACGCCGAGGACCCGGGCATCCTCGTCGCCGACCATCAGCAAATTCAGGCTCCTCGCGCTAAGATAGGCCACGGCGATGGCGAGCGCCGTGCCAAGGGCAATGATGCCGATGAGCCCGTCTCCACCGCCGCTGAGGTTGCCCATCAGCCAGAAGGTGATGTGGCGAAGCCGCTGATTGGCGACGACCGTGATCGTGGCCGCAATGGCCGACCAGAGGAAAGAAGCTAGGATGACGCCGGCCAGAATCAGGCGCTCGTTCGAGACGCCCTCCCGCTGGCGGCTCAAACTGTAAACCAACAGCATGGTCAGTAAGGCTCCCAGAAAAGCGAAGGCAGGCTGGGCCAACGGAAAGGAAGCCGCAACGATCAGCGCCATCAGTGCCCCGGCCGCGGCGCCGCTCGATATGCCCAAAACGTAGGGCTCGGCCAGCGGATTTCGCAGCATGGCTTGAAGCAGCGCGCCGGCCACCGATAAAGCGCTGCCCGCGATCACGGCCAGTAGAATACGGGGAAGACGTATCGAGAACAGGACGGCATTGATCGAGGGTTCGATGCGCTCCGTATGGCCCGCGAGACGGGCTCCGACGGCTTCGATGACCGTGACCAGCGGGATCTTCACGCTCCCCATCGCGAGCGAAACGGCGATGGTCAAGCCGAGGGCCAGCAGGAGCAGGCCGCACACGAGCAGGAGGCGGGCTGCCGTCAACGGGCTGGGCCCAACGTCTCCGGCCGCCTCTCCCGGAGGAAGCAGCCCCGGGAAGGGATCCGTGGCCTTGGGATCCTCTGCAGAGATGAAGGCTTTCATCGGTTTCGTCACCGGCCGTGAACGGATTCGGGAAACGCCTCCGGGTGGAGCACGGCCGCCAGGTCTTCCAGTCCTACGACCAGCCGCGGACCGGGTCGCATGAGCAGGTCGCCGTGGAGGGCATACACCCGGTGATGCTTCATGGCGGGCGTTTGGCTGAGCTGGGCCCATTCGTATCCGGGCAGCCGGCGCGGTTCCGGCGCGCTCCCTGGGATCACGATGACCTCAGGCGCGCGCTCGATCACCGTCTCGACGCTGAACTGCGCATAGTCCCGAACCGCGTCGGTCGTGATCGATTCTCCCCCCGCCATCCGGATCATCTCGGTGACAAAACTGCGCTCGCCAGGGACCATCAGCGGCTCCGTCTGGATCACGAGCAACACACGAATGGGCTTCAGATGTCGCGTCCGCTGCTCGATGGTCCGAATCTGCTCGTTGAATCGATCGGCCTTCGTTTTCGCCAGGATCGGATCGCCGGTAAGCCGCCCGATTTGCTCGTAGGCCCTGGTCACCGAGGCGACCGAGTGATCATCCACCGCGTAAACGGGGATCTGCCGGGCCCGGAGCTGGGTATCGAAGGATTGGAGCTGGCTGGCCGTCGAGAGCAATACGAGATCGGGTCGAAGGCTGACGATGCGTTCGAGATTGGGATTGATCGTATCTCCGATCTTCTCCTTTTGTGCGGCCTCGGGTGGATGATCACAGTAGGTGGTCACTCCCACGACCCGGTCCCCGAGACCCAGTTCGTAGAGAATCTCGGTGATATTCGGCGCCAGCGAGATGATCCGTTCCGGCGGGCGGTTCAACTCGATTTCACGACCGAGGTCGTCGCGAGCGCGGATCGGTTCCGGGGAAGATGGCGGGCCTGCCGCCCGGCAACCGGCTAGTGCAAACAGGAAGAGGAACAGAAGGACTGAGTTATGGAGTCTACGCGACATACCAGCGTCTCCTCGCGCTGTCGGTACGCAAGCATCCCGGGCAGGTCTCCTGACTTAGTCCGTACTTCTTCTTTCATGAAGGGCGAGAAGAAGATGGGCCGGCGCCTTCCCCCTCACTTGGAACCTGAGGAGTGGTTATTTCTGCCGCTCGATGGAGCAGGCAGGCCGACCGTCTATGGACATCACAGTGGCGGGACCGTGCGGGATTCTCACCCGCTTCCCTATTCTCTCCGCAAATGCTGAGAACCGCGGAGCACCCATGACGCTTTCAAAAAACCGGGCGCAACGTAGCATACGATTCCGACACAGTCAAGACAGCAGAATTGGGAATCCATGGGAATCGGGGCCGACTGGACCAACCGCGAGAATTGCCATATCTTTTTAGCATCGGGAGGAAAGTCATCAATGCGGACCTTTGAGTTTGTCGTTGAGCGGGACCCGAACACCGGCGTCTATGTCGGGTACGTGCCCGGCTGGCCGGGGGCCCATACACAGGGGGCCGATCTCGAAGAACTTCAACGAAACCTTCGGGAAGTGATCGAGATGCTCCTGGAAGAGGGCGATCCGAAGCTTGAGACCGAGTTTATTGGCGTCCGCCGTATTCAGCTTGCATAGACGTGGGCTCGGTGCCCGTCCTAAAGCCGCGCGAAGTGGTAGCGCTACTGGAGCGGCTGGGGTTCGTGGAGATTCGACAGCGCGGTTCCCACAAGCAGTTTCGTCATCCCGACGGACGCACCACCACGGTCCCCTTTTACGCCGGTCGCGACATTTCACCGACACTCCTCTGTCTCAGTTGTCGGGACTCTGCCGGGCTTGAGAATGAAAGCTACGCTGGCATGAATGGCTTCCCTATGAGGCATGCTTACCTCCCGTCAAAGCGGTTCCCGTCCATACGGATTTAGGCCGTCCCGCGCGGACGGGATGAACCGCCCCTTTCGCCTCTGGTGATCAGCCGATGGCTAGGACGGCCCAAACTTTGTGGTTAGAATTCTCAAAGAGGGTAATGCGAGAGGTGGGGTTAGGACAAGCAGCACTTCCAACCAGGAGAAGGATGGCTATGCGATCACAGCCTTTAACGGAGTCCGAGGTAAACGCATTTCGGGAGCATGACATGATGGACCGTCGGAGAATGTTACTAGCTCACAAGCATATGCCGCAGAGCGGTATGCCGGAATACCAAAGAGTCAGCAATTTTTTGGCAAGCGTCGTCGCTTGCCGCGTATTCCTCGACTTTCTTGGTTTGAAGCTTGATTCTTCGGGTGAGATCCGGGATCGCCGCAATTACCAACCGGATGATGTTAATGTGGAGGATTTGGGAGGGCAGTTCGTCTCGGCTTGCGACCTGAACGATAATCAACGCCAAACATTCAAGCAGGTATTAAACGACGCCAACAAATACGTTGCTCATTTTACGTTTGAAGCAAACCGCGAGAGACAGGTGACACACTTACATTACGCCGTCGATCTCATCGAAGACCTGATGTGTAAGCACTATTGGGATAGAATTGGTTCGAAACCTCCTGCTCTAGAAGTTGTGATGGCAACACACAATTAAGACACTACCCGCTTTCACACTTCGGGTAGTGGGTCTGGTTGCAGAGATCAAACTTCCTCATGGCCGGTACATCCTGTTTGGAGTGCGGGGGCAATCCGCCGCGGCGGAGAGACCGCTTTGGCTGCGTTGCGGAATTGTGTCGGCACTTCAAAGCGCCGTCGCGCTTCGCTTTGCCGGCGCACTCCAAATGGAGCCGATCTTGGATCTGGGTCGTCTCCGTTTCCTCAGCTGTCTCTTCAGGCGACCGACCTGACCCACTACCCGCTTCCACGCCATCGCCGCCCGCTCAGGACCGGCTCTTCCCCCATCTCGCTCGCGCAGCGCCTCGCGCAATCTCCTTGCGTCTTCGGTCGGAGATCTCCGCGGCCCTGGCCGTATCCCCGTTCCTGATCCCCGGCTTTGTGGAAACCGCGCCCTCCGGAATCGCCTTCCGCCGGCCTCTTGCGGGCTTAGGCACCACGGGTTTCTCCGCCGCCGCTTCGACGACCCTGCGATCGCCCGCGCGGACATCCTCGCCCTCAGTGTGGTTCTTGGACTTCCTGGGCATGACAAGAGTATCGCGCAGACTCACCGGGTCTGCCAAGGACGAGCTACGCGGTTTTGTCGACGGAACGGCGTGTGTAGAATGATCTGCAGATTCACCCTATGCGTCACCATAAACATCGCCACCACACACCGCAGGAGAGTCTGCGGGTCGCACTTGTACTGACCTGCGTATACATGCTGGAGGCGACACCCCGACACATCGACATCCACCAGGTTGAACTGGCCATCCGGAGCGTGGATGGCGTGGCCAGCGTCCATGACCTTCACATCTGGACGATCACCTCAGGAAAGGAAGCCTTGAGCGCTCACGATATTGAAGAAGGAGTTCGGCCGACTGCTTTTCTTCAGGTCCCTCTTCGTCCAGCACGAGGGACGCTTCCCACATCCCGCGCACGGAGTTGATCAAGTAGACCCTTAATCCGGTCTGTAGATCCTCAACTCGAATAACTGCCTCTTTGATCTTCTTTTGTTGCAGGAGCAGAGAACGAAACGTGCCCGCCAGGAGGCCGCACGACACCGGCGGTGTCAGAAGCCGGCCGTCCCTCTCCACCACCACATTGGCGATGCAGGACTCCGTGATCTCCCGCCACTCATTCCAGAGCAGCACATCATTATAATCGGGGCATCCGGCCAGCGCGCGTTCGTAGGCCTGCCGGTGGGTGGTCTTATGGTACAGGAACGGGTTCTGCGAGTTCAAAGGCGCCGGTGCAAGACGGATGCGGTAGGTGCCCGCGGCTTGCGGGATGGCCTTGGATTCCACGACGGGCTCCCCCTGCAGCGGGACAACCACACGGATGCGGTGCGGGCAAGGCGACAGGCAACGGGACAGCACGGTGAGTTTGCGCCGGATCGCATCCAGATCCACAGATCGCGAAAAATAGGCGGCCGACTCCCTTAGGCGATCCAAGTGGCGATCGAGCAAGAAATACCCTTCCGATGGCGTCCATAAGATGGTCTCGATCAGGGCGAAATCGGGCATTCCGTCGTTCAGGATCTTCGCCTTGGTTGCGCACTCTTCGAATTCGGCACTGTTTACAGAGTCCCATACAATGCCTCCGCCGACACCGTATTCGGCGAGGTTCCGCATTCTGTCGATCAAGACGGTCCTGATCGCCACGTTGAACTGGGCTCTGCGATGTGGGGCAAGAAAACCGATCGAGCCGGTGTAGATTCTCCGCGGTGAGCGCTCCAATTCGGCGATGATCTCCATGGTTCGAACCTTGGGGGCCCCCGTGATCGAGGCCGCCGGGAACAAAGCCTGGAAGATCTCCGGCGTCCCGGCCTTTGTCCTGCAACCGACCGTACTGGTCATTTGCCACAACGTCGGGTATTTCTCCATTTCGAAGAGACGGGGGACATGCACGCTCCCGGGGACGGCGATTCGTCCCAAGTCGTTTCGCACCATGTCGACAATCATGACGTTTTCCGCCCGGTTCTTTCCGGAATGACGCAGCCAGTTTGACTGCTGAAGGTCGTGCGCTTGCCAAAGCCCTCTCGGAGCCGTTCCTTTCATCGGGCGGCAGACTAACTCATCCTGGTGAAGCCGAAAGAACAACTCCGGCGATGCGCAACATAGCGTCCAGTCCCGCGTGTGCACGAAGGCGCCATAGTGCGGTCCCTGTGCCCGGATCAGTGCGCAAAACACGGCCCAAGCGTCCCCGGAAAAGCGGGCCCCCAGGCGGTACGAGTAGTTGACCTGGAAGGTGTCGCCGGCCCGGATCCAGTCCTTGATCCTGTGAATCACCGAGCCATACTCCTCCCTGGAAACGGATGCTTCCCAAGGGATCGGATCTGCACCGCCCAGCGGAATCACGGGGAGAAAGGCGGGTTGTATTTCCGCGTAAATGCCGAACCAGGCCAGGGGAAAATCGCCCGCCGGTTGGACCACGAGCGCCGGATCGAATGCAGGCGCGGCCTCGTAGGCCACGAAACCCGCCGCGTGGAGATGATTGCGCTCCACCTGTTGTTGCACTTCGCGCAGCACGCCAGCGACATCGTCGCAGCAACGCGCCTCCAGAATTTGCAACGGATGTCGGAAGAGCAACCATCGTTGCTCCGCCGGATCGTGGATTACGACGGTGCCGTCACTGATCTCGAGACCACGCATCTATCTGTTCCTCGGAGGCCGAACGCCCGCGGCTCACCCGCGGCCGCTCACGTTTCACCGGTGTCGGTCGGGTGCAGCCGCTTGTTCGGCCGCCACGACATTCGCATGATGAGGCCGCCATTAGCTTAAGATTAGTCGGCGCAGAAGCTCCACCCTTTCACGACTTCCCTCGCCAGTTCATCCGAGAACCGGCTGGCGGCCTCGTCTCCCGGAGAGAGGTCGAGTAAGCGACGGTAGTACTCCAACGACACGCGCTTGGCCCGGTCCTTCTGACCCTGCCACGGTTCGCTGCCAATATACTTCTCATAACACTTGAACTTGTAGTCGGAGCGCCTATCGCGGAGAACCATGAAGAGGTCCTTGTGGAAGTCCGCGATCGTCCGATAGGTCTCCCTTGAGAATGGTCCGTTGGGGAATTCGGTGGCATATGCGAACGCTGCGGAAACATCTGGCATCACGCCCAGTCCAAGGGCCGGGGTCACACCGAATACGGTCGAGAACAATGTGTAGCGGCGCAGCGCCGAGTGCGGGTCTCTTGAGTGGGCCTCCACAAGCAATTGGCCCGAATAGCTCAGGTAGTTCCAATAGCCCGTATCGACTCCCATCTGTCTCCACTGGGCGTCGTAGATCTTCAAGTCGTCGCCACACGACCGGTATGAGGGCCGTGCACCAAGGAGCTCGCGAATGCGACGGTCCACCGTGGCCAATGTCTCGACGGACCGTGGGACTGTCGCCATTTGGAAGTCACGAAAGACGGCAGCCATCCCGACCTGCAGCCGGACCTTCTCCGCGTTGCAGGCGGCCACCTCTTCGTCTGGGGTCGCTCTCGCCCTCGGGACCTGGCCCATTACGTCTCGCCCTACTGCAGCCGCCGACCCGAGCAGAAGTGAGGCAACCAGAAGGCGCTGAGCACCGTTCAATACACGAAGCCTCATCGCCAGGCCCCTCGCTTCGTTTGCAGCATGTCGGCCGAACGCTGCGCTTCAGGCGCGCGGTTTTGCCGTGTCGACTGCAGGCGCTTATTAGGGGGCAGCGTCGTCTGGATGTAAACATCAGTGTCGCAACTGAGCGAGTTCA
>JACQTD010000224.1 GCA_016210985.1 Acidobacteriota bacterium
AGATGGGTCATCGTCGATTGGAAGACGGGGAGTGGATCGGCTGATGATCTGCAGGCCGCCTGTTATGTCATGTACCTCGGCCACGCCTATGGCGCGAAGGTGGAAGAGACCGAAGTCGGCGAGTCGCGTCTGCTCAGCGCGTCCAGCCATGTCTACCCCGTCGACCAGCAACGGCTTGAGATTACTGGCGCCCGGATCCGTTCGAGTGCGACTGCCATGAAGGCCCTCCTGAGGGATCCTCACCAGAATCTCGCCGTGGAGACCGATTTTCCACTCTGCGAAGACCGTCGGATCTGCAAGCGCTGCAACTATCAGCGGGTTTGCCCGGCGACGGCCGGACAGTTCAGTTCCGGCACTCGCGTCTGATGCCGCCATACGCCTTCAGGACCGCTTCCCGGTTTGCAATGCTCGGTCTGCTGATCTGGGCCGCGATTAACGTGGAGGGCCTGTTCACCGCACCGACGCCGGCGGTTGGCCATGAGCTCGCGCTTCGTGCGGCCGGAGTCCAGGGGCGCCGGGCATCCCGCCGGGGTCCTTCGCGCGTTCGCGGAGTCCCCGCACTTCGGAGGTATCTTGGTTCGCTCGTTCGCAGAAAAGAGTTCGCGAGAACCCGCTGGGGGATCCTTATCGAGTCGCTCGACCGGCCCCGAGTGCTCTTCGAACACAATCGGCACCAACTCTTCATTCCGGCATCGAACACCAAGCTTTACACCACGGCCACGGCCCTTGCCCGGCTGGGTCCCGATTATCGAGCCCGGACGTCGATTTATGCCATGGCGCCGATCGATGGCGGGGGTGCGGTTCAAGGGGACCTCGTGTGTTACGGCCGGGGCGCTGTCGATCTGCACGCGGAGCCGAGAGCGGACGAGAAGAAGGGCAGCTTTGCCCTCCTGGCCGAGCAGCTGTGGGATGCGGGAGTACGGGAGGTACAGGGCGATCTGGTGGCGGATGAGAGTTACTTTTTCGGACCGCGCCTCGGCGTCGGATGGGAATGGGACGACCTGCAGTGGCCGGATGGAGCCGAAGTGAGCGCGCTCTCGACGGATGTCAATGTCATCCGAATCAGCATCACACCCGGAGAGTCTCCAAGCGCGCCTGCCACGGCGGTGGTTTCGCCGGCGAATTCCATGGTGCAACTGACGAACCGAGTCACGACGAGCTCAGCCGACCGGTCGCCGGGCCTCGGGCTCTATCGTGGTCTCGAGAACAACCGGTTCGAGCTGTGGGGCACCGTCCCCATGGAGGGGCCGCCGGCTCAACTTCGAGCCGCGGTACACGACCCGGCGTTGCTCGCGGGCGACCTGCTCAGCGCCGCGATGAGGGCCCGCGGCATCATCCTCAAGGGAAAGCTGGTCCGGCTCAGCGCATCGGACCGGCAACAGCCGGTGAGGGATGCCACGGCAGGCCGGGAATTGGCCTACCTTGAATCGGCCTCGCTCTCGGATGTGATCCGCGGCATCAACAAGCCGAGTCAGAACCTTCAGGCTGAGCTGCTGCTGCGCACGCTCGGCCGCGTATATCGGGGCGAAGGCTCGGACCGGATGGGGCTGGATGTCGTTCTTGACTTCCTGAGGGAGATCGGCGCGCCGGTGGATTCCATCATGCTCAGGGACGGCTCCGGCCTCTCGCGTCAGAACCTGATTACCCCCTCGACAACCGTCGCGCTCCTCCGGCATATGGATCAACACCCTTACCGAAAGTTCTTCATCGACTCGCTGCCGGTTGCCGGCGTGGATGGTACGCTGAAGAACCGGATGGCGGCGACGCGCGCGCAACAGAACGTCCGCGCAAAAACGGGAACCCTGGCGTATACGTCATGCCTTTCGGGTTACGTGATCTGCCGGAGCGGCGAACGACTCGTCTTCAGCATCATGGTCAATGACCAGACCGCCGCGCTCTCCGCCGTCACCGGGGCGGTCGACGAGATCTGCGCCGTTCTCGCGAACTGGAGCCGGTAGGACGATGGCTGAACCGGCATCGATCAACGAGGCTTTGGAGCGGGCCTTCGCGCAGCACGCCGCCAAGCCCGACCTGCTCAACTACAAACGCGACGATCAGTGGCAGCATGTATCCACTGGCGAATTCCGCCGCATGCTGCGCCATCTGGTGCTCGGTCTTCACGGACAGGGTCTGCGCTCCGGAGAACGCGTGGCGTTGCTCTCCGAGAACCGGATCGAATGGACGTTGACGGATCTCGCCGTGCTTACGCTCGGCGCGGTGACGGTTCCGCTGTATACCACGCAGGCGGTCGCGCAGGTGGATTTCATTCTCCGGGATGCGGGAGCGAGATGGCTGGCCGTCTCGACACCTTCGCTCTGGGAGCGCTGTCGGCTGGCCTCCTCGGCGGCGGAATTGGAGCACTTGGTGACGTTTGAGGATTTCGACATGGCCGATCATCGCCAGGCCCGGCTGGGCGACCTCCTGGAGGCCGGACGAAGGATGGATACCGATGATCCGAATCTCTTCGAACATGCCGGGTACTGGCCGGATCCGGAAGAAGTGGCCACGCTCATCTACACGTCAGGCACGACCGGAACACCTAAGGGCGTCATGCTCACTCACGGCAACCTTACCTCCAGCATGCTCAGCGTCGGGCAGGCGTTGGGGATAAACGCCATGGAGACCGTCCTCTCGCTCCTGCCATTATCCCACATCTTCGAACGTGCCAGTTTCTACATGTCGCTCTACCACGGCCATTCGATCTACTATGCGGAGCCACTGGAGCGGCTGGGGCGGAATCTGCTGGAGGTCAGGCCGACCTTACTGGTGGTTGTCCCCCGAGTGATCAAAAAGCTGTACGAGCGGATTCTGCAAGTCGCGCTCAGCGGTCCCCCATGGAAACGGAGACTCTTCTTCTGGGCTATCGGAGTTGGCAAGGAATACGCCCGCCAGGAACCGGTTCCTCCGGGGCCGCCGATCTCCCTGCGCGCCCGGTACGTGCTGGCCTTCGTGCTCGTCTTCGCGAAGTGGCGGCGCGGTCTGGGCCTCGAGCGGCTTCGGCTGATGATTTCGGGAGGTGCTCCGCTCTCCGTCGAACTCGCCCGCGTTTTCTCCGCCGCCCGAATCGAGATTTTTCAGGGATATGGACTGACGGAGACCTCGCCCGGTGTCGCGCTCAACGCGCCCGGCGCCAATAAGCTCGGGACCGTCGGCCGGCCGTTGCCCGGCGTGGAGGTTCGCATTTCCGAGGATGGCGAAATCCTGGTGCGGGGGCAGAATGTCACGCCGGGTTACTACCACCGTCCTGAAGAGAATCAGGCGGCCTTTACCGAGGACGGCTACTTTCGTACCGGAGATCTCGGATACCTGGACAGCGAAGGGTACCTGATGGTCACCGATCGCAAGAAAGATCTGCTCAAGACCAGCGGGGGGAAGACCATTGCTCCTCAGCCGATCGAGAATCAGTTGAAACAGAGTTTCTATATTGCGGAGGCCTTGCTGGTGGCCGACCGGCGTAAGTTCGTCTCCGCGCTGCTCGTGCCCAACATCGCGGCCTTGCGGGCCTGGGCCGGCGACCACGCATTGAATGTGCATACCGATGAAGAACTGGTGCTGCATCCCGCGGTCGAAGCGCTCTATCAGTCGGAGATCGAGCAATGTAACCGGACGCTTGGCGGGTTTGAGTGCATCAAACGGTTTGCGCTGCTTACGGCCGACTTCTCGGTGGACGGCGGGGAGTTGACCCCGACCCTGAAAGTCCGGCGGCGGGCGGTGGAGGAACGATACCGGAGCATCATTGACCGGCTTTACCATGAGGGAGCAACCGGCGCGGATGGGCTTGACGCCGTGCGACCGACCCGTGGGATTCGCGACCATGAAGCCACGAATTGATCATGCCGCCGTTCTCGGCGCGGGTGTCATGGGCGCGCAAATTGCCGCCCACCTCGCCAACGCCGGCGTGCCCACCACGTTGCTGGATCTTACTCCCGGAAGTCTCGGGCCTGAGGAGGAGGCGCGAGGGCTTGCGCTGACCGCGCCGGAAGTCAGGAACCGATTGGCGGCAGCGGGCCTGGAGAAAGCGCGGAAGATCAAGCCGGCTGCGTTCTTTCTCCCGGAAGACAGCTCGCGGATCCGGGTCGGAAATCTTGAGGACCATCTCGGCTGGCTCGGCGAGGCCGATTGGATCATCGAGGCCGTGGCCGAGGATGCGGAGATCAAGCGCGGTCTCCTTGCGCGGGTGGCATCGGTCCGCCGGCCGGGCTCGATCGTCAGTTCGAACACCTCGGGCATCCCGATTGCCGAGTTGGGCCGGGATCTCCCGTCCGAGTTTCGAGCCCACTTGCTCGGCACCCACTTCTTCAATCCGCCGCGGTATCTCCGACTGCTGGAACTCGTGCGCACGTCGGAGACGTCCGGGGAGGTAGCTTGCTCCCTGTCCGGATTCTGCGACCGGATCCTCGGCAAGGGGATCGTGTACTGCAAGGATACGCCCAATTTCATCGCCAACCGGATCGGGGTCTATTCGAGCCTCCTCGCACTGCGACTCATGCAAGAGGAAGGATTCACCATCGCGGAGATCGACGCGATGACGGGCCCGATCCTGGGGCGACCGAAGAGTGCCACCTTCCGGACCTTCGACCTGGCGGGGCTCGATACCGCGGCCAGCGTGGCGACCAATCTTTACCAGGCGGTGCCTCACGATGAGCGCAGGGAAACCTTCATCGTTCCCGAGCTTCTGAAAGAAATGATCGGACGGGGATGGATCGGAGACAAGGCCGGGCAGGGCTTCTATCGGCGGGACCCGACGTCGGAGGGCGGCGGCATCCATGTGCTCGATTACACCACCATGTCCTATGAGCCCAAACCGAAGGTTCGCCTGGCGGGCCTCGAGATGGCCGCGCAGGTGGAGGAACTGGGCGATCGGCTCCGCTTGCTCCTCGACGGCAAAGACCGGGTCGCGAAATTTCTCTGGCAGGTCACGGCCGAGACGCTGATCTACGCCGCGAACCGGATTCCCGAAATCGCCGATGACATCGTTCAGGTCGACCGTGCCATGCGATGGGGATTCAATCACCAGCTTGGCCCGTTTGAACTTTGGGATGCGATCGGCGTGGAGAAATCGGTGGCGCGGATGACCGCCGAAGGCCGGGCCATCCCCGTCCTCGCCCAACAACTGCTTGCATCCGGACGACCCGGCTTCTACCGGACCGAGAGCGGCCGCCGCAGTTATTTCGATCTCCGTTCGAAATCCCACCAGGGGCTATCGAATCCGCCCGGTGTCACCGTACTCGCGGACCTGAAAGCTCAGCGTAAAGTGATACGGGAGAATGCGGGGGCTTCGTTAATCGATCTGGGCGACGGCGTCGCCTGCCTCGAGTTTCACACCAAGATGAATGCGATCGGAGCGGACATTGTGCAGATGATGTCCGCGGCCGTGAAAGAGGTGGCGGAGCATTTCGAGGGCCTGGTGATCGGAAACCAGGCGGAGCATTTCTGCGTCGGCGCCAACTTGGTGATGCTTCTCCTCTCGGCCCAGGAGGGGGAATGGGAAGAGATCGACCTCTCCTTACGCAGATTTCAGCAGGTCAATCTGGCCATCCGGCGATCAGCCAAACCGGTCGTCGTGGCTACGGCCGGTATGACGCTCGGCGCCGGCTGCGAAATTGCCCTCCATGCGCACCGCGTGCGGGCGGCGGCCGAGAGTTATCTTGGGCTGGTCGAAGCCGGCGTCGGCCTCGTTCCCGCGGGTGGTGGTACCAGGGAGATGTTAGCCCGGACCCTGGCTAGGATTCCCGCTGGTGACCGGATCGACCCGCTGCCGCATCTCAAGCGCACTTTCGAACTCATCGGGATGGCCAAAGTGTCCGGAAGCGCGGCCGAAGCCGGAAGAATGGGATTTCTCCGCGAGACCGACGCCGTCTCCATGAACAGGGATCGCTTGATCGAGGACGCGAAGCAGGATGTGCTTGGCCTGAGCAAATCGGGTTATCGACCGCCCTTCGCATCGGAACTCATGGCCTATGGCGAACCGTTGCTGGCCACCCTGAAACTCGGTACCTACCTCATGATGAAGGCCGGCTATCTGAGCGAGTACGATCGAGCGGTCGGAAATAAGCTGGCCTGGATTCTATGCGGTGGAAATATCAAGACGCCACGCACGATGCCGGAATCTTACTTCCTCGAACTGGAGCGCCAGGCTTTTCTTTCCCTCTGTGGAGAAAGAAAGACGCAAGAGCGGATTCAGCACATGCTCAAGACCGGAAAACCCTTAAGGAATTAGACCACGGATGGACACTAATGGACACGGATGAATGCCGGGTTAGGACAAACCTAGCTGAGGCCGGTGGGACCCCAAGGTTGGGGGGAGGCATCTCACCCGTTCATTCCTATCAAATCCGTGTTGATCCGTGTCCATCCGTGGTTATGGAAAATGGCTTATGAATGACGCGGTGGTGGTAGCAGCCGTAAGGACGGCGGTGGGCAAGGCGATCAAGGGGACACTCGCGAATACCCGTCCGGACGATATGGGGGCCGTGGTCGTGCGGGAGTTGCTGCGTCGCGCCCCCGGACTCGACCCCTCGGACATCGACGACGTCATTTTCGGCTGCGCCATGCCGGAGGCGGAGCAGGGCTTGAATGTGGCTAGGATTATCGGACTCCGGGCGGGATTGCCTTACACCGTACCGGCGATGACCATCAACCGGTTCTGTTCTTCGGGCATACAAGCCATCGCCATCGCCGGCGAACGGATCATGTGCGGCTCGGCCGATACCATCATCGCCGGGGGTGCCGAGTCGATGAGCATGGTGCCGATGAGTGGGAACAAGCTCTCGCCGAACCCCCAACTGGTGGAGGTCTACCCTGAGGTCTACCTGAGCATGGGACTGACGGCGGAGTATCTTGCCCGCAAATTTCAGATCTCCCGCGAAGAGCAGGATCGGTTCGCCTGTCTCAGCCATCAGAATGCCGTCCAAGCGCGGTCCGCAGGACACTTCAGGACTGAAATCGTCCCGCTCACGGTGGCTGTGGATGACGTGGATCCTTCCGGGCGAGTAACCGTGAGGGAGACCATATTCGACACCGATGAGGGTCCCCGCCCAGCCACTTCGCCGGAGGTCCTGGCCGGACTCAGACCGGTGTTTCAAGCCGATGGTTCGGTGACGGCGGGCAATTCATCGCAAATGAGCGATGGCGCCGCGGCGGTCCTCGTGATGTCAGCCGACCAGGCGCGTGCCCGGGATCTCAAGCCGCTCGCCCGGTTTGTTTCCTTTGCCACCGCGGGCGTGCCTCCTGAGGAGATGGGCATCGGTCCGGTTGAAGCCGTCCCCAAGGCGCTCAAACTCGCCGGACTGACTCTCGATGAGATCGACCTGATTGAATTGAACGAAGCTTTCGCGGTTCAGGCATTGGCGGTGATCAGGCTTCTCGGCCTCGATCCGGAAAAGGTCAATGTGAACGGCGGCGCCATCGCCCTCGGGCACCCGCTGGGATGCACCGGGGCAAAGTTGACGGCCACGATCATCCAGGAACTGCACCGCCGCTGCGCGCGCTACGGCATGGTTACCATGTGCATTGGCGGCGGCATGGGTGCCGCCGGCATCTTCGAGCGGATCAATTAGACGGGGGCCCTTCTTGAATTTTTTGACAATTTAACCCACGAAGATCGTATTCGGTACTGCATCGACGAGACTCCCCACAATTACTCGTCAGTTCACGAACTTCAGTCTCAATCCCCTCTTCATCAGGTCTTCGGTTCAATCCCGGCGGCACGACGTATGACAAAAGCGTCGCGGTCTCAATCTCTTCTTCATCAGGTCTTCGGTTCAATCGAACCGCCAAGCAGAGTCAGCTGTTAGCTAACCGTCTCAATCCCTTCTTCATCAGGTCTTCGGTTCAATCATCACAGAGGTACATATGCTACCAGAGGCAGTCAGTCTCAATCCCTTCTTCATCAGGTCTTCGGTTCAATCGAATTTCAGGCCGGGATGGGGGAAGGTTGACAAGTCTCAATCCCTTCTTC
>JACQTD010000225.1 GCA_016210985.1 Acidobacteriota bacterium
CCTCGAGGTCGTCAGTGAGCGTCCCGACGGGAATCAGCACTTCGCCCTGTTCATCGCGGTCGACGAAACCCTCTATGATCCTCGGCGGATGAACGGTCTCGGACTGGCTGACGGTGTTGTTGGGCTCCTGCTCCGAAGTGACAGCGGCAGCCGTGAAGGCCGAACGAAATCTCAAAAAACCACCCCGCGGACCCTCGTCGAAATCGGAGACCTGGATGAAGTAGGTCGTCCCCGACCTGACCGCCAGCTTGACCGCGGAAGTCTTGATAAGATCCGATGCGTTGTTGTTGCAGGCGGCTTCCATAAAATCCCCGCAGACGCCGGTGAAGACGGTAACGACCGTGTCATAGCTGGAATTGGCCGTATCGATCGCGAGGATTCCATCTTCCGGCGCCGTGAATCGGAACCAGACGCTGTTGGAATCACGGCCTTGTCCGCAGCCATGGGCCGGATCTACATTTGCGATGGTTGCCAGCGCGGTTTGGACCGTAGCTGCGAAGGGACTCGCACCGATGGACGTCGCGTTGACGCAATCGTCGTTCTCGGGCGTCACACCGTTGAGCACGATGTCAATCCCTTCGGCGACTCCGCCCGCCGCGAGGATGACGGGGGTGCTCGATCGCGGATCATCGAAATTCGATTCGGCGACGCCGCTGTAGAACTCTTCAGGTGCTGGAAGCGACGCCGGCGGATCAATTGGGCCTTCGCCCGAGCCTCCGGAGAACGAAGCCGGAATCGCTCTGATTTCGACGGTATACGTGCCGGCCGGGAGACCTGAAATCTCATAGTCTCCGGCCTCCGTCAGATCGCTCAGCCCCAGCCCTGCGCCCATGCGGTTTCCATGGAAGCTGCGGCCTGAAACCGCCCCCACGGCGGTGACCCGGGGATCGCCGGTCCGGCGGGCGATGACCTCCAAACCCTGGAATCCGGCTACGCCGTTCGGATAAAGAACCCGCCCCCTGATCGTGCCTGACGGCGATCGCGCGGGGCTGGGATACAGGGCGGAGATGATGGCGATATCGTCCGGCTTGGGTACTTCAGTCTTGCCCGGCACCGAGAATGCGAACATGACCGGGACAAGGCCATTGTTGCTGATGAGGAGATCGAACGCCTCTTCCCTGTTGACCGACGTGTGGTCCAATCCGAGGAAATGGCCGAATTCATGCAACATGTTTCCACGATACTCGCCGATCGTTTCGTCCCCCGGACTGGGACGCCCGTCGATGAACCGGCCGTTCAGCACGGCGCGTGCCTGGGTAATCCTGCCCGTCCTGCGGTCGGACCCGATCGGTCCGGCGAATCCGATGACCGTCCGGCTGGCGCCGACGCCGATCATCGCATCGATGATCGTACCGTCATGGTCGAAGAGGATGGCGTTCGTGGTCCGGGGAAGATTATTCAAGATCTGGAGCACGTTCTCGCCGTTCACATCGACCGGGAGCTGGCCGGAAGGGACGAGATTGAGCTGAACGTCCGGCAGCTCCGCCCAGGTCTTGAACATTTCGGTCACGATCTGAACAGCCTGGGCGTTGGAGAGGACGCCGAGCGGGCCCCGGTCGGGCGTGAAGGTGATCGGCTGCGCCTGGTCCCAGGTAAAGGGTCGGCCCGCTTGGGTGTACAAGAGTGCGCCGCCAGCCTCGACCCTCCAGGGAGAGCAGCCGCTCCTCAGCACCCCGGAGAGCAGGATAAGAAGCGTGAATACCCTGAATGAAGCCTTAAGAACACTTCGGTAACAGGGAGGGGGCACGGGTGTTGCGCGTATGTAGCGTGGCTCCATCAATCTCCCACGTTCAAGGTTGGATGCAATCACCTGCGGCTCCGGTTCGCCATGAGGGGATACATTTCGGGGTGCGGGGCTTAGGTTTCCGGTTTCCACCGGAGCACGGGGCGCCGGGCGGCCGCGACCTCGTCGAGGCGGCCGATCCGCGTTAAGTGCGGGGCGCCGGTGAGGATCGACGGGTTCTCCCGGGCCTCCCGGTCAATCGATTTCATCGCGTCAACGAAAATGTCGAGTTCCTCGCGACCGTTCGATTCGGTGGGTTCCACCATCAGGGCCCCGGGCACGATGAGCGGGAACGACATGGTAGGCGGATGGAATCCATAGTCGATGAGTCGTTTGGCGATGTCGGCATTGGTCACGCCGCACGCCCGCTGCCACTTATCGGAAAAGACGACTTCGTGCATGAAGGCGCCCCGATAGGGAATGTCGTAGGTCTCACCCAGTCGTTCCGCGAGATAGTTGGCGTTCAATACGGCGGTTTCGGCTATCTCCCGAAGCCCTTCGGGCCCGTTGGCCGCAACATAGGCCAGGCCTCGGACGATCACGCCGAAGTTACCGAAGAAGGCCCGAACCCGGCCGACACTTCGTGGAGCATCGACGCTCGCCTCCAGGCGATCATCCGCCACCCGCACGATACGGGGTACCGGCAGGAACGGTTCCAGTTCGGCTGACACCAGTACCGGGCCCGCACCCGGACCCCCGCCGCCGTGTGGCGTGGACAGGGTCTTGTGCACATTGATGTGCATGACGTCGATGCCCATGTCTCCCGGGCGGGCGATGCCGACCAGTGCATTCATGTTGGCGCCGTCCATGTACACGAAACCACCGGCGTCGTGCACGATTCGCACGATCTCTTCAATTTGCTCTTCGAACAGGCCCAGCGTGTTGGGGTTGGTGAGCATCAAGGCCGCCGCGTCTTCACGGGCAGCCCGCCGGAGCCCATCCAGATCGACTAGCCCGCGCTCGTTCGATCCGACCGTGACGACTTCGTAGCCGCAAAGGGCCGCGCTGGCAGGATTGGTGCCGTGAGCCGAATCGGGGATGAGCACCCGGCGGCGCGGGTTTCCTCTTTCCTCGAGCCGTGCGCGGATCATCATCATGCCGGTCAATTCACCCTGGGCGCCGGCCGCGGGCTGTAGGGAGCAGGCGGTCATGCCGGTGATTTCGCAGAGCGCCTCCTCGAAGAGCTTCAACACCAGGAGCGATCCCTGCGACGCCTCCGCGGGTGCAAGCGGATGCTGGTGAGCGAATCCCGCGATCCTCGCGACCACCTCGTTGATTTTCGGGTTGTATTTCATCGTGCAGGAGCCGAGCGGATACATGCCGGTGTCCACGCCATAATTCCAGGTCGACAACCGGGTGAAGTGGCGAACGACATCGACCTCGCTCAGCTCAGGCATTCCTGCGAGCCCGTCCATTCTAAGCCATGGCTCCGGAACGCGAGCCGCCAGTTTCTGGGCAGGCACGTCGAGCGGCGGCAGCCGGTAACCTCGGCGTCCAACTCGAGATCGCTCGAAAAGCAGACCCTCGCTCCTCGTCATGTGTGGGGTAGCTTCCTTTGATTTCATCGCATCAGCTGCTTGGGCATGGGAGAAGGAGGGAGAGCATCATGAGCGCAGAATCACTTCCGCAAGTTGATCAAGGTCCGCGCGCGTGTGCACTTCCGTCACGCACGTGAGAAGGCAGTCTTCGAGTTCAGGATAGTAGTCGCCGAGCGGGAGCCCGGCGAGCATCTCCTCCGCGTGGGCCCGGGCAAGCAGGCTCGGGAGGGGTCTTCTCAACCGGATCACCAGCTCGTTGAAAAAGGGACCGCTGAACCGCAATCCGGCATCACGGGAGCCTTCCAGACGACCTGCCAGGTAGGCGGTTTTCTGCCAGTTCTGCTCGGCAACTTCCCTCAACCCCGCCGGGCCCATGGTTGCCAGATAGATGGTGGCCATCAGGGCGAAGAGTCCCTGGTTGGTGCAGATATTCGACGTAGCCTTCTCCCGCCGGATGTGCTGCTCGCGGGTGGAGAGGGTGAGCACGAACCCGCGCCGACCCTGACCATCGAAGGCCTGCCCCACCAGGCGACCCGGCATCTGGCGGACATACTTTTCACGGGTCGCGAAGAGCCCCACATAGGGCCCGCCATACGAGACCGGGATGCCGAATGATTGCCCCTCGCCGACTACGATATCGGCTCCGCAGTCTCCCGGTGACCGCAGGAGCGCGAGACTCATCGGCTCCGCCACGACCACGATCAACAGCGCGCCCTGGTCATGTGCCGCGAGAGACCAAGCCGCCAGATCTTCCACGCCCCCGAGGAAATTGGGCGATTGAACGACCAGCGCCGCTGTCGTCCCGTCGAGCGAAAACCCCTCTGCCTTGAGCTGCCCGCTGCCGGTGTCATAGCCGGCGGTGTCGATCTCAATGCCGAGATTACGCGTGTAAGTGCGGGTCACATCACGGTAATGCGGATGGACCGAGCCGGCGACGACGATCCTCTTTCGCCCGGTGATGCGCAACGCCATCAGCACGGCCTCAGCCATGGCCGTCGAGCCGTCGTAAAGCGAGGCGTTCGCCACATCCATCCCCGTCAGTTGGCAAATCATGGTCTGGAATTCGAAAATGGCCTGCAGCGTGCCCTGCGCGACCTCCGGCTGGTAAGGCGTGTAGGAAGTGAAAAACTCCGAGCGCGAGATCAGCGCGTCGATGTGGGCGGGCGCGAAATGCGTGTAGGCGCCGGCGCCAAGGAAGGACCGGAACCCGCGCGCCGCGGTATTCCGCGCGGCGAGTTGGCCCAGGGATTCCAGTACCTCCGGTTCAGACAGGCCCGGAGGAAGTTGCAGCGGCTTCCTGAGCCGGACGGGAGGGGGTATGACCTGGAAGAGTTCTTCGATGTCGTGCCGGCCAAGCGTGCCCAGCATCTCTGCCCGCTCCTCGGCCGCGTGCGGAATGTATCGCATGGCTATTTTTCTTTTTCTTCCTTCAGATACTCCTCATAATCCGTCACGCTCAACAGCGCCTCCATCTCCCTCTCATCCGACAGGCGTATCTTGATCAGCCAGCCGTCGTTGTAAGGGTCGGTGTTGACCAGTTCGGGCGAGTCCGTCAGGTCCTCATTGATTTCCACCACTTCCCCGCCGGCAGGCATGAAGAGTTCGCTGACCGCCTTGACCGATTCGATGTTGCCAAAGATCTCCCCCGGTTCGAAGGTGTCCCCGAGGCCGGGTAGCTCGACATATACGACGTCTCCCAGCGACGACTGGGCGTGGTCGGTGATGCCGATAACACCCGTGCCATCCTCAACCCGAATCCATTCATGCTCCTTCGTGTAGTGGCAGTCTTCAGGGTTTTGGGCCATCGCAAGTTCTCCCTTCCGTTAGATATCAAGTCTGCTGTTTCTTCTGGCGCCGATAGAAGGGCGTTGGCACCACTTGAGCCGGTACCTGGCGGCCCCGGATTGCGATTTCGAACCTTGTTCCGGGCTGGCATGCCTCTATCGGCAGGTAGGCCAGCCCGATATTCTTCCTCAGGTAAGGAGCAAAACTTCCGGAGCAGACCTGGCTGATCGGCTGGCCGTTGAAGTGGATGGGATAGTGATCCCTTGCTGGCGCCCGATCGAGCACCTCAAAGCCGGCGAGCTTCCGCTTCAATCCCTCCTGCTGCTGTCGGCGCAGGGCCTCACGGCCCAGGAACTCGCCCTTGTCCATCTTGAGAATCCAGGCCAGGTCGGCCTCCAGGAGCGTCGTGGTCTCATCCATGTCGTTTCCGTAGAGGAGCATCTTGGCTTCGAGCCGGAGCGTGTTTCGTGCCGCGAGTCCGCACGGGCGAATGCCGAAGGATCGGCCTTGCTCCATGAACTTCCGCCAGAGCCGGGGCGCATCTTCCGAGGGAGCGTAAACCTCGAATCCGTCTTCACCCGTGTACCCTGTTCTCGAAACGATCGACCGTGCTCCATCCACTTCGCCGATCGCGAATCGATAGAACTTGACCGATTCCAAATCGATCTTGGTCAGGGATTGAAGCAACGGTTCGGCCGCGGGTCCCTGGAGCGCGATCTGAGCGTAGAATCCGCTGACATCCGAGAGCTCCGCCTCTCGTCCCGGGACGCTGAGCTGAATCAGCTGGTGATCCTTCCCGGCATTCGCGGCGTTGACACACAGGAAATAGTGCTCCTCCGAGATGCGATAGACCGTAATATCATCCACCACCGTCCCTTGGTGGGTCATGAGGGCCGAGTATTGCACCTGGTTGTCAACCAGCCGGGAGGCGTCGTTACAAGTCAGCTCCTGGATGACCGCGAGGGCCGATGGTCCACGCAGTTCAAAGCGGGCCATGTGACTGACATCAAACAGCCCGACGGCTTGCCGCACAGCCATGTGTTCCTCGATGGGCCCGCTGAATTGGACCGGCATCTCCCAGCCCGCGAACTCAACAAAACGGGCGCCCAACTCAGCCATGGCAGGATACAGGGGTGTCCGTTTGGGTGACACGGCCGCGACTAACTCCTCTGGCCCTTTGAGTGTCTTTCGTCCGAGATGTGCCAATGCCGCAACCTAACATAGCGTCCCAGACGCGTCAAGCAACCCGCTTCCCGCCCTTTTGCTCAAGCCGTGCCGTCGCTCGGAGCGCGTTGCAAGCGGGCGGCCGCGACCCTTTCCTGGCCATGCGGGCGTCGGAGCATTAGAATCTGCGGCAGTCTAACGGAATCTGCGCTCCGATGAGTCCACGCTGGCTTCAGCTCAGCTTCGTCATATTTCTCTGCTTCCCGGAAGCTCATGCCGAGAGATTACCGATCAAGGCCTATACGACGACCGACGGCCTATCCCAGAACGTGGTCAACCGCATCGTTCGCGATGCTCGAGGATTCCTTTGGTTCTGCACCGAGGATGGATTGTCGAGATATGACGGCTATGCCTTCACCAACTATCGGAAGGAGCAAGGACTGCCCGATGCACGCGTCAGGGACCTCTTGGAGACGCGGGAGGGTGAGTACTGGGTGGCAACCGGGGGAGGTCTCTGCCGGTTCGACCCGATCGGTCAGCCATCGCCCAGGTTCACTGTCTTCTATCCCGGCGAGGGGGCTCGTGAAAGATCCGTGACGACATTGTTGCAGGACCGTTCCGGAACCATCTGGTGTGGAACCGGTCGGGGATTGTTCAAGGTCGATCGCAGTGGCGGACAGGTCCGGCTGATACATGTTGATATTGGGTTACCGCTGGAATTACCTCTCGGCGGGTGGATTTCCGCCCTCTGTGTAGATCGGTACGGAACCGTATGGATTGGAGGGCTTTCGGGTCTCTATCGGCGCAGGAGTGATGGCGCGGTGTCGCAATGTTCGGGACGAAATGACTTGCCACAGGACTTCTATCAGAGTCTGCTTGAAGACAGCCAGGGGTATATCTGGGCGGCAACGCGCACTTTCGGAATATATCAACTGATGATGGGCGCAGCTCGTCAACTGGAAGTTGTCAAACGCAACTACACCACGAAGGATGGTTTGTATAACAACTTCATACTCGCGCTGCTGGAGACATCGGAGAAGAAGTTTTGGGTGGCCACCTCGGCCGGACTGTGTGAACTCATTCGGACCAGCGCGACGGGAGGGACATTCCGCCAATACCCGAAAGTTGGAGGCCTTGGACCATATGAGATTCAATCCTTGGGCGAAGATAAGGCCGGGAACCTATGGATGGGAACGAACTCCATTGGGGCACTCCGGTGGGTCCACCAAGGATTTACAACTTATGACGAGGCGGACGGAATCACGGCCGTGACTTCAATCTTAGAGGACGCGAATCACGATCTTTGTCTTGCCGTCTACTTACCAGGGGACAAGACCCGCAGCATTGCTGAGGGCTTGAGGCGGGACGAGATTGATCCCACGGCCATCACGTACTGGACGCGGCTGGGACGGTTCGATGGCCGGAAATTCAAATTTCTTCGCCCCAATGTTCCGAAGCATGTCACCTGGCTCTTCGGCTGGGGATCAAACCAGGTCGCTGTCCAGGATCATATTGGCGAGTGGTGGATCATATCTTCTCAGTTCGGCGAGCTCTATCGGTTTCCCAAGATAAGTCGATTCGAAGATCTTAGGACTACCCGTCCCAAAGCAGTCTATACGGTCAGAGACGGTTTGGGGGGACCGGATCTCTTCCGCATTTTCGAGGACAGTCGCGGGGATGTCTGGGTTTCATCCGTGTCCGGCATCGAAAGCGGCCTGGTCCGATGGGATCGCACCTCGGAGCGATTTCGAGACATGTCACACGCCGAAGGCATGCCCTCACTTCGGGGCCGCACAGCTATCTCCTTTCGAAATGATCGAGCTGGAAAACTCTGGATCGGATTCAGTCCAAGCGGTCTGGTGAGGTACTCGCCTCGCGCGGGTCCTCGTGGGGGAACCCCGCAGGCTACACGGGACGGGCAATTCATATCGTTCACTCCGGAAGACGGTGTCCCAGCCGGTTCGATTAACGACCTCTATATCGATGATGCAGGCCGTCTCTGGATTGCCTCGACGGTCGGCGGCCTGGCCCGCCTCGATGATACGATAGCGAATCGACCCAGTTTCGTCACGTACACGACCGCCAACGGGCTGTCCAGTAATTACATCTATTGCATTACAGAAGATCGGTTCGGACGTCTCTATGTTGGCACGGCTCGAGGAGTCGATCGGCTCGATCCGGCGACGGGCCGTGTCAAACATTTCACATCGACCGATGGACTGTTGCCGAGCGAGGTGCGGGTGGCATTCCGTGATCGGGAGGGCAATCTCTGGTTCGGAGGGACAGCCGGCCTGTCGCTATACA
The DNA here is from genome assembly GCA_016210985.1 of Acidobacteriota bacterium. Lineage (GTDB taxonomy): Bacteria > Acidobacteriota > Blastocatellia > HR10 > JACQTD01 > JACQTD01. The sequence goes on from JACQTD010000225.1 coordinate 8,575, forward strand.
CTCCCGAGCCGGACCCACCTCAATCCCCCCCGCCAATATTCCTGAGCGGCGTGCGTATCGAGGGAAACGAGCAACCTATATCATCGTTGGGGGAAACCGAGGTCGTGTTGCACGACTTGGCCTCGGACCAGGGGGAATTGCAGTTCGATTTTGTCGGCCTTCGGTTCGGTGCCGGAGAATCGCTGCTGTACCAGCACAAGCTCGAAGGCGCCGATGCGGACTGGAGCCGGCCTTCGACTCAACGCAGCGTCAACTACGCGAATCTGGCGCCCGGCCGGTACCACTTCGCGGTCCGCGCGGTGAACTCCGATGGAGTGTTCAGCATCAACCCGGCCACGGTCACCTTCAATATTGCCTTTCCCATCTGGCAGCGGTGGTGGTTCCTCACGCTCGGCGCACTGGTTATGAGTCTGGCCATTTATTTTGTCCATCGCTACCGCGTTGCCCGAATCGTGGAGTTGGAGCGCGTACGAACCCGCATCGCCACTGACCTGCACGACGATATCGGCTCCAACCTGACGCGTATCGCGCTCCTGAGCGAAGTTGTTCGCCAGCAAACCCGCGGCGAGGATGCGGAAGTGAACGAACGGCTGTCCTTGATCTCGGGCATCTCCCGTGAATCGGTCGATTCCATGAGCGATATCGTCTGGGCGATCAATCCCAAACGCGACCGCCTGAGCGATCTCACGCATCGGATGCGGCGATTCGCGGAGGATGCGTTCCATGCTCGAGGTATCGACTTCCAGTTTCAGCTTCCGGATGCCGGCGCGGACGCCAGACTGGGCGCGGATATGCGACGCGATCTTTACCTCATATTCAAGGAGTGCGTCCACAACATCGTCCGCCACTCCGGCTGCAGGAATGCCCGGATCGACTTCCAGGTTGACCGGGGATGGATCGTATTAGCGATCAACGACGACGGCAAAGGATTCGATCCTGATCTCGGTGGCGACGGGCAGGGTCTCCAGAGCATGCACCAGCGCGCGGAGAAATTGGGCGGTCAACTGGAAGTTACCACTGATCCCGACTCCGGAACCAATGTCACACTCCGGGCGCCCCTGAGGTGAGCCCCCCATCTCAGATTTCTTATCCGAGCTTAGGACCTCGAACGAATCGGCGAGCATCCGCCATCCATCACTACTGGTTCTTGCGGGGGGATGGACGCGCTTGCACCTGAACCACCTACACGAATATGTAGGCGGACGCCTGTCCGGTTGGGATAAGATGTCCGGGGTGAATCGAAAACGCATTCATGATCAATCAGGAACGTGAGCGGAAAATGGTGTCCGGGGTTCCAGGCGACGTGATCGGGGTCGCGATCATAGAAGACCAGAGGGACATTCGCGAAAGCCTGGCCATCCTGGTCAACGGCAGTGAGGGATTCCGGTGCGTCGGCAGCTTCCGATCGATGGAAGAGGCGCTTCCGAAGATAACCTTCGAACCGCCCCTGGTCGTGCTCCTGGATATCGGCTTGCCAGGCATGTCGGGAATCGAGGGCATCCGGTACCTTAAAGAACGCCTTCCCCAGTCTCATGTGGTCATGCTCACCGTATACGACGACGATGAGCGCATCTTTGATGCGCTCTGCGCAGGCGCCTGCGGGTACCTGTTGAAGAAAACGCCCCCGGCGCGGCTGCTCGAGAGCATCAAGGAAGTTGTCCATGGCGGCGCGCCGATGTCTCCGGAAGTCGCAAAGCACGTGTTTCGCCTTTTCCGCGACATCCGCCCTCCTGAGCGCGCTGACTATCAATTGACTGCGCATGAGCTGCGCCTGTTGAAACTCCTCGTCGAAGGTCACAGTTACAAGACGGCCGCGGCGGAGCTCGGTGTGACAACTCACGCCGTATCCTTTCATTTGCGCAGCATTTACGAGAAACTGCAGGTCCACTCGAAGTCCGAGGCCGTGGCCAAGGCTCTGCGGAATCGTCTGGTCTGATCGCGCTCCCCTTCCCTCCACACGGCTGAGTCGATCGTCATCAATCCCTGTCCCGAGAAGGCAGAGATTCAAAGCAGGAAGCGCCGGTCTCTTCCTGGGAACGCCGGCCTCCTGGCCGGCGTCTGGAGTTTCTACATTTTGACCGGTGCCTTTGGGCTGGGACTGGAGTTTCGATACTTATCTGTCGAAGTACAATAC
>JACQTD010000231.1 GCA_016210985.1 Acidobacteriota bacterium
CCGCCGGGCGCAAAAGGTAGAAACTCCAGGGACCGCACGCAAGAGGCGTGCGGTCCCCCGGGGGATTAGAAGACGTATTTCAATTGAAACCGCATCGACCGGCCGCCCTGGCGGGTGAGGTCGAAGTTGCCAAAATTAGGATTCGAGAGATCGTCGGAGGGAATTCCCGTATTCACGTGGTTGAACACATTGAAGGCTTCCCATCGGAATTCCAGATGATGGCTCTCCCACTTGGGCATCCTCAAACGACGGATCACCGTTACATCCCAGCGCTGGAATCCTCCGCCGATCTCGGTGTTCCTTCCGAGGTTCCCGTTGGGCGTCCCGATGCCATGGACGACGAATCGGACCGTTGAAGGATCCCGGGGTACCAGCTCTCCGGTCGTGACGAAGGCCAACCCATCATAAAAGAGTCCGGGCGTTCCCCCCGTCGAGGCCGCATCGAAGACCCAGCTCTGCAGCGGAGCGTTCGGGTTCGAGAGATTCGGCCGGTCATTGAAGGCCGTGAGATCCAAATTGGCATCGATGGCAGCGTTGATAACCGTATACGGTGCGCCGGATTGCCAGGTGGATATACCCGAGACCTGCCAGTCCCTGAAGGCGTAGCCGAGGGCATTGGCGGCGAAATTGCCGCTCGTCGGCGGGCCTGGGATCTCCCAGACATAACTGAGCACAAAGCGGTGCTTGCGGTGGAAGGCGGACAGACCGCGGTCTGCCCTCCGATTGAGAATGTCCTGGGAGTAGTTGCTCTCCCCCGAAGTGATGAAGACTTCGCTGTTCACATCCACATAGCGGCTCCAGGTATAGGCTCCGCGGAGGAATATCGAACCGGCAGGGGAGTTGGCGAATCTTCGCTCCACCTTGGTCTGTAGCGAATGGTAATAGGAGTCGCCCCCGTTCGTCCTCATGAACCAGATCCCGCGATCAGGATTCATGCGGATACCGTTGAAAGCAATGTTCGTCTGCTCATTGATAAAGAGTTTGTTCCCGCGGGTGCCGACATAGGCCACATCCACCACGATATTCGAACCCAGTTCCCGTTGAATCCCGAAATTCCAGTTGTGAATGATCGGGTTCCTGAGATTCTGGTCCACCGAGGTGATGCCGGCAGCCGGATCCGGAGCCGTCGGTGGAGCAGTAGCAAGAAACTGCCTGGGATTCTGGATCCCGCGAGGTCCGAGCGTGGGGAAATTGGCGCGGTTCACGAAGGTCGTCTTGCTCAGAATATTGGGTGAGGACGATCCGGTGTTGACGAGGATATTGTAGAAAAACGGTTCATAGCCTACCCCGTAGCCACCGCGTATCACGGTCTTCTCATCCCCGAAGATCCGGCTCCAAATCTTAGGGGTGTAGGCGAAACTGAAACGGGGAGCGAGGTTGTTCGAGTCGGATCGTTGTGGATACCTTGCCGGAAAGTCCTCGAACGGATTCCCGGTGGATGCCGGATACGGCAATATGTTCTCCGGCGTCCCGTAAAATTCGTATCGCACTCCGTAGACCATCGTCAGATTCGGTTTCAGCCTATAGGTATCGGTGCCGAAATAGTTCTGAAAGAAGGTCTGTGGGTAAATAATCCGCTCGCCGAAGTCACGGGCGACCGTAGCATTGGGTCCCGAGAAATCATCGATGAAGTTGCCCAGACCCGTGAACCCGCCGCCGCCCAGGTAATTGATCGAGCCCCGGTCATCCAGAAGCGTGGTCGTCCTCACCAACTGCCGGGTCAGGTCAGTCCCAAGACTGATGGTGTGGTTGCCGCGGATAAGGCGCAGGGTATCCTGGTACTGGAAATTGTTAGCCAGCCTCGACTGAGGCCAAGTGGGATCCAACCCGAACGTAAGCGCCCCGCCGCCGTTATAACTGATCAGCGGACTCCGCAGCGATTCCGGGAAGATCGGGTCGAAGGCGAAGTTGATCCGGCCATAGGAAAAGCGGAATTCGTTCACCACGTTGGACGAAATGGTCCGGACATAGTTGATCCCCATGTTCTGCGAACGCCCCTCCTGCTCGGTGTCGAGACCTGGAAGTCCAATCGCGTTGGCGAAGTTGTCCGGCGTAAGAATCGTGTCGGAGAAGTAGTAGCGGAACGTCACAACGTCCTGGCCCGAAGGCATCCAATCCACCCTGCTGGCCCACTGGGTGCTGTCGGCCCGCTGGGCGATACCCAGACGGGTGACGAGACCGAACTCGACCGGAGTCCGGCCGCCGCCGATTGAGAGGTTGAAGGGGTTGGCCACACCGCGCAAGTCCTGGATCGACGATAAGAGCAGGTTGGCGTTCGTCTGCCCGCCGGGAGAGAGGCTGGGCATGAGCGCCCGTAAGGTATCCACCCCTTTCTGCGTCGGAATGGTCAGCCGGTCGCCGTTGGCTGAAGAGCGGAACCGGTCCCATAAAGGCGAGACGAAGAAGAGCAGCTTGTTCTTCATGATCGGCCCGCCCAGGGAGAATCCGAAGGTCTGCTCTGTATAAACCGACTTTTCGGTGACGCCGGCAGTCTGTTCCTCCGCCGAGAGCGCGTCAAGTATCTGCGACTGCACGAGCCAGGAGGCGGTACCATGATAGTCGTTCGTACCCCCCCGGGTGATCACATTGGTCACGGACGCGCCGGCCCTGCCATACTCCGCGCTGTTGTCGCCCTGCAACACCGAGACTTCCTGGATGGCATCGCGATTGATGGGCTGGAACGCCTGACCCGCTATGCTCGCGTCGTTGTTGTCCTGTCCGTCGAGCAGAAAGTTGTTCCCCCGCGGACGCGTGCCGTTGACCGAGAATCCCACGCCGTTGGTGAAGTCTTCGCGGCTCGATGGAGCCGAGACCCCGGGCAGCGTCAGCGCCAGCGCGATCGGATTCAATCCCGCAATGGGAAGTTCGGTAATCTCGCGGGGTGAGATGTTGCTCGATCTTGAACCGTCCTGCTTCTGGAGTTCGACGCCGGCGGTTTCCGTGACCTCAACGGTCTCCGTAACCTGACCGGGCTCCAGTTTTCCATCCGCCGTAGTGATCTGCGCCGCGCGCACGGGGATATCGGCCAGTTCCGTCTGCTTGAACCCGGTAGAACGAATCGTGATCTTGTAGGTTCCGAGATCGAGTGCATCGAACCGGTAATTGCCGTCCGCATCGGTGGTCGCCTCGCGAAGGGCGCCGGTCTGTACGTTGGTGGCCGTGACGAGGGCTCCAAGAACGACCGCGCCGGTGGTATCAACCACGTTTCCGGCGATCGCGCCCTTGCTGCTCTGCGAAAACACCGATGGTGCAGGCAGCAGAAGTCCCGCAATCAAGAGCGAGGCAAATGCAAAAATATGGAGCTTGTACTTTCGATCCATGGGGAACCAAACCTCCCATTCTAAGACTCGATCCCGTAAACCAGGAACCTCGTATCGCCTCCATTATAGCAACCGACGTGCCCTCTCCTCGTCTGGCCGTTAAGTCCAACACGGTTAAGGAATCCCGTCATTTAACTGCTCCGGGATCATCCCGGGCAGCCACAGCGTTTCCATAATCTCATAAATCCGTTCAGGAAGTCGGAAGGTCACACCCCAGGGGACCGCACGCTGGAAGCAGGTGTGCCCCAAAGACCAGAAGGGAGACTCCGAGATGATTCGAAGCCTCCCTTCGAGAAAATGGACCGGCGGGGCGAGGTGATTTTAAAAGACGTACTTCAACTGGAACCGCATCGAACGGCCCCCTTGCCGGGTGAGGTTGAAGTCTGCGAACGTCGGATCCGCCAGACTGTATTCCGGAAGGTTCGTGTTCGGATGATTGAGCACGTTGAAGGCCTCCCATCGGAATTCCAGGTGATGGTTCTCCCACTTCGGCATGCGGAATCGGCGGATCAGGCTCACGTCCAAGCCATGGAACGCCCCGCCGATCTCCGTATTTCGGCCCAGATTCCCGTTGGGGGTTCCGAATCCGTGAACGATGAACCGGACCGTGGCCGGATCTCTGGGTACCAAGTTTCCGGAACTGAAGAACTCGAGTCCGTCGTAGTAGACGCCGGGCGTTCCTCCGGCCACGAGATGATCGACAACCCAGGTGTTGAGCGGCGCATTGGGATTCGACACATTCGGTCGATCATTCGCCGGCGTCAGGTCGTTATTGGCGTCGATCCCGGCATTGATCACAGTCCAGGGCGCTCCGGATTGCCAGGTGCCGATACCCGAGAACTGCCAGTCGCGAAACGCGTAGCCGAGGGCGTTCACCGCGAAGTGATTGCTCCTCGGCGGACCCGGAAGTTCCCAGAGGTAGCTTAGCACCAGCCTGTGCTTGCGATGATACGCCGCGAGTCCCCGGTCCGCTCGTCGATTGAACATGTCCTGCTGCCAGTTGCTCTCGCCGGACGTAACGAAGACCTCGCTATTGATGTCGATGTAACGACTGAAGGTGTGAGCTCCGCGGATGAAGAGCCCGCCGATCGGCGAGTTGGAAAACCGTCTCTCCACTCTCGTCTGGACGGAGTGATAGTAGGAATCTCCAGCGTTGGTGCGAATGCCGTTCTGGCCTCGCGCCGGGTTGAGGCGGATGCCGTTGATGGGGAGATTGGTCTGCTCATTAATGAAGAGCTTGGTGCCCCTCGTGCCCACATAGGCCACGTCCAGCACTACGCTGGCGCCGAACTCACGTTGGATCCCAAAATTCCAGCTATGAATCAGGGGATTCCTCAGGTTGCGATCGATGGTGACATGGTAAGAGAAGGGATCGAACGCGGCTGGGGGAGTGGTGGGCAGGAGCCGCCGGGCGTTTGGAACTCCGCGTGCGCCGACCCCCGGGAACTGAGTCGGGTTCACGCTGAGGGTCAAGGCGCGGACATTGGGAACGCTCGAACCGGTGTTGATGAGAATGTTGTAAAAGAACGCCTCATAGCCCACGCCGTAACCGCCGCGGATGACGGTCTTGTCTTCGCCGAAGATGCCCTGCCAGAATCGTGGGGTGTAGGCGAAGCTGAACCGTGGCGCGAAGTTGTTCATGTCCGAACGATGTTTCTCCCGAACGGGGAAGGGCTCAAACGGATCCCCTGAAGTAGCTGGATAGGCCAGGACATTTTCCGGCGTACCGTAGAACTCATACCGTAGGCCGTAGACCAAAACGAGATTGGGCCGCACCTTGTAGGAATCGGTCACAAAGTAGTTTTGGAAAAATGTGTTCGGATAGACGATCCGCTCACCGAAATCCTTCGCTATCGTGGCGTTTCGGCCCGAGAAATCATCGAGAAAATTGCCCAGTCCGGAAAAACCCCCGCTCCCGACATAATTGATCGATCCCCGGTCATTGAGAAGATTCGTCACTCTCGGCAATTGCCGCGTCAGGTCCACACCCAAGCTGATGGTGTGATTCCCCCGGACCATTCGAAGCGTGTCCTGGTATTGGAAATTGTTCGCGAGGCGTCCCTGCGGAAACGCGGCGGAGAGCCCGAAGGCGAGGGCGCCACCCCCGTTGTAACTGAACCGAGGCACCCCGAGCGCCTGCACCGAAGCGGGATCGAAGCTGAAGTTTATTCTGCCATAAGAGAACCGGAACTCGTTCACCAGGTTCGCCCCAAAAGTTCGCACATGATTGATACCGAAATTTTGAGACCGGCCCCCTTGAACCAAGTCAAATCCCGGAAGGCTGATCGCAAAAGGCGTGACCGTGCGGTCATCGAATAGGTATCGGAAGGTGACGGTGTCTTTTGAACCCGGCATCCAATCCACGCGTGACACCCACTGGGTAGAATCGAATCGCTGCGAAATGTTCTCCCGGCTGGCAATGCCGAACTGGATGGGAGTCCGACCACCCCCGATCGAGACATTGATCGGGTTGGTCACGCCCCTCATGTCGCCCAGGGAGCTGATCAGCAGGTCGGCATTCTCGCTTCGGCCGACCGGGAAAAGCGCGCGGATGGCATCGACGCCATTCTGGGTCGGAACGATAAAAAGTCCGCCGTTGGTGGTAGAGCGAAAACGATCAAACTGCGGCGAAACAAAGAAGAGCAGTTTGTTCTTGACGATCGGACCGCCCACCGAGAATCCGAAAGTCTGTTCCGTATATACACCCGGTTCCGTCAGGCCTATGAGCTGTTCCCCAGGGGTCAGGGCATCGAAAAGCTGGGATTGGACCAGCCACGCAACCGTACCGTGATAGTCGTTGGTGCCACCCTTCGTCACCACATTGGTCACGGCCGTGCCGGCGCGGCCGAACTCGGCGCTATTGCCGCCCTGGAGGACCGCGACCTCCTGGATCGCGTCACGGTTCTCCGGGAAGAATGCCTGACCCCCGATGCTCGCATCGTTGTTGTCCTGGCCGTCCAGGAGGAAGTTGTTTCCACGGGGGCGGGTGCCATTCACCGAGAAGCCGACTCCGTTGGTGAATCTTTCCCGCGAGGTCTGCGATACCACTCCGGGCAGTGTGAGCGCCAGCGCGATTGGATTGAGGCCCGCTATGGGAAGTTCAGTAACTTCCCTTGCCTGTATGCTCCCGCTCCTGGAGCCCTCCTGCTTCTGTAACTCCACGCCGACGGCGGTGGTAACCTCAACCGTTTCAGTCACCTGACCTGGTTCAAGCTTCGCATCGGCGGTGGCAATCATGGCCGAACGCACGGCCACGTTCGCGATATCCGTTACCTTGAAGCCGGTCGCGCGGATGGTTAACCGATAGGTCCCCAGGTCAAGTGCGTCCAACCGGTAGTTCCCCTCCCCGTCGGTCGCTGTTCCGCGGATTGCTCCAGTTTGCAGGCTGGTTGCCGTCACCGCAGCACCCGGAACAACCGCGCCGGTCGTGTCAGCCACATTACCCGCGATCGCACCCTTACTGGTTTGCGCATAAACCGGTTGGAGCGCCAGAAGACCGGCGCTTAGCAGGCAGGCGAGTGCAAAAAAGTGATGCTTGCTGATCTGGTTCATTGTGGATCGGACCTCCTCTTCACAATAACTTAAAACCTGAAGCGTGGAACAACTACCGGACAAGCGACGAACGCAACCTATGTGCCCTTTCCGGAGCGAGTCTTCCGGCGCGCAAAGGGGCATCGAAATTCATGACTTAAGTCTCCCCGAGCGATGCGGGCACCGGCACCATCTCCATTATCTCATACATCCATGCAAGAACTCGGAAGATTCCACCTGGGACAGCAGCCGTTCCTGCCGGCTCGGTCAGCTTCGAGCGTGAATCGCCAGTATAAGTTCGTCTCGCAGGTTTTGAAAGTCCAAAGAAAAAAGGGTGGTGTGTCAGGTTGTAGAGCTCACCATTCATCCTCCTCAGATCCATCCGGTTTGGAGTGCGGGGGCAAGCATCGCGCGCCACCGCTTTGGCTGTGTTGGGGAAACGCGTCGGCACTTCAAAGCGCTGTCGCGCTTCGCTTTGCCGGCGCACTCCAGATGGAGCCGAGCTTGCTTCCCGGTCACTCGGGAAGCGGGTAGCCGCGGAAACCCAGGAGGCGTCCCACCTCCTGGGAAGCGAAAGAACGGGCGGGAGGACTCTAAAACACGTACTTCAGTTGGAACCGCATAGTCCGCGAACCGGTCCTCGACAACTCGTAATCCCCGAACTGTGGATCGGAGAGGTTGAACGGTGGGACGCCGGTGTTGGAGTGATTAAATACATTGAAGGCCTCCCACCGGAATTCTAGGTTGTGTCCTTCAGCCTTGGGAATCCGGAACCGGCGGATCAGCGAGACGTCGTATCGCTGGAATGCCCCGCCCGTGAAGTTATTGCGACCGATCGTCCCTAGGCCGGCGCTGTGCACGATGAATCGAACGCCGCTCGGATCGACAGGAATGAGATTTCCATCAGAATAAAACGCCGGTCCATCGTAAAACAGTCCCGGTGTTCCGCCCACTACTCCCGCGTCCACCGCCCAGGTATTGAAGGGTGCGTTGGGATTCGAAAGATTCGGCCGGTCGTTGAAGACCCGGAGGTCGCCGTTGGCATCCACGCCCGCATTGGTCACGGTGAATGGAGCGCCTGACTGCCAGGTTCCGATGCCTGAAAACTGCCAATCCCTGAAGAAGAACCCGAGCGTGTTCAGTGCAAAATGGCTGCTCGTCGGCGGGCCCGGAATCTCCCACAAGTAAGACAGCACGAATCGGTTCCGCCGATCGAACACCGACGGACCTTTTTCCGACCGCCGGTCGAAGTAATTCTGCGAGAAGCTCGTATCGCCCGAGGTGACGAACACCTCGCTTGCGGTATCCAGAAACTTGCTGAAGGTGTACGAACCGCGGATGAATAGGCCGCCGATCGGCGATTTCACGAACCGCCGTTCGACCATGGTTTGGAGCGAGTGATAATAAGAATCGGCGGCATTAGTTCGAACCGTGATGTCGCCCCGTGCCGGGTTTATTCGTACGTTATCGATGCCCCCGTTCGCCGCGTCGTTGGTGAAGAGCTTAGTCCCGCGCGAACCTACATAGGCCACGTCCACGACCACGCTCGCGCCGAATTCCCGCTGAACCCCAAAATTCCAGCTATGAATCAGCGGGTTCTTCAAGTATTCCGCCACCGTCGTCTGCGTGGCCGTAGGGGAGAAGGTAGTCGGTGGCGTCGAGGGCAGGAACTGTCTTGGGTTTCGTATCCCCCGCGCGCCGACCCCCGGGAATTGGGTGCTGTTCACGGCCACCGTCACCCCATTCACATTCGGTGTTCCTGAACCGGTGTTGACCAGAATGTTGTAGAAGAAGGCTTCATACCCAACGCCGTAGCCCCCTCGAATCACCGTCTTCTCATCGCCGAAAAGCCCATTCCAAAACTTGGGCGTATAAGCGAAACTGAACCTCGGGGCCAGATTGTTCGTGTCGGACCGCTGCTTCACCACGCTCGGAAAATCTTCAAACGGATTGCCGGTGGTCGCAGGGTAGGCGAGCACATTCTCAGGAGTACCGTAATACTCATAGCGCAAACCATATACGATCGACAGGTTTGGCCTCACTTTCCAGGTGTCGCTCACAAAATAGTTTTGAAAGAAGGTGTTCGGGTAAACGATACGCTCCCCGAAGTCGCGCGCAATCTGGGAGTTCAAACCTGAGAAATCATCGACGAAATTCCCCAGCGACGTAAACCCGCCGCCCGGGTTAAAGGTGATCGATCCGCGATCATTCAGCAGATTGGAGATCCGGGTCAACTGCCGGGTCAGGTCGACGCCCAGGCTGAAATTGTGGCTCCCCCGGAGAATCCGAACCGTGTCCTGGTACTGGAAATTGTTGGCCAGCCGGGACTGGGGCCACGTGGCGTTCAATCCCAGCCCGATGACGCCGCTGACCGTGATCGCCGGATCGACGAGCGCCGATTCGGAGATCGGAGCGAACACAAAATTGATGCGCCCGAAGGAGAATCGAAACTCATTGACCACATTCGAACTGAACGTCCGGACATAGTTGATCCCGAAGTTCTGCGAGCGGCCTCCCTGAAACGTGTCGATGCCCGGAAGCCCGATGAAATTAGCGAAGTTGTCCGGCGTCAGAATGCCGTCATCGAAATAATAACGGAAGCTGATGGTGTCCTTGCTGCTCGGGAGCCAGTCAACCCGGCCCGCCCACTGCGTATTGTCTGCCCTTTGCGCGACTCCGATCCGGGTGACAATCCCGAATTGCACCGGAGGCCGGCCGCCGCCGATCGACCGGTTGATGGGGTTGGTTACACCCCGCAGATCCCCGAGCGAATTGATCAACAGGTCAACATTTCGATTCTGGCCTGCCGGGAACAGATTGCGCAGCGTCGCCACGCCGCCGGCGGTGGGAATATTCAAGTTGTCGCCGTTGGCCGTCGACCTGAATCGCTGCCATTGCGGCGACACGAAGAAGAGAAGCTTGTTCTTGGCAATGGGTCCACCAAGCGAGAATCCGAAAGTCTGCTGGGTAAAGACCGCGGGCTCGGTGATGCCGGCGAGTTTTTCCGTGGTGTCCAGCGCGTTCAGAATCTGTGACTCAATCAGGTAAGAAACCGTCCCGTGATAACTGTTCGTTCCCCCGCGGGTGATGACGTTGGTCACCGAAGCCCCGGCCCGTCCGAACTCCGCGCTATTGTTGCCCTGCAGCACCGCGACTTCCTGGATCGCGTCCCGGTTAATGGGCTGAAAAGCCTGACCGGCAATGGAATTGTCGTTATTGTCCTGCCCGTCCAGGAGAAAATTGTTTCCCCGCGGCCGGGTGCCGTTCACAGAGAATCCTACGCCGTTCGTGAAGTCCTCGCGGCCTGACGGCGCAGTCACTCCCGGGAGGGTCAGCGCCAGCGCGATGGGATTCAAACCGGCCAACGGCAGTTCCGTGATTTCCCGGGGTGAAATGTTTCCCTGCCGGCCCCCATCTTCTTTCTGAAGCTCGACGCCGGCCGTCTCCGTCACTTCGACGGTCTCCGTGGGGAGGCCCGCATCCAACTTTACGTCCGCCGTGGTGATCTGCGCGGCCCGGACCGGAATGGCCGCCAGTTCGACTCGCTTGAATCCTGCGGCCCGAATCGTCACACGATAGGATCCCAGATCCAGCGCGTCGAACCGGTAGTTGCCTTCAATGTCCGAAACCGTCTCTCGAACGGCTCCGGTCTGGGTGTTCGTCGCCGTCACGGTGGCACCGGGCACGACATCACCCTTGGCGTCCGCCACATTCCCGGCGATTGCCCCCTTGCTGGTCTGGGCCGAAACTAAACCGGTTCCCACTGCGACCATCAGAGACGCCGCGACTGAAAGTGCCATTATTCTGATTGTTTGACGCATCGCGAGAACGTGCCTCCTCAACTTTTCTTTCTATCCTCACCACAACTTGCAAGTATATGCAATAGAGGTGGCCTCGAACAAGAATTTATTAACCTATTGCAAGTATTAGAAACTATTGTAGCTAGGATGCTGGCCCCAGTCCGGAGTGCCGGCTTCGGACGGAACTACGAACCTCGGATGCCGTTCGTAGTACCGCCTTCAGGCGGAATGTTCTGCTTCGGCGGGGCCCGCCTTAGGGCACCACTACGAACCTTTGGCGGGGAGACGGATGTCCTTGCCGGTCATCTCCGGTGGCTGGGGAATCCCCAGCATGGCGAGGAGCGTGGGCGCGATATCGGAAAGTGTGGCATCCGGACGAAGGCAGCCCTTGAAAGCCTCGTCAATCAGTAGGAGCGGCACAGGATTGGTGGTGTGCGCGGTGTGCGGTTGTCCGGTCTCGAAGTCGATCAGCTGTTCCGCGTTTCCATGATCAGCGGTGATGATGGCTGCGCCGCCCGCATGGACAAGCGTTCCGATGATTCTGTCCAGGCACCGATCGACGGCTTCAATCGCCTTGATGGCCGCCTCGAGCTTCCCCGAGTGTCCTACCATGTCGGCGTTGGCAAAATTGATAATGAAGACATCGGTCTCCCCGGCCGTGATGGCCTGGCAGACCTCGTCGGCGACCTGCGAGGCACTCATCTCCGGTTTCAAATCGTAGGTCGCTACTTTAGGCGAAGGAATAAGGATGCGCCGTTCGGCGGGGAAAATCTCCTCCACCCCTCCATTGAAGAAGAACGTCACGTGCGCGTACTTCTCGGTTTCGGCTACGCGCAGATTCCTGACTCCTCTTTCGGCGAAGATTTGCACCAGTGTATTCCTCGGCGGTTCCGTCTTGAATGCCACGGGCAAACCGAAGGTCGCGTCATACTCCGTCATGCAAGTGAAGCGCAACTCCGGATGGCGCCGCCGCTCGAAACCGTCGAACTGATCGAGCGCCAGGGCCCGGGTGATCTCCCTGGCGCGGTCGGCACGGAAATTGAAGCAGATAACGCTGTCTCCATCCTTCATCGTCGCGCCCGGGCCGCCCCGGGCATCCGTCACGCGAATCGGCGGCATGAACTCATCGGTGATATCCCGGGCATAGTACCTGCCGATCGCTTCAACCGGATCGGATGAGGAGAGTTCCGCGGCCCCCTCCACCATCAGCCGGTACGCCCGTTCCACGCGATCCCAGCGCCGGTCGCGATCCATCGCGTAGTACCGTCCGCAGATCGTGGCGAGCTCGCCCACGCCGATCCGGGCCATCTCTTCGAGAAGGTTTGTAACATATCCCTGCCCGCTTCTGGGCGGTGTGTCCCGGCCATCCAGCAACCCGTGTACGAAGACCCGATTCAGCCCGCGCCCTTGAGCCATGCGCAACAACGCATAAAGGTGTTCCTGATGACTGTGTACGCCACCGTCGGAGAGCAGTCCGAGTAGGTGCAAGCTCGAACTCCCGACGCCGGCGCCGTCCATGGCCCGAGTGAGGACGGGATTCCCGAAGAAGCTGCGATCTTCGATCGCCAGGTCGATGCGAGTGATGTCCATCCGGATGATACGCCCAGCGCCGATGTTCATGTGGCCGACTTCGCTGTTCCCCATCTGACCGTGGGGCAGTCCTACCCGCTCCGCCGATGCCGAGATCAGCGTGTGGGCGTAACGCTTGAGTGCCCGGTCCCAGAAGGGCGTATGGGCAAGCGCGATGGCGTTGGCTTCGGTCCGCTCCGAATATCCCCAACCGTCCAGAATGATAAGCGCGAGGGGCCCCCGCTGGTCGGTATCACGCAATGGCTCGTCTCCGAAGGTCAAGCGACCATCATACCGGACAGCCGTCCGTCGGCAAAACTTTGTCCGCGTGGAGCCCGGTTCGTAATGCCGGCTTGCGGCCGGGAGTGCTGCTGCGGCACCCCCCTTAAGGCGGTGGCTTTGCTTCGGCCGAACCCGCCAATAGGCGGAACTGCGAACCTGGGATAACAAGTCGCTAGAAAAGAGAAATCCGGTAACGATAAAAACCCGATCGCTGGTTGATGTCCCGGATTCGCAGGACGTAATTCCCCGTGACCGGGGCAATAAACCGGATCGCCGGGTCGAGGTCACCACCGGAATCGTCGTCGGAGAAAAACCTGCCCTGTTCTACGGTGACATCGGGTTCATCCACGATCGCGATGAGGTCCATACCGGAGGAGGTGGCCTCCACTTCGATCGTGACCATCGTGCCGGCATCGATCACCCCGAGATCGTGAGTTCCGACCGAGTAATACCCTGACGCCAGGAGGTACTCACCGGTCCTGGGACCCGGCGGTATGAAATTGGATTGCGACTGGCCCTCCCGGGTTGCGCTGAGGTCCGACGCCTTCCGTTTCATTTCCGACTTGTCGGGACGGCCCTGCGACATCGTTCCCGGTGCGGGTCTCCCCACGGCCGTCCCTCGCCCCGTACCCGATCCCTGTGGGGCCGCATTCCCCGTTCCACTCTGGGCTATGCCGCTCCAGCCCGCGGCACAGGCCGCTCCAAGGAAAAAAACCGCTACGATACGCATCCTCTGAGAAATCCTATCCATGGTCATTTGTTCCTCTCCTCCTCGAGACTGAGGAATTTCGTAAGTAGCCCCTGATTCCGGAAAGGCCCACGGGGGGGACGCCTGAGCGGGCTCCTATTCGGTGCTGCCCGTTCGTCGAAGGTTGGCTGAAAATGCGGAGACGTTGAGCTTGCCGGCTCGAGGCAGGGCCGTCTATGCCGGCCGGCCGAACTTTTCCGCGGGGCCGGGGTCGCTGAACAAAAGAGACCCCGTTCCGAGTGAGAACTCGTACACGCCCATATCCACATGCGCCGGCGCAACGCCGTCCCCATCCACGATCCGCGCGAGATTCTGCAAATCGGCGGCGGGAAGGAGGGGCGCCGCATCATCACCGGCGTCGATGGCAGGGGAACCCGGGCGCAGATGGAAATCCCCATTTATCGGATCGGCGAACAGCGGGTCGCTGTCGATCGTGCCATTCCTGCCGATGGAAGCAAACACGGTATCTTTCCCGATCAGGCAGTTGCGCAAGGTGATCTGGGTGTTCTGGGTGCTGTTGAGCCCGGCATCGAAGATGTCACCTGCCGAGGAACGGGATCCGTAAATAATGGTGTTGTAAAGGTCCGCCCGGCTGATCGGGTCCTGGAGCGCGAAGTTGATTCCGAGGCGGGCGTTGTTCACGATCGTGTTGTTGACCAGCGTGAAGAAGTAAATCGTATTTGGGGACGAGACGATTTGCATCCCGTCTCCAAGGGCGGGCAGGGTGAGACCGCTCTCCGAGATCAGATTCTGTACGACGTTTACCTGATGGGTGCGAACCGGTTCCGCGCTGTCGGCGGTGAAGATCCCGATGCCGAACCGTCCCGCCCCACGCACGACGTTGTTGTAGATATTTACGGAACTGGTCACGAGCGAAAAGGCGTCGGCGAATTCTCCGCCCCTTAGCCCGCCCGTCAGGCGATTGCCGATCGCCGAGCCGGTCGAATTATTGAAATAGAGCACCGTGGGTCCGAGCAGGTTGGTGAAGTCATTGTTCACCAGGTCGACCATGGAACCGTTCTGGATACTGACACCGGCGCCCGCGGTACCGGCCGATCCGAGGTCGATGAACCGGTTGTCGCGAACGATCGCGGTCGAGCCGTTGTTGAGAATCACAGCCGTGTCGAAGAGTCCTTCAAAGACGCAGTCCTGGATGACCAGATTGGTGGCGCCCGGCCCGGGGCTGGCGGTCACGGCGTCGTCGCTGCCCCCGCGAAACCGTATCCCGTCGATCGTCACGCCGTTGCTTCCACTGAGATCGAGCAGGTCAAGGTTGCTCGGCGCGTCCGGACGCCCGATGAGCGTGGGGCGCTGTCCCGCCGCGGCGCGCAAGGTCAGCCGGCCCTTGGAGGCGCCGATGATCAGGTTCTCCGCGTAATCGACGCTATCATTAATTGTAATAATGTCACCCGATTGGGCCGTGTCGATCGCCGATTGTATCGTCACGAAATCGGCAGGTCCTCCCGACTTTGAGACGCTGAGCAAGCGTCCCGGGGCGCCGGAATTCGACACCTGAAACCGGACGGCCGCGCTCTTTGCCCGGTTTCCCGCCCGGTCGCGCGCTGTCGCTTCGACCACGTGCTCTCCGTCCGCGAGCCTGCGCGTATCCAGCAATGCCCGGAAGGGATCGACCAGCGATTCCAGTCCCAACTCGACACCGTCAAGTCTGAACTGAACCGCGACGACACCCACATTGTCGGAGACGGTCGTCCCCAACGCGATCGTGCCGACGGCGAGCTGCCCCTCTGAGGGCGCGCTGATGGCCACACTGGGCGCGAGCGTATCGGCGCCGCCGCTCACTTCGAGCACCGCCTGGTAATAGAACGAAGGCCCGCCCACCGTCCCCCGGTTCTCGCGGACCAGGAAGTAGTAGCGGCCGGCGGCGGGCGCATTGAGCTGGAGCCGGGCGTCGGTGGTGCCGCCGAAACTGTTGTTGCTTGCCAAAACGGCGCCGTTCATGTCGAAGAGTTGGAGAAACGTGTCGGCGACAGACGGCGGGGTCAGCGTCTTGGCATTGGCCGTGATGGTGATCGTGGCGCCGGCGTTCGCGTCAAAAGAGAAATAGTCCCGGTCTCCATTGCGGCCGATCGTGCCGACGACTTGAGTCGGTCCGGGGAGCGCATTGGCCTGAGCGATCGAGTCGTTCGGCTCCACTTCCGGCCTTCCTACAAGATCGATGATGGTGAAACTCGCGTCGCTGCCGTCCTGACCTGCATTTCCGGCGGCGTCCCTCGCGATGACCAGCAGCCTGGCCGAAGTCGATCCGACTCCCGCAGGCGGCGTCCAAAGGAAACTCCTGGCGTCCCCGGGCACATTGAGGGCGACCGTCTGAAGGAACCCGACTCCGTCATCGAGCGAAAAGAGGATCTCCTGTTGGGCGACGG
Organism: Acidobacteriota bacterium; assembly: GCA_016210985.1. Classification (GTDB taxonomy): domain Bacteria; phylum Acidobacteriota; class Blastocatellia; order HR10; family JACQTD01; genus JACQTD01. Next base: position 15,635 of record JACQTD010000231.1, read on the forward strand.
CGACGTTGTCGGAGGCTTCCCATCTGATCTCCGACTGCGAGCTGGATACGATGTCGCCGCCGTTCGGAGAGAGGAGTCTGACCAGCGGCGCGACGGTGTCGCTCGCTACTATACTCGAGGAGTTCAAAGTGAATTGGCCGACTCCGGCCACCCGCTTTACGATCAAGGCGAAGGTGGCCGTCTCCGGCGAGGAGTAGGTGAATTGCTCCTGCAACCCGTTTCCGGCCACAGTGCTTCGCACCGCAATGACCGGGTCGCCATCGGAGTACCGGCTGTCCACCGAGAAATTGGCAGGATCGGGCCCGAATCGATAGAGATAGAGATCGAAATCGGCCGCGGCGGGATTGGTAAGCGTAAACGTGTATTGCCGGCCCGCCTCCAGACGCACCTGCCGGGCAAAAGCCTTCCTATCAGTCACCGCGGTCCCCAGGCGGTCGGTGACTTCCATGCCCACCGGATACTCCTCCTGGATGACCTCCACGGCCGCCTCGATGTTGATCCTGCCGTTGCCCTCACTAATATCCTTGCCGCCGCGATCCAAGGTCGGGTCGGGCTGGATCTCGGCCGGCCGATTGGTCTCGGTCGCCGTCATCAGAATGATCGATTTGATCCAGAGCGCCGTGAGGAGATCGCGTCGATAGAGCCCCTTTCTGCTGAGGGCATCGGCGATCAAGGCCACCTCGCCTGCCACCATCGGCGCCGCAAAGGAGGTACCCTGGCACTGCGTCACCACGTAGTCATTGGGAAAGCGGTCGGGGGTATTCTCCTGATAGACCCGCGGCGTACCGTCGGAGTTGAAGCCGGAGGCAAAATCGATGTTTTCGTCGACCGAGTCGGTGTCGAGCCCCATGATGCTCCGCCCCGTCACGATGCTGCCGCCGGGCGCCGCAACATCAGGCTTCATCAGTCCGGTGGCCGAGTTGCCAGCACTGCTGTATTGGGTGATCTGATCGGTGTCGCTCTCCGCCGCCACCGCAATCGCCCGGCTGGCCGCGGCCGGACTGTTCACGAAAAGCGCCGGATTATCACTCCGATGGTTTCCCGCCGAGGCCACGACCAGGACGCCGTCGGCGACCAGATTATTGATCACCGTATCGACGGTGGCGACGACGCCGCTGCGAAAACTGAGGCTCATATTCACGGCAACAATGTTGAACCGCTCCCGGTTGAGGTCGACATACGTGATCCCGTCAAGAAGCGCCGTGAGACTCCCTCGCCCAAAACCCGGATTCCCCGTATCGTCATTGGCCTTGATGGCGACCAGCCCGACGGTCGGAGCGATTCCGCTCATGATGTTAAAGCCGTCGCCGGCAGAGGACATCGGCGTAAGTGCTTGCACCCAGTACGGGGTCTGATTTTCGACGGCCGAGGTGGTCGCGTTCGCACGGAAGGCGGTTGATCGTTCGGTTATGAAACTGGTTCGCCCGGCCGGTATCGATGCCGGCGATTCGAGCGGCTGCGCTCCGTCCGTACTGGTGGAACGATTCGCGAGGGTCTGACCGGTGTCACTCCTCAGCCTCAGGGAATTGGTGAAGCCTGGGGTCGCATTCTGCCACTTCAAAAGTCCCATAAGTTCGCCCGCTCCGGCCGTGGTATCGACCGGAAAGGCGAGTGCTTGTGCGGCGCCGAAGTAGCCGCCCACGCCACAGGAGACACTGGCAAATACGGGTACCTGGTGGACTGCCGGGGCCATGTCACCGGCGCCGCCGGAGGAGCGGCCGTTCCCGGCAATGATACCGGCCACGAATGTTCCATGACCGGTTAAGTCGTGGGGTGTGGTCGTTCCACCCAGCGAATCGAACCAGGCGACGACCCGGGACGACCCGTCCTGATTCCTCAAGTCGAGGTGCGTGTCGGAAACGCCGCTGTCGATAACGGCCACCGTCTGCAGCGGATTCCCCGTCACGGCGTACCGGGTCCAGACCTGCCGCGCACGTGTCTGTTTGGTCGCCAGGTAGAGATCATTCTCATGGATGGCGTTCTCTTCAATCAGGACAACACCGCTCAGCGCCTTGATCGGTTCCAGGTCAGCGATCGTGCCCGTGGCCAGCGGGAAATCGACCGCCATCGCGTAAACCAGGTCGGACCAGCGCTGATTTACGCGCCCGCCGGCGGCTTCGATCATCGCCACATCGCCACGCGTCGGCAGGTGATCCAACGCCACGATCAAGCTGACCCACTCCCCGGCAAGTTCCGCTGCCGTTACTGAGGGCCGTCCGGGCGGAAAGTTGTACTGCCCCGGACGCCGGAACGTCCCTCGGGCGATGCCGGCGGCCAAGTGGTCGCTGATCCGGTCACCGTCGAGATCGACGCCGGCCGCCTCCACCACACGCCGGTCACGGGAATCGGCCGCCGGGGTGGAACCCCAACGCCTGAACCATCCTGAGGGTTCGGGAATGATCCAGACGGCTACGAACAGCAGGGTTGCGCAGATGATCGAGAATCGGTTTTTCATGGGGAGGTCTGCTCCTGGCTCTCTCAGGCCCCTTGTGCGGGCCGCTCGCGGCAGGTCGCCGCACGTCCGGTTTGGCCCTATGGCGTGGATCGCAACGGCAACCGGAAAACTCCGCGCCCGTGCGTCGCCGCAAAGAGCGATTGAGTTCTCTCGTTGATCTGCAGGTCCCACACGAATGCGTTGGGAAGCCCGTCGTTCAACTCTTCCCAGGTCACCCCGTCGTCCGCGGTCACGAACACGCCGATATCGGTGCCGACGAAGAGTCGGCCGGGTTCGGCATGCTCCAGGGCCAGCGCATTTGCAGGGATGTCCGGCAGGTTCCCGCTGATATCCTTCCACGTCATGCCGCCGTCGGTGGTCTTGAATACGTGTCCCGATCTGAATCCGGAGAGCGCCGCATAGACCGTCTTCGGATCGTCTCCGTCCACAACAAGCCGGGATACATACCGGCCCGGCACGCCCTCCCGGACACTCATCCAGGAAGTCCCACCGTCGGTCGTGGCCTGGATTCCTCCATCCGACGTCCCTACGTAAATCGTCGTCCGCGAGGTAGGGGCCACCGCGACGGTCGAGATCTCTCCCGACCCGCCTCGGGAGAGATCCGGGCTTATGGCATTCCAGTTGTCACCGCGATTCGATGACTTGTAAAGACGATAGCTGCCCAGGTAAAGGGTTCTTGAATCAGATGGGTCCATCGCCACCGGGATGTAGAACAGCGAGCGATCATCGGTGGCGATTCCATTCAATCTGCTTACCCAGGTGAGCCCGCCATTGTCTGATCGTTCAAATGAAAGGTTATAGAAGGTGTGATATATCGTGTTTGGGGCCTGAAAATCGACGAGCACGGCGCCCCCGTCCCCTCCCCGGACCTGCGACCAGGCCGGCGCTCCGGTGTATCTCACCGTTCCGTTATCCTGCGTTCCGCCGTAGAGGACCTTCACATCCGTGGGGTGAGGCGCGATGTAGTTGAATTGCGTGATGGCCAGGTTGCTGTTCAGATTTCCCCATGAGCTTCCGCCGTTCGAGCTTGCCCATACCCCGCCGTCCGTGCCCACGAACGCCCGGGAGGGGTTTCCGGGATCAAACACGATCGCATGGACGTCGACATGGATTCTCGAGGCGATGCTCAGGTCGGTCCAGTTCATTCCACCATTCGTTGTTCGATAAAACCCGACTCCTCCGAAATAGGCTACATTCGGATTCGTTGGCGATACCGCCATGACATTGTCGTAAATGCACTGGCAAATCAAACTCGATCCCGTCGGCCGATCCAGCTCGGACCAGGTGGTTCCTCCATTGGTCGACTTGACCAGGCTAAGAAGATCGCCGGTCGAGGGGTCCTCCAGAGCGGCGTAAAGGGTGAGGTGGTGACTGGGCGCGACGGCGATTGAAATCCGGCCGAACGATCCGGTGTCAGGAAAGCCTCCGCCTGTGAGCCGTGTCCAGGTCGTGCCGCCGTCCGTGGTTTTGAATACCCCTACGCTACGAACGGTGGCGTAGAGCACTTGGGCATCCGCAGGATCCATAGCGAGGTCGAGCACCCCGAGCGTGGTACCTCCAGGAAGCCCACCCCTTAATCTTCTCCAGGAGGTGCCGCCGTCCGTCGATTTGTAGGCACCCCGGATGCCGACCGGGCTCAAAGTGGAGCTGCTCACGCCCGCCCCGCCGAGCGTGACGCCCGCGTACAGGACCTGAGAATTGGTCGGATCGATAACCAGATCAGCCATCGATAGGCCGGCGAAAGTGGAACTCCCGAGTTGGGTCCATGAGACTCCGGCATCAGTAGTTTTTAGCAATCCCACGCCAAGGTAACTGTCGGCGGAGAGGTTCCCCTCGCCGGTTCCAGCATAAATGATCTTCGGGTCGGCGGGATCGATGGCCAGGGCTCCGATCGCCAGCGTCAACTGATCATCGGTGAGCGGCCTCCAGGATTTCCCGCCATCGATCGTCTTCCAAACGCCTCCCCCGGCCGTGCCGGCATAGATCGTATTGGGAGCGCCGGGATCGATCGCCAGCGCGGTCACCCGGCCATTAACCGGGGCGTTTCCGCCGCGAGTTTGCCCGTTCGTGACTACATTGGGGCCTATCGGCTCCCACGGCGGGATCGCGGCGAGTTTGTTCACACCGGCGGCCCTGTCCGGACGCATGACTTGCCTGACGTGAGCGATCGCACGTTCGCGTGCCTGAAACGGGACGGTGCCGGACGGGAAGGCCCGTTGCTGCATGAACCATCGCGCCCATGCCAATCGCGAACCCTCCTCGACCTCACCGTCAGCAGCCGAATGGTTCGTTGCTGTGCCGGCGGTAGCGATGCCTGGGGGACGCCCCACTGTTGAATAGCCGATGGAGAACGTCGAGGCGACGATGAGGCACGTCGACAGAAGAAAAATCGCTGCCTTGAACCGCATACCTAGGATTCCTCATAATAAGAGCAAGGGGGATGTTTGAAGGATTCCGTCACTCCCGCCCTAAACGCGCTGACCTACTAAGATGCCTTAACGTCTTAAAGGATGTCCAGCACCGATCTGCTTTCTCCGATCGACGCGGGCCCGGCCCTTGGTGCACTGCCTCCTGAATCTCGGAAACCCACTCCCGCCGGACGCTAGCTGGATCCGGCGGGCTTATCCTCGGGTGGTGCCTGATCGAACTTGAGGCCCCGAAGCAGGATGAAAGCATTCGTTCGGAATGCATCGCGGGGAACCGGATCGATATTGACGTGGACCATCATCGATTCACCCGCGGAAAGTCGTTGCCGAAGCCTGGGGACCGGAACGGCGATTCGATCGGCGATCATATTTCCATCCGTGTCCGTGACCATGGCCCTCAGTTCCACCCCGCTCAAATCGCGGTTACCCCGATTGTAAAGCACGCCGCGAACGACCACGGTCACCTGACCGAGCAGGTTGGAACTCTCGACGGGCAATTGCTCTTCAATGGTGACATACTTCCTGTAGGCATCGAACTCCGGTGCGCCTTCCCGCAGTGCGCCC
>JACQTD010000232.1 GCA_016210985.1 Acidobacteriota bacterium
CTCTCGAGGTCGGCGAAGAGGTGCCCCTGGCGAGCGGAGCCCTCCCTGTCCGCGGCGGCTTTGCGTGCGCGCTCGATGATCTGCGCGATCCGCGACTCGGAGACGATCTCGTTGCGCTGGAGCGGCAAGGCGGGCACCTCGCGCCGGTTGCGCTTGCCTGCCCAGAACAGCACCGGGTCCGCGGCCGGGTCCATGTCCACCACCACCGGCCGCTCGTCCCCGTCGGGCAGGTTCCCGACCTGGATCGCCTTGCTCCAGCCGTTGTCCATTGGGAGCGTGACGACCAGGTCCTCCCCCGGCAGGAGTGATGTGTGCCCCGTCTCGGGCGTGCGCGGCTCCTTGATGTCGTCGTAGGTGTAGCGGGTGACCTTCTTCCCGGTCTTCGCGCCTGTCGTCCTTTTGGGTGCCATTTCTGCCACTCCTCGCAAATTCGCGGCTAGGGTCGCCACCCGACCTTTCGTGCTGCAAGCACTATACGAGCACACGCCTCAGCGTCGGAGGCGGCATTGTGGTGGTTGAGCGGTATTTGCAAATGCTTGCAAACATCCGGCAACTTAGTCGGGAAGATCCCCAAAGTTGTGCGTGCGAGTTCAACAGTGCAGATGAAAGGTTTGCGCGGCGCCGACAAACGATAAGTGCGACATGCAGCCTGGAGTACGCCTCGGTCAAAACTGGCTTTGTGGGCAGCGACAAAACCAACATCTTTGAGCAGGGGCCTTAGGCTTCGCCATACTTCGCCGAAGGTCGGAGCATCTCGAACATCTATCCAAGTCAAGCCATGAATCCAGGTCAGTCGAAAGTCAGGGGTTGGTGGCCGAATCAAGTGATACTCCCTTCGAACTATGCGGCCACGATTAACGACAACAAGACCCACCGAACATGCGCTGTCCGGGTTGCTGTTTGCAGTTTCAAAGTCTATCGCCGCAAAACGAGATGTTATCGTTGTCACTGTTGCCCTCTCGCCGCGCGGCCGGCTGTGCACATTCCGCAATAGTCACAGGCTCCGCACTTCTTCGCGACCGGTACAGTAGGCAGCGCGCCCGTGCGGAGTGCATCGGCTGCGGCGCGCGTTTTTGTCTTTACGTCGGCAATGAAGTCGTCATCTACCGAGCGGGGCTTCCGCTTGCGCTGGTCCAGCTCGTATATCTCGACGTAATCCGGCCGTCGGCCGGTGAGGTCCTGGTAGCCGAGCGCGTAGACGTGAAGCTGCGCTTCGGTGACGTCCTCGGCCTGAGCGCGGTCGCTCGACTTGAGGTCTACGATCGTCGTCTCGCCCGTGTCGATCCGGCGAACAAGGTCGATGCGTCCCACGATGCTCACGCCATCGCCGAGGCTGATCTCGATCTGCTTCTCCGAGAACTCGATCTTGTCGAAGAGCGCCGCGTTGTCGTTCAGGTAGTCGCGCAGCTCGCGCTCGGCGGTCGCTTCGTGCTGCTGGCGGAGCGCGGGGTAGGCGTACGGAGCGTGCAGGTGGGTTTCGACGAGCCGCTGAACTTCTGTGGCATCGGCGACATCACCCCGGATGGCGCGGGCATGCACCTCGGCCAGCGCGTCGTGCAGCGACTTGCCGTAGCCTAGCGCTTCGTGGATGGGCGCGTTGAAGCCATAGAGAACGCGCAACTTAAACTGGTAAGGGCACTCGAAGAAGTATTTGAGGTCGGAGAACGAAAAGACCACGTTTGCGACGCCCGCGCGCGGGCTGGGCGGAAGGCGCTTGCGCGTGGAGTAGTCGGGCGTCCGGCGCTTCACGTGCTTGGAGGCGAGGATGTCGTCCCAGAACTGCGAGCGCTTCTGGAAAAGCTGGTTGCCGGGTACTGGCGCCCAGGTGAGGTGCAGAAACTTCTGGCTGCGCGTCATGGCCACGTAGAAGAGCCGCCGCTCGTCTTCGATCGTGCCCTCGAAACGCGCCTGCCCCTTCACACTGTTGCGCGGGAGCAGGTGCCACACGGTCCGGCCGCCCGGCTTTTTCGCGGGGAAACGGTTCTTGAGCAGCGCCGGCACGAAGACCGCCGGCCATTGCATGCCCTTCGCCTGGTGGATGGTCATGATCCGCATGGCGTCTGGGTTGGCGTACTGGTTGTCCTGCCAGCCCTCGGGGTAGGCATCCTCCGCACGAAACTGCAGGAAATCCGCGAACGAGGCGTACTTTTCGGCTGGCTTCGAGTGGTAGTGAATCGTCTCGTAGTCCGAGATGAGCTGGCTGAACTTGCCGAGGTTGTAAAACCCGACCTCGCCGCGGCCGTTGGGCACTCGCTCCTCACGGACACCGGCCTCTTCGAGGAAGTTGAGGAAGACGCGTTGGATGGAGTACTGCCCCCAGCGTTTCTGGTTTGGGTCGGTGAGGGCCGCCTTGGCCACAGCGGCGCCCTTGATCGCCGCTCGGAGGGCATTCGGCTCCGCGCCCAGGTTCGATGCGCTCCAAGCCTGCTCGACCGCCGCCTCGTCTACGCTGGGGCGGTCGCCGATGAAGTAGAAGAGCTGTCGGGCCGCCTCGGCCTCGGCGGTGCCGAAAAGGTTAGTCATGCCGGTGACGACGAAGGGGATGCCAGCCGCTTGCAGGGCGGCGGTGATCGGCTCGGCGTTCGCCTTGACGCTGCGGAGGAGGACGGCCATGTCGGACCAAGACAGGCCGCGCTCGGTGTTGTCTTCCTTGAAGGCTACGCCGCGCAGTGCCTGTGCCGTTACGGCGATGTGGTGCGCCTCCTCGTCGGGCGTCGTGAATGAGAGCGCTACAATGTCGCCGGGCTCAGGCGCTTGCGCGCCCGTCGGTTTCATCGCCTTCGCGAGTCGGGCGGCGTTCTGTTCGATGAATAGACGGGCCGTCTCCACGATGCCGTCACTTGACCGGAAATTCTCTTCGAGCGGGATCTGATCGACACCCGGGTAGCGCCTGTCGAACGTCAGGATGTTCTCGACGTCGCTGCCGCGCCATTGGTAGATCGTCTGGTCGTCATCGCCAACCACACAGATGCGGGCGCCGAATTCGTGGAGGGACCAGACGATCGCTTCCTGCACCGGGTTCACGTCCTGGTACTCGTCCACGATGGCGTACTTGACTCGCTCGCTCAGCCGCCCGCGGAGGTCGTAGTCGTTCGTAAGGACTTCGACCGCGGCCTCGAGGATCGATGAGTAGTCGAGGTAGCTGCGTTCTTCGAGCAGACGCTGGTAAGACTCCAGGCCGTTCACTACCGAGCAGCCGTTGAGGTTGGTGTCCTCGCGCTCCGCCTCGCGCAGGATCGCCAGGGCTTCGATGTAGCGCTTTGTGTCCCGGTACCGCTTGAGCGGAGTACCCGTGAGATCGGTCGAGGCGGTCAGGCCGCTCTGCTTGCTGTGTCGATCGACGAAGAGCCCCTGCTGAACCTCGTTCAGCACCTCGTACTTGAGGTACTTCGGTGCCTCGCTCTTCAGCAGCTCGAGGCAGAAGGCGTGAATGGTACCCACGAACATCTCGGCGAGGCCCGTGACCTCGCCAAGCGCTTGCCCGGCGCGCGTGATGATCCGCTCCTTCAGTTCGGCAGCGGCCTTGTCGGTAAAGGTGAATGCCACGATGTTGCGCGGCGCGAGGGTCCCCGCTCTGCCCGGGGTGAGCAGGTGAACCACGCGTCGCGCGACGACCTCCGTCTTGCCAGAGCCCGCGCAGGCGATCAGCTGGAGGTTCCTGCCGCCGTGTTCGGTTGCACGTTGCTGGGCGTCGGTCAGCTTCATGGCGCAACCGCCGAAACCTCAACATATACCGGGCGATGGGTACGCATAGGTTCGTCGCTCCTCGCGAACATATCGATCAGGCTTTCGCAATCGGGATTCGCGGTGTGAACGCAAGTTCCCCGATACCTTTCTCTCTCACAGAAAAGGATCAATGTGTGCGAGTCGAAGCGGGTAGATGATACCGGATTAGTCAGAATTGATCCACATGACCCATACCAATGGCCAGAATGCCTGATACGCTGTCAAGCTTGGACTCCATGTGAGGCGACCGCCCGACCCTCTCGTCTGGAGTGAAAAGTTGGAGAGGGCTACTTCGAGCCGAGACGTATCGGCCATGAGCCCGTCAGGACCCAATCGATAGGCAGGACGATTCCCTGAGGTGTACCAGTTTTGTACCACCTTCTAGCGTGAAACTGAGTCGATGCAGATGAGACCTGTGCATGTGAACTTCCGTATTTGCTTGCACTGGAGCGGGTTTGGGCGTGACAGCAGTGAAATCTGGTGGGCCTCAATTACCCCGAGGAACGGTCTCATAACCCAAAGGTCGGTGGTTCAAATCCACCCCCCGCAACCAATTCCTGCAGTAAATTGCAACGAACGAGCGCCCGGAAGGGCGCTTTCGGTCAAGTATCATCCCGCCGGACTGCGGGCCTGGCTTATCGAGAGACGCAGTAGGCAGCTCTGTCCCCGGTTTTCCATCGCCGGTTCGCGGATGATGCGGCCGGCGTACAACGCCACGGTCAGGCTCTTGCCCGAGCCCTGGGTGTGCCAAACCACGCCCACGCGCCGGTCGCCCGGTTTGCCACCGGGATTGCGACCTGACTCGTAACGACCGCGCTCATCAGCCGGCTTTCTCGTGCGTAGCAACTCGGTTGCCCGCAGCGTTTCCTCCACCGCCACCTGCACAGCGTGGAACTGGTGGTAACCAGCCATCTTCTTGGCGATGCGGCCGACGTCATTCTCGAACACAATAAAGTCGCGCGGCAGGTCGAGTAGCCGCCGCGGCGCGCACAGTCCCTTGATCACAATCTGAAGCTCCGGCAGGTGCGCGTCGGCAAAGGTCTCGCCCGCGATCGTCCGCCAGGGTTTGAACCACTCACGCCCGGCGGTGAGCGTGCCCACGCGGGCCTCTACCCGGCGGAGATAGTGAGAAGTGCGTTCGTGGAAAACAACGACGGCACCTCCGCCTTGTAGGTCTGTAACTGCTGGAAGGCACTCCAGATCGTGGCGTTCTCGTCGGCGGGGTTCTTGAGCTCCAGCACTGCCAGAGGCAGACCGTTGACGAACAGCACCACATCCGGTCGCCGTGAGTGCTTGTTCTCGACGACACTGAATTGGTTCACCGCCAGCCAATAGTTGCCCGCATCTGACTCTGGTATCCCAGCGCCGGGCACTATATCATGTGTAGGTGAGACCGAGCAGGAAGGGCCCCATCACGACCACGGATATGCGAAATCAGCCCGCGTATCCTCTCGCCGAGGCTGCACGGTATCTCAGGCTCGCGCCCGCCACGCTCCGCGCGTGGGTGCTCGGACGGTCCTACTCGACGTCCGAAGGGGTCAGACCGTTTCATCCTCTCTTCGAACTGGCCCGTCGGAAACCACCGACGCTCTCCTTCTGGAACCTGATCGAAGCGCACGTCTTGCGTTCCCTCCGAACGGAGCATGGCGTCCTCCTGAAAGAAGTCCGGGAGGCGATTAGGTACGCCGAAAAGGAACTGAAGATGGACCGTCTCCTGCTTCGGAAAGATCTCGCCTCCCATGCGGGACAGGTCTTCCTTGAACGATATGGAGAACTCATCAACCTTTCCGCATCTGGTCAACTCGCCCTGTACCGTCTGCTCCACGAGCATCTGAAACGCGTCGAATGGGACGAGTCCCGGTTCCCCGTTCGGCTTTACCCGTTCTGGAGCCTGGAGGAAGTTCCATCGAGACGGCAGATCGCGATAGACCCACGGATCGCCTACGGGCGACCTATCGTCTTCCGTAGGGCGATTACCACAAGGGTCATCGTGGACCGCCTTGATGCGGGTGAGACCGTCGCAGATCTCGCGGCC
>JACQTD010000229.1 GCA_016210985.1 Acidobacteriota bacterium
GCCCCAGACTGGTCGAGTGTGATCATCAGGGGAGCCGGCGCCATCTTCGACAGGTGCTCCATCGTCACGACGAAGTCACCGCCGAGCTTTGACGCAACAGACCGGTAGTACTTGGCCGCAGCAAAAAAGCGAGGCATATCAGGATTTTCTATGGCTACCTGGTCTAATGATCGCACTCATCATAGTAGAACTGGCTCAAAACTGAATAGACTCCTCCGCCCCGGCCGCGCAGCGCTCCTGAGTTGGATCCTGCTCGGGATGTTGGTCGTTCCCTTCTGGCGACTCTCCGCGCAGGAGCAGGAACCGGCGGCCGCACCGGATCAGGCACCGTCCATCGCCGGATTGAGTCCCGCGTCGGGTCCGGTGTTGACGCTGGTTACGGTGACCGGAGGTCCGTTCAGCCTCAATCGGGCTGAGAATCTGGTCACGTTTGGCGCCGTGAAGGCGCCCTCCCATGCCCTGTCGCCCTCCCAAATGGAGGTCCTGGTTCCCGAGAACCTCGCTCCCGGCGTGGTACCGGTAATCGTAACCACGGCTGGCCTCAGCAGCGCGCCTGTCAATTTCGCGGTGACGACTCCTGCCTCCCCCGGCACGCTAGGGGCCGTCAACTACAATCTGGACATCGGCGCGCTCAGTGTCCTCGGTTTCCATCTTAGAACGCTCACCCTTCAGGCGCGCACAACGCTCGGAAGCGATCTGGCCTTTCCCTTTCCCGGGAGCTTCGCGGCGGGACGTGGAATCTTTCCCACGCCGTATTTCCCGGGGCTGGACCTGCCCGGCTTGCGACCCGGCAGCACGAGCGGCCCAGTCTCGCTTTACGCGACACCGTTGCCGGGAAGGACCGGGGCTGGACGAGATCAGCTCACCTCGGATCTATCCAATTTCTTCGTCCCGCCTCAGGTTTACTCGGCGACCGGGAGCGGACTCTCGAGCTTTGCCAATTCGATTTCCAGTCACCAGCCTCTACCCGCGGGCGCCGGAACGGTGATCTATCCGCCCGTATTCGCGGCCAATCCCAACTACAACCCCCTCTCGGCAAGCCCATCCAATCCACTGGTCCTGAGCGATGTCTATCTTCTCACTACCGGCGGCGTGGTCCGTTCTTCGTCGGGCTCGATTCAATTCATCCCGCTGCCGCCCGGCGCAGGTGAACCCATCGGACCTCTGGCCGTTCAGCGGAATCCGCAGTTCGGGTCATTTGCCGGGGCGGCGGCCTCGCCCTTTCCCTTCCTGGAGGGATTCCTCCTGAGCACGACAGGAGGGTTGGTCATCATATCCGGAGGCGTGGCGACCCTGATTCCCTTCCCGAGCGGAGCAGGTCTGCCCGTCGGCCCACCCGTGTACCGGGGAAACCCGAATTTCAATCCGCTTGCGGCATCCGGCGTGACGGGCGTGGGTGATGACCTGCCAATCCTCCCGGAAATTCTCGTGGCCACGACCAACGGACTGGTTACGGTCTCGGGAGGTACGGCAGGTTTCATTCCTGTTCCGGCGGGTGCGGGACGGGTACTTTCGCAGCCGGTCGATCAACTCAATCCGAACTTCAATCTCTTCGCCTCCGGAAATCCTCCTCTCAGTGACGTGGCGCTATTCACCGGCGCCACGCTTCTGGCGTGCGAGAACGGATTGGCCACGTTCAACCATGGAGCGGCCAATTTCGTTCCTCTCCCCGCGGGCGCGGGACGTGTCGTCGGTCCGCCGATCAGCGCTCCGAACGCGGAATTCAATGCCTTCTTTCCGCTCGTAGGCACCGGCAGTCAAAAACCCTTCGTGGGTTCAACGCTGCTGGCCACATCCAACGGGCTGGTCAGCATCAACGACATCACGGCGGATTTTTCACCCGTGCCTTCGCAACTGGGAGAGGTCCTCAGCCCGCCGGTATTCTTACTCAATCCACTCTTCAATCCGCAATTCACTCCCGCCGACCCCGGAGGCTCGGTACAGCCGTTCACCTCCGCAAGCTATGTGGCCACTACCGAGGGCATGATCAAGATTGATCAGGGCCAGACCACATTCACTCCCTTGCCAGCGGGCTCGGGAATGCCGACCGGGACTCCAATACCGGTAACGATCCTGCCGGGCGTATCGCAGTTCATTATTCCCGTCAGCAACGGCGTGGTCGTCATCGACGCTGGTGTCTCGAAACTCTTTCCGGCTCCCCAAGGCGCCGGGACTCCGGTCGGACCGCCGCTCAGAATCTCGCCGGATCGACTGCTGATCGCGTTCACGCGTGGAGTGCTTGAACTGGCGGGGGAGACCGTTAGTTTCTTTCCCGCTCCGGCCGAAGCCGGAGAAATCGTCAGCACGCCGATATACGATCCAAGTCCGAGCGCAGGCTCGTGGTTCCTGCTTACATCGGCGAACGGCTTCCTTCGATTCTCGAACGGCATTTTTGGATTCTTTCCGTTACCCGGCAGCGCGGGGACGCATCTTGCGCCCAGGATCTCTTTCCTCCCGATCACTTCTCCGCCGCGGCCGCCGGTGGCCAATGCCGGACCCGATCGCACGGTGAATGAAGGCGCTACGGTCATCTTCGACGGGTCGGCCAGCGCTGCGCCGGACGGCACGCTCGTCTTATTCCAGTGGGATTTCGGTGACGGGACGGCCGCGTCCGGCCAGGTCGTGGGGCATACCTACATCGATAACGGCCTGTTCGTCGCCCGTCTTACGGTCACAGACAGCAACGGCCTGACCGGCACGGTGACCGTGAATGTGAGCGTCCTGAATGTGGCGCCGACGGTGAACGCCGGCCCCGATCGCACCGCCGGCGTCGGCGAAGTTGTCGCGTTCCAGGGAAGCTTCTTCGATCCGGGAAACCTTGACACCCATACGTTCAGATGGGAATTCGGCGATGGAAGTTCCACCGTCGGCACGCTGACGCCTACCCACGTCTACGCTACCGTCGGGCTCTTCACGGTAACGCTGACAGTGACCGACAAGGATGGCGCCAGCGGCGTCGGGAGCGCGCGCGTCAACGTGATCGACACGACGCCACCACGGGTCAGCCTGATCTCCCCGGCGGGTGGGGAGGTTCTATTGCCGGGCGCGCTGTTCACGATTCGATGGAATTCTTCGGACAATGTGGGTGTGGTATCGCATGAGGTCCGGCTCTCCACCGATGGTGGTAATTCCTTTCCGACCCTGCTGGCCGGCGGCCTGCCGGGCGCATCTCAAAGTTTCGATTGGCTCATCCCAACCAATCTCGTCACCTCCGTGGCGCGCGTTCAGGTCACGGCGCGAGACGGAGCAGGCAACACCGGAAGCGGAGTCAGCGGGATCTTCACCGTTCGGGACACCATTCCTCCTCAGGTAACCGTTACCGCGCCCACGGCCGGTCAGACCATCAATGCCGGAAGCAATTTTACGATTCGCTGGACCTCTTTTGACAATGTCGGGGTGACGTCTCACAACATCCTGCTCTCCACCGACGGCGGCGTGAATTTCTTCACGGCTATAGCGACCAACCGGCCTGGAGGTGAATCGGCCCTCAACTGGTCGGTTCCGAGCACCCTGGTGGGCAATAACGTTCGAATCCGTGTGCTGGCCTTCGATGCCGCCGGGAATTCCGGATCCGGCGATAGCGGAGCATTCACCGTGCGGGATGCTACACCTCCCACGGTCCTGCTGCAGGCGCCCTTCGGCAACGAAAACCTCAATCCTGCGAGTAATTTCCTGATCCGATGGACGGCATCGGACAATGTGGGCGTGGTCTCCATCGAGTTGCTGCTCTCGACGGACGGCGGATCCTCCTATCCGATCGTCATTGCGACCGGACTTCCAGGTACTCAGAGCAGCTACAACTGGCAGATTCCCGGTACGCTCTCGACGTCGACGGCCAGAGTCCGGGTGATCGCCCGCGACGCCGCGGGGAATCAGGGTCAGGACAGTTCGTTCAATTTCACCATCCGGGACACCATCCCGCCGTCAGTGACGATTATCGCTCCGGCCGCGGGCCAGAGTTTCAATCCCGGCGCCACGCTGGGTATCCAGTGGACCGCCTCGGACAATGTCGGAGTGGTATCGCAGGATGTGCTGCTCTCCACCGACGGCGGATTCAACTTCAACATTCCGATTGCCAGTGGTCTCCAGGGGAGCCAGCAGTCGTTCAACTGGAACATCCCCGGCAGTATCTCCACCACCACCGCGCAGGTCCGGGTGACCGCGCGCGACTTCGTGGGACTGACGGGTTCCAGCCAGACCGGGAACTTCAGTATCCGGGATACGATGCCGCCGACTGTGAACATCGTGGCGCCTTCGAATGGTCAGACGGTCAGCGCCGGTACGAATTTCACGATTCAGTGGAGTTCGATCGACAATGTCGGCGTCGTGTCGCAGGACGTGCTGCTTTCGACCAACGGGGGATCCTCGTTCCCCACGGTGATCGCCAGCTCCCTCCCCGGAAACCAGCAGGCTTTCACCTGGCCGGTTCCCGCCAATCTCTCGCTCAGCAATGCGCGGATCCGCGTGACCGCTCGAGACGCCGCCAATAACAGCGGATCCGGTCAAACGGGCAACTTCTCGATCCGCGATAACGTGCCTCCGACCATCTCCCTGGTCACGCCGGTGGGAGGCGAGATCCTGCAGCCGGGGATTTCGTTCCTGATCCAATGGAACTCCTTCGACAACGTGGGCGTGACAGCCCACGACCTGCAGCTCTCCACGAACGGGGGGAATACTTTCAGCAACATCGGATCGACGGGTCCGCAACAGAACTTCTCGTGGAACGTACCCGGCGTGAATTCCACCCAGGCCCGGATAAGGGTAACGGCGCGTGACGCAGCGAATAACAGCACTTCCGCTACAAGCAGCAATTTCACCATCCGCGACAATACGCCGCCCTCGGTGACGATCACGGCGCCGAACGGAAGTGAGCAGCTCGATCCGAGCGAAAACTTCACCATCCGGTGGACGTCCACCGACAATGTGGGCGTCGTATCACAGGATCTGCTCTTCTCCAGCAACGGGGGCGGAAGTTTCAGTACCATCCAATCCAATCTGGGAGGCAGCATCTCCCAGTTCAACTGGAACGTTCCGTCGGTCACCACGAGTCAGGCCAGAATCCGGGTTGTGGCCCGCGATGCCGTGGGACTGGTAGGTCAGGCCGACAGCAATCTCTTCACGATCATCGGGGACAGCCAATCGCCGACCGTCAATATTCAGACTCCGGTGAACGGCGAATCGGTGCCGGCGGGAAGCCAATACCAGATCCAGTGGAATTCCAGCGACAATGTCGGCGTAGTGTCCCAGGAAGTTCTATTCTCAAGCAATAGCGGGGGAAGTTTCCAAAGCCTGGGAACCGTCGGTGGCGCGGTCAGTTCCTTCAATTGGTCGGTTCCGAACATCATCACTGCCAATGCGCGCATCCGCGTCACGGCGCGCGACGCCGCCAACAACTCCGGCCAGGACACGACCGGGAATTTCCGAATCGTTGACGCCACGTCGCCGTCGGTGAATCTGACCCAGCCGACAACCGGCGCAAACCTGCAAGCCGGTACCACGTTCACCATTCGATGGACCTCGAACGACAACATCGGCGTCGATTCCCACGATCTGCTCTTCTCCAGCAACGGCGGGGGCAGCTTCGCCAATATCCAAACCGGCTTGTCAGGAGGCCAGACTCAGTACAACTGGACCGTGCCCTCAACCAGCACCATGCAAGCCCGGATACGGATCGTGGCCAGGGACAACGCAGGCAACACCAATCAGGATACGACCGGGAACTTCCGAATCTCGCTCCCCAACGCTCCGCCCACCGTGCAGGTGGTGGCGCCGAACGGGGGTGAAGTGCTCATGAGCGGCGGCAGTTTCCTGATCCAGTGGGTCTCGAGCGATGACGTGGGGCTTGCGTCGCACGACATCCTCCTTTCGACCAACGGTGGATCGACCTTCCCGGTCGTCATCAGCAGCGGACTGCCGGGCACGGCGAGTTCCTTCAACTGGACGGTCCCCAACCTCTCCACCACTCGCGCGCGGGTGCGTGTGATCGCGCGGGATGGAGACGGCAACAGCGGGAACGACGCGAGCGACGCGGATTTCACGATCCAGTCCGCCAGTGGCATCGGAGCGTTCGCGCTCGTGGCGGCGGGAGACGTGACCGTGCTCCAGGGCCTCCCCGGATCGGGTTCGATCTTCAAGACCGTCCCCATTCCCGGGAACGCCACGGAAGTGGCGGTCGCTCCGAACGGCCTGTATGCGATCGTGCTAAGCGATTCCTCCTCCGTGACGGTCCTGACCGGTACGGGTACTGGAAACCCGGTTGAGGTATCCACGCTCAATCTGTCTGCCGACCCGGCAGGGGTGGCGATCAGCCCCGACAGCAGTTATGCGGTGGTGCTGGTCGATACCTCGCCGGCGAGTCTTGTGCTGATCAATGGGCTTCCCGGCAGTCCATCGCTCGGGTCGCCGTTTACGCTGAGCCAGATCGCCTCAGGAGCGCAGGATCTGGCCCTCGCATCCTCGGGTACGGTCGTCGTCACCGGAACCACCCCGAGCGGGGACGGCATTGCGGTCGTGGATGGCGTGCGTCCGGGTGGGACTCCAACATTCAGAAGCGGGGTGCGCACGGGATCGGATCCCACCGGCGTGGCTTTCTCGGCGGACGAGCGAACCGCGTTTGTGGTGATCCAGGGCAACAACACTGTCGTGCCGGTAAGCGGCATGGCTCCGGGGGGCACATTATCCCTCGGCCGTCCGGTTTCGACCGGCTCTCGTCCCAGAGGCATCGACGTCTCCATGGACGGGACCGTGGCCGTGGTCACCAACGGAAATGGCAGTTCAGCCACCGTCTTCAGCGTGTCTGGAGCGACGCTGAGCCAGACCGCGGTCGTGGACGTCGGGAGTCAGCCGGCCGGCGTGTCGATCGCGAAAGACGGCAACACCGCCCTGGTCGCGGTCTCCGGTGACAGGACGATTTCGGTGATTTCGAACCTTCGCAGCGGGCCTTCGGCTGCTGTGATCGGACCCTCGAACCAGTTGCGTACCGGGGACGACCGGGAGCAGTCCGTGGCTTACGTCCCCTAGACAACCTGGTCTGGCTTGCGGGGCTCGCCCGCCGAGAAGTTTTACTTGGGCAATCACGCCATATGATTTGCCCACTAATAGAGGGGGGAACTATACGACTGGTTTCGCTATGGGAGAATAAGTCCCGCCCGGGCCCACATCCCTTGGAATCCTTAGACCCCTGTGAGTGATCAGAACCCTTAGATTAGTGGTCCGGGTCAATTAATCCGGCCCAGTTGGTCCGCCCTCTCCAGTCGTCCCGGTTGGTCCGGTTGCTCCGGTTGCCCCGGTCGCTCCGGTTGGTCCGGTTGCCCCGGTTGCTCCAGTTGGTCCGGTTGCCCCGGTTGGTCCAATCGGACCAGATGGACCAGTTGAGCCCTGCGACCCGGTTGAACCAGTGGGGCCCACGAGTCCTTGCGGCCCGGTCGAACCTTGCGTGCCTGTCGGCCCGCTCTCACCTTGCGGCCCTGTAGCACCAACACCCGAAGGGCCCTGCGACCCCGTTGGACCTCCGGACCCCGTTGGGCCGGTAGGGCCCGCGGGCCCAATCGTCAACGCAAACTGAGCTGTGGCCGTTGAACCAGCATCAGTCAAGATAACGAGGAGGTAGCTCGCTGGCACGATCGGAGGCACAACCGGCAACTTCGCTACGATCATCATGGAAGTGAATCGCAGCACTCTCAGTTGGATTTGACCCAGCGTCACGACCGGGGTCGCCTGACCGAAGTTCTGGCCGGAAATGAAGAGGGTGTTATCGTCAAGATCAACTTCCACCATCGTGATGACCGGCGATGATGATTGTTCTTGCGACAATTCTTGGGTGGCTGGGGTCTGACCCCAGAGCATGAGCGAGGCTCGTCTGAGCAATTCCCTTCGACTAGTCAGTTCCACCTTGCATGCTCGTCTGATATGTTCAATCAGGAAGCCGGGCTGCAGGAACCCGCGTTCACTTCGCCCGCTTCGTTCGACTAGAACACTACGATTCTCGGAGACCGGACTGTGTTTCGGGTGCTGATTATACAGGAAGCTTCCTCCTCGTCAATGGAGAATTCCACGGGTCGCCTGTCGTGGCCAACCACTCTGGAGACCTCGCGCTCGTCCTTCACGGAGAGGCCTCTTTCTGTTACATCTTTCCATGCGCATAGCCTGCTGTTGCGGGCATCTGACGACCCTGATGACATCCATTCCAAAAATCTGCCTCAACATGATCGTGAAGGACGAATCGAAGATCATCGAGGTGTGTCTCCAGTCACTCTCAACCGTCATCGATTACTACGTCATCGGTGATACAGGCTCCACCGATGATACGCTGGATAAGATCAAATCTTTTTTTTCATCCCACGGGATTGAGGGTGAAATACACCGGATTCCTTTTGTAGATTTCGAGGTCTCCAGGAATCAGTCGCTCGACCTTTGCAGAAATTCTGCCGCCGAGTTCGAATACATCCTGCTGGTTGACGCGGACATGGAGTTGTTCGTGGAGGATCCAGCGTTCAAGACTCACCTGTCGGCGCCGGCCTACTTCATCCGGCAGACAAGCAGCATCAGCTACTACAATGCGAGGCTGATACGACGTGATGCTCCTGCGAGGTACGTTGGCGTAACGCACGAGTACCTGGATACCGGCCCATCCCCCGTCAGGCTCGCGGGCCTCTGGTTCCACGACCATGCGTGTGGTTCCAGTCGGACGAATAAATACGAGAGGGATATTCAACTGCTGACGGCGGGGCTCCGGCGTGAACCCGATAACCACAGGTATATCTTCTATCTCGCTCAAAGCTACAAGGACTGCGGCGAGTACGAGCAGGCCATCGCCTGGTATCAGAAGCGGATCGCTTCCGGCGGTTGGACCGAGGAGATCTGGTATTCGCTGTACATGCTCGCGGTCTGCTATGAGCACCTCGGCCATGAAGCACAATTCGTCGAGCGCTGCTTAGAGGCATACGAGTATCGGCCCGGTCGCGCCGAGCCGCTTTACCGTCTGGCCAGGCACTATCGAATAGGAGGGAAGAACGAAGCCTGCATGATGCTGTGCGAAGCGGCGAGGCGCATCCCCTATCCAGCCACTGATTCTCTTTTTGTTGAAGATTATGTCTACCACACGGGGATCAAGGAAGAGATGAGTATTTGCGGCTTTTACTCCTCCAGTGAGGAGCGGAGGCAAGCGGGATACGACGCC
>JACQTD010000230.1 GCA_016210985.1 Acidobacteriota bacterium
CAGGATCTTCGCCAGCTCGAATCAGCCCCGAGTGATTCGTGAATAGACGGTACCTTCGGGGATTTTCAGCAGATCGACGATCTCCTGGTAGCTCAACTCCTCAACATCCCGAAGAATGATGCAGACACGCAGCTCGGGAGAAAGCTTCTGGATCGCCTTCTCGATCTGGGTGCCGAGTTCGCGCCGCTCGACGGCGCGCTGAGGGTTCTCGACCTCGCTTTTTAAGTGGAATTCATGATCGCTGATGTCATCGCCCGTTTCGGTCGGCGTGCGTCCCCGCTTCCTCCAATCGTCGATGATCAGGTTCCGGGCAACGCGCATGAGCCAGTTGGAGAGATTGCCCGCCTGAGGGTCGTACTGCTCCAGCGTCCGGTAGACGCGCATAAACACGTCTTGGGCAAGATCCTCGGCGGCTTCATGACTGGAGGTGAAGCGATAGGCCAGGCTGTACACGCGCCGCGAATAGGTTCGCACGATCTCGTCCCAGGCGGCATCATCCCCCGCGAGACAGCGCCGCACCAGAAGCGCGTCTTCACCGGCCAAAGCTACGCTCGCTCCCACGCCCGAATCTTCTCCTCAATCCCGAATCCTCTATGGAGTACGGCTAGAAACGACTCCTGGCGGAGAAAAGTTCCTCTCTGGCCAATGGACTGGAGAGTTTAAGAGCATCGCGCCGGTAAGCGCAATCTCCCGGCGGACTTCGCCCCGGGGGCGCTTCTTGACCTGCCCGGCGAATTGGGTTAGGTTCGCGTTCGACCTCGCTCAGGGCTCTCGTCCAGGCCGATGAGAAATCTCAGGACCCGCTTTCTGTTGTGGCTGGCCGTTGCCGGGGCTCTGTTCTATTTCTTTGCCCACAAACTGGATGCGCCCGCCCTCCAGCGGAGCTTCAGCGCAGTCCGTCCGGGCTACCTGCTGGCCGCGCTCGTTCCCATCCTGGTGACCTTTGTGCTCCGGTCGCTCCGATGGCGAGTCTTTCTGGCGTCCGTCGCCCACCCTTCGTTCAGGAATCTCTTCTCGGCGACGGTGATCGGCTTCTCGAGCATACTCGTCTTCGGTCGCCTGGGAGAGGTCGCCCGGCCCATCATGCTCAGTGTCAGGGAACGCATCAGGCCCAGCGCCACCTTCGCCACGATTCTGATCGAACGCCTGTTCGACTCGGTGACGGTAGTACTGGCGTTCGCCGTCAACCTGATCTTCCTGAGCAGGCAGAACATCCCGGTCGAGAACAGCCACCAGTGGACGGCGATTCGGGAATCGGGCATCGGCATGTTGATGCTCTCCGCGGCCGGGGTTCTCGGCCTGTTATTCTTCAGGCTTCGGGCCAAGGGGGTCGTCCGTTGGATCGAGCGTCGAACGCGATGGGCGCCGGTGAAGATCCGCACCCTGGCGCTGAACCTGTTGGATCACGTCGCAGAAGGCCTCTACGTGCTCAGTGACGGGAAGAGCTTGCTCCTCTCGGCGGGTTATTCGGTGATGATCTGGTCGCTGGTAACCCTCAGTTTTTGGCTGATCGGCCAGGCGTTCACGCTCGAAATCGGCCTTTCGCAAGTGATATTCGTGCTGGGCTGCGCGCTTGTGGGATCGGCGGTGCCCACCCCGGGAGGATCCGCCGGCGCATTCCATGCCGCGACCATGGTCGGCCTCGTGACGCTGGGCGTCGAGACCAATCAGGCCGCCAGTGCGGCCATCGCGATGCATCTCACCGCCTTTGGCTCGGCATTGGTCCCGGGTATCTATTTCTTTGTTCGCGACGGGATCTCCTTCCGCGAATTGCGCCGGATGATCTCCGAGGAAGTGGCCGAGCCCGCTGCCGCTGGAGCGCCGCGGATGATCATGCCGGAACCCGGGCCGGCAGCGGTGCGGCAATGAGGTGCCCGTACTGCTCCTTCATAGAGGACAAGGTCGTCGATTCGCGCGAATCGCGCGAGGGCGACATGATCCGGCGGCGCCGGGAGTGCCTCAAGTGTGGCCGGCGATTCACCAGCTACGAGAGGATCGACGAGATCCCTTATATGGTGGTCAAGAAGGACGGCCGCCGCGAACCGTTCGACCGGCAGAAGGTCCTCGCAGGCATCTCACGCGCTTGCGAAAAGCGGCCGATCCCGATGACCAAGATCGAGTCGATTGTCGATTCCGTCGAAGCCTTCGTCCATAACTCGCCCGAACGGGAGCGGCCGACGGAGAAGATCGGTGAAATCATCATGCGCAGGCTGAAGGATCTCGACAAGGTCGCCTATGTGCGTTTTGCTTCGGTCTACCTCGATTTTCAGGATGTATCGCATTTCATGACCGAGCTCAAACGGCTCGTCCAGAGCAAATCTGCCATTCCGAAGAAGAAATAGCGCGTGTACCAGCTCAGTGTAGGAATCCATATCCTGGCAGCTTGCATCTGGGTCGGTGGTCTCATTTACACAGCCACGATTGTAGTGCCGTATGCGATCAGCCGTCCGGCCAATGAACGACAGCAGCTCCTACGTGGCCAGGCGCGCCGTTTCCGCCGCATCGGATGGTCGGCGCTGGGCATAGCGTTCGTCACCGGAATTGCCAATCTCGCATTGCGAATATCGCCGATCCGCGTGTCCCAGCTTCTCAATGGCGAGGCGTACGACCCGCGGGCCGTGGACGCCTTTATCGCCGAATGGCTGCCCTGGAAGCTCTTTCTCGTCTTGAACATGACCCTGCTCATGCTTTTCCACGACCTGACCAGTATTCGAGCCGCGAAGTCGTTTCAGGGTCCGGCGAACAGCGCCCCTGGTAACCGCTTGGGCACGCTCGCCGCCAGCCTGGCTACGTTGCTCGCCCTGGCGGTACTTTACGTCTCCGTAAGGCTCGTGCGCGGGTGATGGGATTCCATTAGGCTCATCCCTCACCTGTGGGTAATGTCTTAAATCTGTGTTGCTGAATCCGCCGGCAACTTCTCCATCAAGGCGAACAGATGGCCGTTGCCCAGCACTGTATACGTAGAAAGGTTGATTACTCGCCAGCCACGGTCAGCCAAATAGCAAATAGCTTGGTTCAATCTTCCGGCTTTTGTTTTTTGGCCCATGTCAGTGTCCCAAATGATGAGATAACGGCCTGGGTAGTTATTTACCTTGGAAGGATCTTCAAGCAGATCCATAGCGCACACGGCGGTCGGGTAATCTTTGGGTGATCGGTTCAATAGATCCCCTTTGCTGGTCGTCTCGTCTTTCACTTCCCCCTATCCTTCCTTCCGTATTCTAACCTCAAAGTTTGGGCCGTCCTACCCATCGGCTGATCACCGGACGCGAAAGGCTTCATCCTTACGCCGGGTGCCACCGGATGACGATCCTCTTGCCGTGATCGTTATCCTCGTGGTAATAACACCCTTCAGGAATCCACAAAACTTAACGAATTCTAGCCCGAGTTTACCGAGTTAGCGGGGGAGAGTCGAGGGAGCTTATTGTAAGTGAGTGGGTTAGAACTCCTGGCTTGTATGACCTACGGCCGGCAAGTGGCGCCGCAGGCCCAGGGCTGCGATGAGCTGGTCTTGCAGGGGGGTAGTCTGGCTCAAACGGACAATCGGTTGCATCCGGCTTCGAGGGTCGCGATAGAGCAATGCTACCTCTTTGATGTTTGAGAGTGTAGAGAGAATCTTCACGATGCTGGCTTCGATGCCCTTCTGTGCCAGAGTACGGCGCAGCAGCGAGCTGAGCAGCAGCGCAAGGACACAGTAGAAAGCGTGGACGCGGATCTTCTGATCGGTCCAGTGGTGAAGCGGCCGCCAGCTTACAAAGTGAGGATTCTTCATGCGCTTGAAGGCCTCTTCGATATGATGCTGGCCCCGATAAGCACGAACGATCTCTTCATCGCTCCAGGACTGCTGGTCGGTGAAGAGGATGTTCTTTCCGAGCAGCGTGCGTTCAAGACGATGCCAAGTGGTTTGATCGACGCGGTAGCTCAGGTGAGGGGCTCCTTTCTGACCGGAGACCTTCACGAGGATGAGCTCTTTCATATGACGCCCGGAAAGGATGACCTGGACTTGCTCCTGCACGGATTCGACCGTGAGGGGCTTGCCTCGCCCGGAGGGATGGGCAAGATGCCGCTGAAGCTCGCGAAGCTTGCCGGTGCGCTTGCGCAGTTCCCGCAGGATTGTCGCGGCCTGGGTGAGGAACAGCTCGGGGTTGAAGGTCACCAGGATGGTCCTTTCGGCTCCGAGGACATGCTTGCGGGTCCGCCACGCCAGCACGCCGCTGAGATCCTCGCCTGGGAGCGGGTGGAATCGGGAGAGCGGGATGCGAAGCAGGTCGGGGTGTTGGACCGGAGATAGAGACCCGACAAAGTGATAGGAGCTGTTATCCAGTCTCGTCTGGTTCTCTTGACTGTTATTGCCCTTGTCGTAGACGAGCGTGATGTCGTGGACGCGTTGCGCGAAGAGCCGGTAGCGGGCAACCAGGGTTTCGGTGGTCGAAGCGAATTGCGTCGCGTCGTGCATGTTGCCGGGGTAGACCTGGTGCAACAGCGGGATGTGGAAGTCCTTCGTGACCAGCAAGGCCAGCCCCACGATGCGCAAGTCCATGCGCTTTTCCTTGCTCTTGCCTCTTCGGGCGAGCGCAGGAGCGTCATTGAAGCTGTCGATGAAGGTAAAGAAGTTGGTGGTGTCATAGAGCAGACAGGAGAGATCGATCTGGAACCGGTCCATCAGCGTGCGCGTCAGATCCTGTTCGATGGCACTGATCTTATCGGCGTCGAGATAGCTCATATGGTCCCAGAAACGCTGGCTGGTCAGAAGATTGACCGGGACCGGAAGCAGGCGGCGCAGCACGGTGCCCTGGTACCACTCGGCCAGGGCGGCTTTGCTTCTGGGCGAGAGGCATCGGTTGATGGCGGCCAGCGCCATGTAGGTGCCGACACTGACGCCCTGGTCTCTCTTCCCGGCGTGGCGATCGATGGCGCCGATCAAATCCAGTTGCAGGATCAGGTCATACAGGGCGGCTGGCGCCGCGAAGTCCGACAGGAGGATCTCTTTGGGCTCTGGGATCGAAGCGGGAGCGCCCATCGCGGCGGCGATGTCTTCGGCCTTGCCGAGGTATTTCTGCCAAACGATCTTGGGCTTGCCCTGAACGCGCTGGCACTCGCGGGCATACCAGTAGGGATGGCCCCGGACGAGTTTCTTATGCATGCTGATCGCCATTGGTTAGGTCATACACTACTGACCCGACCGCTGTCAAGGGGAATTCAGCTTCCCGATTCATGGTCTATTTTATGGAATCCATGAACTTGTGCGGATCACTAAAAGGCCGGCATCTGTTAGGTCATACTATTGTTGGAGGAGAATCCTGGCGATACGAACTAAAACGAGATCACGAAAGCCCAGTCAAAGGCGGGTTCTCAGCCTATACGCTGGGGGGCGACGCCAAGAATGTTCCCAGCTAACTCGGTAAACTCGGGCTAGGGGTTATCTGCCGATCCCGTCGCTCACGACTTTTGGCATTCTCCCTCAGGGGGTTTACGAATGCGATGTTCATGAGATCGAAGTCGCTTTCGTTTACAACGAGAGGCGAAGAGCGATTTGGCATGGACTTCAGACCTTCTTAGAATTCCTCAGGCCAATCACTGAACTTAGTGCAGTCTATGTGGACGGCAGTTTTGTGACCGATAAGGACATGCCGAGCGACGTGGATCTCGTCCTTGAATTTCCCGACCTCAGATCATTCACTCAGCTCCGGACGATTCATGGTTGCCTCAGGAATCGCAAGGCAATCAAGCAAACTTATCTGGTTGATAGGCTGGAGCGGTTCACCAATCAACTCGGCTATGGATTCCGGGAGTTATTCCAAGAACTAAGGCCGGAGGATGCCCTACGACGAGGC
Source organism: Acidobacteriota bacterium (assembly GCA_016210985.1). GTDB lineage: Bacteria > Acidobacteriota > Blastocatellia > HR10 > JACQTD01 > JACQTD01. The sequence continues at coordinate 5,832 of JACQTD010000230.1, forward strand.
TTGCCAGTTGGAGCCAACAAGGGCATTCTGATGATCCGTTTGAGATGACCAGACATACTATAACTTGGACTGAGGATTTGGACCGCAAGGCCCGACTCCTCTATTCGCAACTCGGCGAACTCCAGCGGATGGCAGCCGAGCAAGGCGTCGATCAGGCAGTTGTTGACGAACTGTGTGAACCCTACGAGGATGTACTCAAGAGCATCTACTCCGAAGATTATCCATTGGCGAGGGCGCTAGAACGATCGGACCTCGTACTCAGCTTGGAGGGGCCTGCCGTTAGGCGAGATAGCCCTCGGATCTCTCTAATCTCCACGATATTTGTGCGGGTCCGGACTCAGGTATCAAGCGTGGCAAGGGCCATCGCGGAACTCTCCGATGTCAGAAAAACGGTCCCAAAGGAGATTGAATTGGGCTTGTCCGGGTTTGCCCGAGGAAGCCTGATTCTGGGCTTTTCATTGCCTACGTTAGAGCAGATCGAAGATCTCCATAATGGTCAGTTTAGTTTACTTCGTGAAGAAGATCCGATCTATAAGGCCGCGCGAGAGGCCATTCACGTTATGGGTGTGGTGAAGCAGTATGTGGTTAATGGTCAAATCGAAAACCTCCCCGAGGCGGTCCCGAATCCCAAAGTACGTGATACGGCACTGACCGCGATCAGGGACTTTACACCAACGGGGAAAATGGGTATTGATGCTGTCAATCTGGCCGGTCAGCAAGTGGGTGATCTGCAATCGCAAGCCCTTACGCCAAAGACTAGAGTGTACCTGCGCGAGAAACTAGCTCGTCCTGTGGCGACTGGAGCGAGGGTTGACACGCTTACAGGTGAGGTTCGTGAAATCGACTTGGATGCTCATCGATTTGAGCTTCGCCAGATCGAAAATTTTCGTGTAAGTCACGTGCGTTGTGGATATTGGGGACCAACGGATGAAGAGGCGGCAGAATGGGTAAATCACCGAGTCCGTGTCAGCGGACCTGTCGAGCGGGATGCTGAGGGAAGAGCAAGTCTGCTTGTGGTTGAGACTATCGAAATCCTTAGTTAAACCTTTAGGTTCCCGTCTTTGGGCTGTTCAAGTTCCTTCTTCGCATAATAACGCGCCCACCGCGCCATCACAGCGTCCGGGCATTGGCCACGGCCATGCGCAAGCAGAATCTCTCGGTCTACGACATCCAGCGAGACCTGGCCCGTGCCGGCCACCCGATCAGCATCAATGCGCTGTCGGAGCTGCTGCGAGAGGAAGGTTTCGCGCGGCTCCC
>JACQTD010000233.1 GCA_016210985.1 Acidobacteriota bacterium
CGGTATCCCCATCGTCGTCACCGGGTTTGAACCCGTAGACATCCTGCAGGGCATTTACATGACCGTGTCGCAGCTGGAACAGGGGCGCGCCGTGGTGGAGAACCAGTACGCGCGTTCGGTCCGCCTCGAAGGAAACGTTCCAGCGCGGGAGCTGCTGGCGGAAGTGTTCGAGACCACCGACCGGAAATGGCGAGGTATCGGCGAGATCCCAAACAGTGGATTTCAGCTCCGAGAGCGCTACAGCGGTTATGATGCCGAGAGGTTGTTCGATGTTTCCGGCATCTCCGCACAGGAATCGCCGCTTTGCATCGCCGGGATGGTGCTGCAGGGACTCAAACGGCCGCACGAATGCTCGGCGTTCGGGTCGGGGTGCACACCCGAACATCCACTCGGCGCTCCCATGGTCTCTTCCGAGGGGGCGTGCGCGGCGTATTTTCATTATGGAAGGATCGAGGTCAGAGGTCAGAGGCTAGAGGTCAGAGGTTAGAGGCTAGAGGTCAGAGGTCAGAGGTCAGAGGCCAGAGGCTAGTGGTTAGAGGTCAGAGGCTAGTGGTCAGAGGTTAGAGGCTAGTGGTCAGAGGTTAGAGGCTAGAGGTTAGTGGTCAGTTGGCGGCTGGCGGCAGGCAACAGGCAACAGGTGAAGATTGGGGGACGTGGTGAGACAAGAACAGAAATCGACGATCATAGTCAGAGTTGATTGCAGAATCCGAATCCGCCGGGGCCGACCCACTAGCCTCTGACCTCTGACCTCTAACCACTAACCTCTGGCCTCTGACCTCTAACCACTAACCTCTGACCTCTGGAAGGGAGCGAGACGATGAATGACGAACGAACAGTCGAGATCATGGACGGGCTCTCCTGTCCGATACCCATCACCGATTACAAGACCGTGCTGCTGGCCCACGGGGGTGGCGGGAAGCTGACGCAACAGATGATTCAGAAGCTCTTTCTGCCTGCTTTCCGCAACGAACTGCTGGAACCGTTGCACGACGGCGCGGTTTTTACCGTGCAAGGCGTTCGTTTTGCTTTCTCGACCGATTCCTATGTGGTGAACCCGATCTTCTTTCCCGGTGGCGACATCGGCGATCTGGCTGTGAACGGAACGGTAAATGATCTCGCGATGTGCGGGGCGCGTCCCATGTTTCTCTCTTCAGCCTTTATAATCGAAGAAGGATTCGAGATGGAGCAATTGTGGCGGGTCGTCCAATCGATGCAACGCGCGGCCGAGCGTGCCGGCGTGATGCTGGTGACCGGAGACACGAAAGTCGTTGATCGGGGCAAGGGAGACAAGATCTTTGTCAACACGTCCGGTCTGGGGGTGATCGAGCCGGGTGTGGAGATCCATCCTCGCCGGGCGGCCGTGGGGGACAGGATTATTATCAATGGTACGATCGGCGACCACGGCATCGCGATCATGTCGGTGCGCGAAGGACTCGAGTTTGAAACCCGAATCGAGAGCGACACGGCCCCTCTGAACGGTCTGGTAGCCCAGATGCTCGAAACGAGCAATAAGATCGGGGTGCTGAGGGATCCCACCCGCGGCGGTGTCGCCAGCGTGCTCAACGAAATCGCCGAATCAGCCCACGTCGGTATCGCGATTGTTGAGGATCGGATTCCCATTCGTGAGGAGGTTCGGGGCGCTTGCGAAATCCTGGGATTCGACCCGCTATACGTAGCCAATGAGGGCAAACTTCTGGCTTTCGTTCCCGCCGACGAAGCCGGCCATGTGCTGGCCACGATGAAGGCGCACGCCTTAGGAAGAAACGCCGCCGTCATCGGCGAAGTCACCAGTGAGCACCGGGGCACCGTAGTGATGCGAAGCCGTATCGGCGGGAGCCGGGTCGTAGATATGCTCTCCGGCGAACAACTGCCTCGGATCTGCTGACGGGCTCGTGGGATTGCGCACCCTCCAGTCTTGCCGGTACGTTTGACTATGCTGTGGGTGAAGCCGCCCTCGTGGCCACCAATCGGAGAGAAGCGAGTGATTCGATCATTCCCCATTATAGACTGGTTCCTAATATTCCTTTCTTGCCTAAGCCTTTTTCTCCACATCTGCTGGCGGAGAAACTGCGCGAGGGGTTGGACGGGGCAGTCCGCCAGGATCCAGACCTGCCTCATATGGTGCACCTGACATCCGTGGTGAGCGGGTGTGATTGGGAACGGAGGCGCTTTCCTGCAGTATCAAAGCCCCCGAATGGGCGATTTACCCCAACTGAACGGGTGCGGAAGCCGACTCCGGGCTGATCATGCCGGCCGGCGTGTACATCCCCGGAAGCTCGCGGGCGAAGTCGGTTTGATACACATCTTGCGGAGCTAAGAAAGTAAAAGGGTTTCAGATGATTCCTCGAAGTTCGGGAATGGCACGGGGCCTAAGCATGTCGGTAGGTGAATCACTTGAAGCCTGGCGGTCTCCAGGGAACGGCGCTTGCATCACGATTCGCGTGTGAGGTTGTCCGGCGTGCCGGTCCGAAGATCCTGAAGCGGATCGGCTGCCGATGGGAGGCCAGTCGACCCTGGATTAATTGGATGTACTGCTCTCCTCATTCCCAGGCAACTGGCGGTGTTTACGGAGGTGTGAGATGTTCAAGGTGAACCGCATTCTCTGTCCAACGGACTTCAGTGAGGCCTCGATGGCGGCGTTGCCCTACGCCATCGATCTCGCCTCAGCCTACAAGGCGACTTTATTCTTCATTCATGTAGTTCCCGTGCTGCCGCGACCCGCAATCGATGTGAATTATCACTTTGCCGTGCCCGAATATGAGTCGGCGCTTCATGCGGACGCAGAGTCCCAGTTGTCCAAAATCGTGAGCACCTGGGTCCCAAAACCGGTCAGGGCCAATAAGGTATTCGCCCACGGTTCGGCTGCGGAAGAGATCCTACGCGCCGTCGAAGATCATCACATTGACCTGATCGTTATTGCAACCCACGGGCACTCAGGCTGGCGGCATCTGCTGTTCGGTTCTGTCGCGGAAAAAGTGGTTCGGCAGTCAAAGGTTCCTGTACTGACCATTCGGGGCCCGGGATAGGACGCTCGCGCGCGATGGGGCTAGAATGGTGGAGGAGCGAGCCGGGAGGATGAATCCATTATTCCATTCGATACTACCCAGGAGAAAGCGAAGATGAAAACACTCAAGCTGATCTGTGCCTTGGCCGCTGTGGCGGCCGCACTCACCGCGGCGGTCGTTCCCGCGACGTACGCGGACCAGGCGGCTGCTAAGGCGACCAAGAAAGCCTGCAGCTACTGTCATTCCTCGAAGTCGATGAAAGAGTACTCGAAGAGTGACCTGACGGCGGCTGGAAAGCACTTCAAGGAGCACAAGAACCTGGAAGGGTTCAAGGAGGAAGGCAAGCCCGCCAAGAAGGGTTAACGTACGATCTGCGGCACGGGCGAGGATTTCGTGTCTGCTATGGGAAGGACCGGGACGCGCGAAGGCCGTTCCGGTCCGTTCGTTTTTCAGGATTCCTTGGCCACCATGACCGCGCATGGAGCGTGCCACGCGACGGTGGTTGAAACGCTTCCGACCATCTCATGCTTGATGTCGGTCACACCGGCTGCGCCGACCACAATCAAGTCATATTCGCCGGTCTCCGCCTCGCCGAGAATCTGCGTACCGGGATTTCCCTCGTCGATCTGTGTCGTGGCCGAGAGTCCAAAGTGCCGGAGTTCGGTCCGGGCGTTCAAGAGAACTTCCTCAGCTTCCCGTCTCAATTCGTGATCGAACTGGATCTCCGGATCGGCCTGATCGAAGACGGTACCGGGATAATCGAACCACTCCCGGTCGAGCCCGAGCCGGATCCAGGGTGTCTCGATCACATGCAGGAGCATGATTTCGGCCGAGGTGGCATTGAATTGCGAGGCGATGGTACGCAGTGCATACTCCGACGCCTGCGAACCATCGACGCACAGCATGATTCTCAAGCTCCGCTCGGCCAGCAATTCTCGAGCGATCAGGACACTGCAGGGCGTATGCTCGAGGACCCGGCTGGCTACCGGGCCAAGACCCGGCTTCGTCCGCTCCCGAAGCCCGTGCGATCCAACCACCACCAGGTCGTAATCGGCAGCGAGCCCGACGATTACCTCCGACGGTGACCCGATCCTCACCAGCGTTTTCGCCTCCAGACCTTCGGAACGGAGGAGCTGTTGCGCCTCCCCGAGGATTCGATTCGCCTCGTCCGTGATCTGACGCGTATACCGTTCGCGAACGCGTCGCTTCCCGGATCCGGGCTCGGCCCCTTTCAAAGCCGAGGGAGCGAACTCCGGTGCTACGCAGACGAGTTCGAGTTCAAGCTGCTCACGCCGCAAAAGGCGGGTTGCGGTTCGTATGGCCGTGGTCGCGGCGCCTGACCCATCCGTGGCGATCAGAACCTTCATGGAATCCTCCCTCCCGTAGACAGAAGTGAGGCAACCCATATTCCATCCCCGCCGCTTCGCTGGCGCGAATTCTAAGTCCCTGAAATCCCAGCCGGCCTTCGCGAAACCAGCCGATCCGTCTCCTCGAACTCGCTCGCGCCCCCACAAGATTGGGAGATTTCTCACAGTGATTTGGGTTATATTCCGCAGTGCGCGGGTGTAACCCATTTGGCAGTCATAGAGCTTGGGGAGGAACGGGGATTGCATCGCGTCCGTTGGAAATCTCTGAATCCTTTAGGAGGTCATGATGAAGATACTCTTAGCCATCGATGGGTCAGCGTGCAGTGAGGCAGCGGTAGGTGAAGTTGTGCAACGTCCCTGGCCGGCTGGGAGCAGCGTAAGGGTGCTCTCGGTGGTCGAATCACCGGTGCCCTCCGGGCCCGAAACCGCCGGCCCGCCGGAAACCTATTTTGATAAGGTGAGGCGGGCTGCCGTAGATCAATCCCATCTGGTGGTGGAGACGGCCGCGAA
>JACQTD010000235.1 GCA_016210985.1 Acidobacteriota bacterium
CAATGGCACCACGCCCGGTTTCTCAAAATCCATGGTTTTCGAAACCCCGGCTGGATAGGTCCCCAGATTGAACGGGCTGGCACCGCCTGCTGGAGAATAAACGTTGTGCCGGACCTTGTCGCTGTTGGGAAAATCGACCATGGTTCCCTTCAGGATCGGGAGGACGTGCGGGATGAATGTCTGATCTACCTGATCCATGACCGCATGCTTCTTCGTTCCGGGTAGATTCTTCCCAGGCGCTTCGACGTACACGACTACATCCGCGGAGTTCCTGGCGCCGGCCACTTTGACATTACCCGTGATCGTGCCTGCTCCTTGCGCGTACTCCACCGGAACCATGAAAACGGCCATAATCATGAGGGCGAATAGGAATCCTTGTGTTCTCATAATTCTTCTCTCCGTGTTTGATCTTCAGCCAGGCGGACGCCGGGCCGGCACCCCCCCAAGCGGCGCGGGCCCGCGCGTCGCAGCCGGGGCGAGCGTTCGGATGAATGCGACTAAGGCACGTATTTGCTCTTCCTCCAAGGTGTTGCCCCACGGAGGGCAGAGCAGTGAGCTTCCTGCAGGACCGGAGCCCTCCCCTATCCATCGAAATAGCTCGGCATCCGTTCGCGGGCGCAGGTGAGATTCATGGCTGAGATCCGTGGGCTTGGGGTTGAGACTGGTGGCGAAGAACCTGCCATCCCCCTTGCCGGCTGGCCCGTGGCACGGACTGCAGTAACGGAGGAAAAGTTCTTGACCTCTGGCCACAGCCCTGGCGGCTTGCCGTTTCTCCCTCCCTCGCTCTTGAGCGCCCGCGCTGAACGAAGCCGACAAGATAACAAGAACGGAAGCCATCGCGGCCCCCGCGGACGATATGAAACCGCCGCCTTTCTCACGGCGATTCGGTGTCATGGCGCTTCACCTTCCTGGGCCTTTAGGGTCATCAAGAACCTCGTCAGCGCAGTCGCGTCGGCGTCGCTCAGTCCGTAATTGGGCATCACCATATGTCGATCGAACGTTTGCGGCCGCTTGAGCAGGGCGAAGATATATCCCGGCTGCAATCGATCGCCCACTGCCGTCAGTTCAGGTCCAACCGCCCCGCCCTCCATGCCGATTTGATGGCACGCGAAACAGCCCTTCCGTTCATATATCGATCTCCCAACGTCGACCTGGCTTTCAGCAGCGGCCGGGCCCTCCGCAAACCCTCTGGGAATCTTGTCCGTCACGAGTTCCCGGAAAACGTAATCGGCCAGGGTTTGAACCTCTGGGTCTGAAAGTCCCAGCGCGGGCATTCCCTCCCACGAAGGGTCCGAGATATACAGCCGCGGCATCTGCTGCAGCAACGGCCGGATGATGTCCGGCGATTTAACGAATTTCTCAAACCACGCCCGGTTCAATTTGCTGCCTTCCCAAGAGAGATCCGGTGCGAACCTGCCCCCGACGCCTCGGATGCTGTGGCAGGTCGTGCATTTCAATTCCCCCAGCAACCGGGAGAATTCACCCGCGGATTGCAACGCTGGTTCTTTCGCAACCATGAGATCCGAAGGGACCCGGTCATCGGTCAGGCTTAACAACAGTGTCCTCAAGGCTGTGGCCTCCGACACGGATAGCCCGGGATCCGGCATCCGCAAATTTCGATAGCGGGTCTGGAAGAAACGCGGGTCGGTCAGCTTCTTTTTGATCCAGGCCTCGCGGTCGAATTCCAGATTTCCGAAGTTGAAATGCTTGAGGGGCTTCACGCCCAGATCGGTGAGCGCGGGGCCAATCTTGAGGTCCTTCTCGTGATTCTTGATCGTGTGGCATCCCGCGCAACCATAGTAGGTAACAAGCTGCTTCCCGTTTTGCAGAGAGCGGAGCGTGGGAAACGAAGCGGCTTGACGCTTGGCGCTTTGCTCGATTCTCTCCGCGGCTTGAAGCTCCTCGTTGAAATGTTCATCCGTTGTGAGGTAGTAAACCAGCGTTTTTATATCTTCGTCCGACAGTCTGAATTGCGGCATCAAACCAGCGGAATAATAGCGGCGAGGGTCCTTCAGCCACCCATAGAGCCAGTCCCGATTCACTTTTCCGGCCACGCGATTGAGGTCAGGCCCGGCTTCAAACGCGCCGACCACGCCCGCCACGTTGTGACACGCCGAGCAACGGGCCTGGCCCCAAATCGCTTTACCCCGGTCGAAGGCTCGATCGGCATTCATGGATTCTTCATCCGAGAGTTGGTCCTGGGGGTTCGAGAGAAAAGGCTCCCAAGCGACCGCGGGCCCCTTCTCTTCACGGAGGCTGAGCAAATAATCGGCGATGGCGAATGCTTCAGGATCCGAGAGCAGAAAGTTCGGCATGGTGGCGTTGGCCAGCCAAACCCGGGGATTCTTCAACCATCGAACAATCCAATCGCGGTCCGTTTTCAGGCCGATGTTCGTGAGATCTGGTCCGGGCTTCCGCTCCTCTTCCAAATCAGCCGCGACGTGACAGCCGAAGCACAGCCGGGAGCGGAATAGCCGGGCGCCCTGCGCGAGAAGCGGTGCGCCGGGCAGATCTCTTGCCTCCCGGTGGCACTTGAAACAGGCGGATTGAGCCGCGTCGAACGCCAGAAAGGGCCGGGTTACCTCCTCGGGGTCGTCCAAACCTATAAACGGCTTGATCTCAGCGCGAATTTGCCCGTGCGCCGATCCCCTTCGGGTCGCTTTCGCGTCGCCATGGTGACAGGCGGCGCAGCTGAACCGGTCGGGAGGATGGTTGACCAGATACTTTTCTGGATGAGTCTTCCTTGCATCAGGGTGACAACTACGGCATTGCTCGACGCTCGCGGTCTGCGCCGCCGCGCCAGGGCCCGGCCGGGCTTTGTCCGCATAGCTCAGTGTGCCGAGCGCGCAGCCGGCGATCAGTACGACGCCTTGCACTGTTCTCCCCCTCATCTGGCTTCTTTCCAGCCCAATCCGAAAAAGAGCGCATGCGCCGCGCCGTTATCCGGCTCGTTAAACCGGTCGCGGTATCTGGCGAATCCATATTTGAGGTAGACCACGCGACCTGGATGGAATTCGTATTCGAGACCGAAATCGAGTTGGGGCAGATAACTGATATTCAGCGCCGAGAAGCCCCCAATCTCCGGTAATCGAGTGGAATCGAACTGCGAGCGGCCGGCGGTGAGGGAAAAATCATACGTGGATCGGATTCTCGAAGTGAGACCAACGCCGGCATTCACAGAGATCGACTGGGCCGTCTCGAGGTAGGGGACATGGCGATCCACTATGGGTTCTATACCCTGATTGAGTACCGGCAAGACCCCCGCCACCGTTCCGAAGACCAGATCGGCGTTTACCCGGTTATCGAAATAGGCGTAGCTGCCGCTCAGCGTGAGTCGTTCTTCCCAGGGCGCGTAGGACACGTTGGTGAGGAATTGATGACCGCGCGAAGCCCAGCTCACGGTCGGGTTCGAACTGCTGGAAAGCCGGTACAACCCGTACATCGAGAAACTGGCGCGGGGCGTCCAGGTCGCATCAGCCGAGATTTCCTGCCCCTGCTCGGGAAGGCTCGTCTGATGCTGGTAAGGGAACTCCGAAAGCTTTCTGTTCGGCGGGACGCCGAAACCCGGCGCGAAGCTTCCCTGTTTTCCGAATCTGACTAGCGGGTTGTCGGAATCTTCACGCTTGTACTTAAGGCTGGCGCGCACATTCCGGGTCAGATTACGAGCCAGCCAAAGCTTGAAGGCATTCGTTCGCGTGTCATGGTCGCGGCGGAGGAAATCCTCAAAGAGCGAGGTCCGATCGAAGGGATATCCTGTTCGGCGGATCTCCTTCCACTCGTACTCGGCTCTCAGGTTGGTCCCCCGCCAGAAGTGATACGACGCCTCGAGACCCGCGGACTGGTTCGTTCGATCAATACCGTTCTGGATACTGTAGTCATTCCTGAGCCAATCGTATTTCCCGACCAGCGTCAGCCCCCGGGACGGCACCACCGTGATCCTCAGATTCGCCCGGTTCAGCTCGGCCCCCTCGGCCGTCAGGTCATTGCGGCTGGTGGTATTTGAATAACTGGCCTGCACCCCCGCCCGCGGCCAGTCGTGCTTCATTCTCACCTGGTGCGCTGTCTTGCGGGTGTTCGGCACGACCGCGAAAGGCAGAATACCGGTCAGTTCAATGGCCTGGCCGTAGTCGAACGTAGGCGGCGCTGCTTTCTCCACAAAATCGACGTGGCGAAAAGTGTATAAGAGCATTGACCGGCCAAACTTCAACTCAGGCGTAAGCTTGAATTCATCGGTGTAACGGTCGAAAAATCTCGTGCTCGAGCCGACATGACAATTCGCGCAGTGGGTGATCGTCGTCACTTGCTGGTGCCCCTGCTTGGCGACCCGGTTGTATTCGGCGATGAGCTTGAGGCGAGAGAAAAATGGGGCCTGGACTGTCAGGCGGTTCTTCAACGCTGAATTGAAATTGACATAAGGCCGGCCAGGATCGGCATTGGAGCTTCTGAGTGCGCCCACATTTCCACCGAGAATCGGCTGGCCGAAAAGTTCGCTGCCAAAACTGAGATTCCCAAGCCCGTCGTGATCGGTGCGATGCAGCAGGCGGTCGTAGGAGGTTTGGCTGCGGACCATGCGGCGGAGGTCAACGACGAATGAGTGGTTCTGCGCGTCGCGTCCCCGGCGGGCGGCCTGGAACGCGAAGGCGTTCCTTGCATGCTCGGGGCTGGCCACGCGCAACGACCACTCGGGGCCTGAGCTCAGCAGGTTGTACTCTCCGATCCGGGTCGGACTGCCGGACACGCTGACGCCCCGAATCATCGGCGTGAACTGGAACTGAATCTTGAAGGGACCCTCCTCTTCGATGATGGGCAGTTTCGGTCGCACCTTCGGCTCCTGTTCGTTCCTTCGGTTGTTCGCATTTTCGGCCCCCTCGGATTGAGCCTCGGCCCCCCCGGACTGAGCAAAGGACCGGTTTGCCCAACTCCACACCAGGGTAAGCCCGCAGAGCACGGTGGCGGCGAGCTTGATGATCTTGACGGACCACAGGCCGCGGGCCATGGGCCCCTGACCGCGGGCTTGCTCGATCGACCGTGCTCCTCTCTTCCCCCTCATCGGGTCAGCCTCCCACGACCGCTATTGGAGGGCAGGTCTGATCCATGTATTTGCTGGTGACATTGCGTGCAGCGCGTCAGGAATGCCTGCCGTTTCTCCGGGACGTCTACCGCGTCGAGCAGCGGCGGCAGTTGCTGGCGCACATGCGCGGCATGACATTGCAGGCACAGGAAAGGCTGGTTTTGCACGAGCAGGTAATTCGCCACCGTCCCGTGCGGGTTGTGGCAGATCGTGCAGCTTTCCGTCACCGGAGGGTGCTCGTAGATGAACGGTCCTTCTTTCTCCGCGTGACAGCGGAAGCAGAGCTGACTGACCGACTCGGCCCTGAGCATGGGTCGGGTCGTCGACCCATGCTGATTATGGCAATCGGTGCACTTGATGCGGCCCTCGCGGACGGGATGATGAGAGGGCATGGTCATTTGCGCTCGTTTTTCGCGATGACAGGAAAAACAGAGATTGGGCTCGGTCTCTTTCAGCAGATTCTTCGCCTCGCCCCGATGCGGGTTGTGGCAATCAAAGCAGAAGACGCTGTTCATCGGATGGGCGCTGCCCTTCCACTCCGGCGTCGGTTCGCCGCGATGGCAGTTGAGGCAGATCCCCACCCGCGCGGCTTTCTCGGTATTTGACAGCCGGGTGTAATAGACGATCCTTCGGCGATCCCTCGTCTCGGCATGCTGGCTTCCGGGTCCGTGGCATATTTCACAGTCCTTCGCTTCTCCCGCGCGTTCGAAGCCAGCGAGCTTCGAGTGCACCGTCTTTTGAAACGGGCGGATCATCTCCTGGTGGCACTTGGCGCAGGTCTCGACGCCTACATAGCTCGCCTCCGGCAAGATCCCGGACACGGAGACTCCCGGCCCGCGCTCCTGACCCAGTGCCCACCATGCGACTGCCAGGATGCCGGCGGTGGCCAACATTGCAAGTTTGAGGGTTGTTGGTCTGCGTTGTTTCATATCACTGGCCTTTCGCCAGCCCCTTCCCGTCTCCGGCCTCCAGCCATTCCTCGCTTATGGCTATCTGCGCCTTCGCCCTGCGGGCCGGCGGTCATACGGGGATACTGCTATTTATTTATCAATCCGCGAAAGCAATGGCAGTCCCTTCTGCCGAATCACCCGAAGCGCATCCTCCGGGACCCCCTGTTCACGGAAGTTTTCCAGGACCGATTGAAAGTGTTCTATCCTTCCCAGTCGGTTCAGACGGGCGGTGTCCCGCGTGTCGGCCAGACCATAGGCCTCGGCCAGAGCAGCGAACGCGTCAGATGTCAACGCGCCATCGGCGGAGATGCGCACGGTGATCTTCGGAATGTAAGCGTCGGGATCGGAACCACCCAAAAAGTATGGACCGGTGATAATGTCGTTGATCGGAAAGAGGTACTTCGCCGAAATCGTGACGTCCAACGGAAAACTCACGTTCGCGGGAAGCTTCAGCGTGGTATCCACGCTGACCGGAAGCTCAGGCATGAGACCGTTATCATGGTCTATCCCCTCGATCTCAAACAGCGTGGCCACCGTCCCATCCTTCTTGACAATACCTTTATCGAATCGGGCAAATTCCATTTCCGGAATGGCATTCACCCCAAGCGCATCGGTGGCTGATAGGAACAGGGCCAGTGCTGACGACCCGAGGGGACAGCCGTTCGGGACCCGGTGCCCGGCCCCTATGTTGATAACCACAGCCCGAAGGTCTAGCTCAGAGCCCCTTCGCACCGCGCGGCTGACCTCCAGGCGAATAGCAGCCCCTGTCCCGATCTTGCCAACGGCCCGTCTGGGTCCCGGCCAGATGTGTTGGTGAATCTTTCTTTCGGGGCCGAAAAAGGCCGCCTTCCCATCAACTCTTGCCATGTGACAGTCCTGGCATTCCCTTTCGGCAAACGGGTTCTGGTAGGTCCTGGGGATCCTCGGATCTCGCGGATTCGTGGTTCTCAAGTTGTCAAACACCGTGCCAATCCGAAACCAATGTTCGTTATCCGGAGGCTTCTTCAGCGTGCTCGTAGTGGGATCGTACCAGGAGGGGTCTCGCATCTCACGGATAGCTTGAAGGGTTTCGGTCTTGGTCAGGAACTCGAGCAACTGCCCGGACACGATATTTCGCGTGCCGGCGTTGGGGAAATTATACTGATGGCAGCTCCGGCAGAAGGTCGCCTCCGTCATCGGTTGCGAGAACTCGGAACCGTGAAAAAGACTGGTGGAGTCCTGATATGGCCCATACTTTACGTAATCCTTTCCGGTGGGCCAGCCAACGAAGCTCTGGCCCATCATTTGGCCCTTGATCAGATTGAAATAGTCTATGCCTTCAACCTGTGAGAGAATGAACTTCGGCCAAGGCGCGTTCAGTCGAAACCGTTGGTTCAGCTCAGTGATACTCGCCGGTGTAGCGCTGTGGCACATGTCGCAAGTGATGCCAGGCACATCGGCGCTGTTCAAATGGGTGATCGGATCGATCCGGCCCGCGAGGATCTCATCGAACGCCTTGGAGGCCCACGCTTCGCCCAGGACCATCGCGGCTGGACTGTGGCAGTTGGCGCAGAAGGCTGTCACGCCCACGGAGGCGTTCCCCATCTGCTGGATCTGCCTGGCGGCCAACTGCATTCCTTCCGTCCTCATCGCATGAGCATGAACGCTGTCCTTCCACTGCTCGTAATGCTCCGGATGACATGCTTTGCAGAACTGCTCCGTGATGAACACGCGCTCGAGTTCCACTCTCGCGGTTGGTGGCTCCGCCCGGCTGATCGTCCTCGAGTCGTCGGAGAAGACGATCACCGCCGTGATGAGGAAGAGCAGCCCTGCGATCCTCTTTGCCCTCATCATAATCTGGGCTGGTCCCCTTGCGTCCGTGCGAAGAGTTTGCCGCGGTTCCTTCAGGCATTGGAAGGCTAGGGAGTTCCACCCGGCGGTGCTGCCCAAATGCAGATGCCGGTGGGTTCCATCCCCACGGCGATGCGGCTCACCTCCTGGTCCGTAGTGGTATCGATAACGGACACGTCGTCACTGACCATGTTGGTCACATACACAAACTTCCCATCCTTGCTGACCACCACACCATGAGGCGCCACGCCTGCTTTGATCGCCATCGTAACCCTGGACGTTCGGAGATTGATCTTGTAGAGCACTTCACCCGCCGGTCGATCAAGGTCGTATCCTTGATCAGCAAGATATACAAACCTCGAATCCGGCGTCGGATACAATTGGGCGGGTCCTCTCGCGTCCGCGGGAAGCGTTACATAGACCACAACATTGTGATCAACGTGGTATATGGCAAGCTGTTTGGTGTCATAAAGCGATGCGAATGCGTACAGTCCGTCCGGCGTCACACCCGTTTCAACGGCCTGGCCTTTCAACGGGATTTCCGCCAAGGTATCGTTCCTCAAATCAAGGATGCCAAGAGCTTTTCCTTCGAGGAGTGCGACGTAGGCCGCTAATCCATCCGGGGCCATTCGCAGGCCATGAGGCTCGCATCCTTCCCGTGTCTTGATCTCCTTGACGACCTCATACGAGCGGGCGTCTATTTTGTATATGATGCTGGGCTCTTGCGCCGTCACATAAGCAAATGCACCGTCGGCGGTGACAACGACATGAGCCAGTCGAAGGCCGGCACCGAGGGCGATACGCTTTAGGATGCGATCGGTGGTGGGATCAATCACGATGACCTCGTCGGGATCCTGCTCCTGACCCGGTGACCCGTGTGGGTGCGTCGCCACATTGGCCGTCAGCCACACCGTTCCACCATCCGGAGCTGCCTGGATGTCATGCGGAGCGAAGGAAACGGCTCGTCCCGCGCGTTCGACTGACAGGTCAACCTCCTTCGTGACCGTTCGTTCACCAGCATCCAAGACCACAATCTTTCCGCCACCCTCAACGGCAACGTATATTTTTTCATTCGCTAGCGGGGCACTTGAAATTCGGTGCCCCAGACCAGCCACGAGCATACCGAGAGCGACGACAACAAATGTACTCCGTCTATTCATGGATCCATCCCCAATACCATGTGGCGATTCAAGACTACGGATAAGAGGAATCCGGGTCGCCTGCACTCGCTTGCCATGGATTGCACGCCTGCGCTTGTGCCCGGCGGTTCTTACTGCCCGCGAAACGTCACCGCTGATTTCGCCCCCTTGGGAAGAAGGATAAGAAAATCGGCGTTGGCTCCCGGGTCGTTGTCGGCCATGAAGGCTGGATCCCCTTTGAGCTCGTTCTTGACGGCAATGCCCACGCCGCGGTCATCCCCTCTCCTGGGGGCGGCCTTCTGGTCATCCGCCAGCCCCATCGGATTGCTCCGCGCGGCCTTCCAGTGCCACAAATCAGCCCTGCCATCCGGATTCCTGGTCCGCATCCGCTGGTCCTCGGGGTCGTCCACGTGGCACAAGGCCGCGCATCCTTCCTTCACGAAGTCCTGAGCATTGATGTCCCACCAGATCGCCAGGCGATCTTCGTCGTTCACCTTGGACGTTGTCTGCACCCAGAACAGGCCGTCGTAGACCCACCTCTGCTTATGAATGCTTTCCGTTCCGGTCATATCACGCCAAGTAGCGAGGACGTAAATGTTTTTGTCGTCGTAGGCCGCCTTCAGCGTTATCGGGGGAACGATCACCCCGTTCTTCTCTCCGCCAAGGGTCACCCAGGCTGGCCCGGTAAACTGGCTTGGGCTTGCGGGGGTCTCCCTTTTGGCGATGAGGTCAGCCTCCGTGCCCTCAATGCCGAGGATATAGGCGCTGTGGTCTTGGGGTTCCATGTGCTCTCTTTCGCCCACGGCGTTATCCAAGCAGGCGACGGAGAAGAGGTACGTTTGACCCGACGCCAGTCGATCGAACTGAACGTCCTCGTCCGGATGGCCGGTGACCAAGAGACGAGTGAGGACGAGCGTCCAATTCCCAGTTCCTTTGTCATAGGTCCCAGCGGCACGAACGTCCGCAATGCCGCCAGAAGGGGTCTGGAGCACAAAGCCGGGTACGGTATCTCCCGCTCTAAATTCTAGGCGCTGTGACGATTGGCTCTGAGCGGCCATAAAAACGGCCGTGGGAATAAACAAGGCCAAGATAACAAGCTTCGCAATGTTGCGCAGTCGCTTCATGATTTTCTCCCCAATCGCGAATCGGTATATAAAAAGTGATGGATCATGATGATCGGAAAGCCGGATAACGGTCGTCTACTACGTTTCCATGCTCCCCGGCTCTCGCTGGGTCTCGGCGGAAAGGGACTTTCCTGGCATCCCCTCGAGTCAGATGGAAATTGACCAAGGCCGTTCCCTTGACAGGAACCGTCACTTCTTAGCCCACAGGCTCAAACCCCTCACGCCAAAATGATATGATGTCTCACTAGCATAATTGCCTTTCGGGGTTTTCCGGGCAATAATGTAATCGCATCATTTTAGTAATTACATTGTGCACATTCGGGATGCGCGGGTGCCCGGCTGTCTCATTGCTCGCGAAACGTCACCCCTCGTTTCGCCCCTTTTGTAAGCAGGATGAGGAAATCGGCGCTGGCGCCCGCGTTATTGTCAGCCATGCCTTCCCCGCTATGAATATGGTCAAACCGGGCCGGTGCTTGAAGCTATCAAGACCATCAGGCTGGTCCCGGCCGCATCGCAGACCAGACCAGCCCAGAAGGCCAGGATGAAACCTCTTCGTAATTCGTGCCTGATTTGCTCACCCCAAACGGCGAAGGAATAAAGCCCCAGCGCCATGGTGACCAGTACGATGGCAGCAAACAGGCTAAGACTGATCGACATGCTCTTAGTCCCCTCCCAGGGACTCCCGCCCTCCTTGGGCGCGGGCTGCGCCCGGGTTTGAGCTACTCGGGAGAAAAGGTCCCTGCAGCATATGGGAACTTCCCACCATGACCCGGAGAGACCCTACTGAATCGCTCCAGGAAGCTTAAGATGCACCCTTGACACGGCGAATTCCTTGCCCTCGCCGTGACAGGTCACGCAAGCTTCGCGCACCCCCCCGTCCGTCATGGTTCCCACATGAGCTGCTGCATCGAGACTATCATGGCACGCCGTACATGCAGCGGCTGTAGGCAACAGCGGATCGGGCAAGCCTCTAAAGGATCCGCGCGGATTCACGGTTGACAGGTGGGCCGGCGCAAGGGGCAACAGGTTCGTCCCAGTCACATGGCACTTGGCACAGTCCTTCAAGTCTCCAGGAAAACGGATTTCGTTCACCTTGAGGACGGTAGTGCCGAAACCGTAGACCGTATATTCGTTCGCAAGCTCCTCGCCACGATGAATCTTGTGGATAAGAACCTTGTAGTGAACCGTCTCGGCCGGCATGTTGTCCGGAGTACGGCGACCGATGTCGGTATGGTTGGGATTGTGGCACATCACGCAGAGTTCCGTATTCCGCCGGAGGGTCCCATGCAGCGCCAGCTGATCATGGCAAACATTGCAGTTCTTCACGTCGACCGCTTTCCTCCTGGCGATGGGAGACGCATCCGTAACGGCGAAATACTTGACCTCGTTGAACCCGGCATCGCGTATGGTTTCCATTCGCCCACTGTCCAGGCTCGTGACCATCTGGACGTTCTTGGAGCCTTCGATGCCGACAGCGTAGGTACCGAGGGCGTCCGCAGGAATTGCCTTCGTAAATGTGTATCCATAGTTGCCCGACGAGTCTGGGCCCTGGGCGGTCCTGGCATCCTCACGCCAAAACTCCTTATAGTCGCTGGTAGGTCCGGCGATTGTCAGGGCAAGGGTATTCAACTCGCCAGGTGCAATCGATCCGCCGGTCTTGTCTTTGATATTAAAAACCACCACCGGCCTTTTCCCTGGATCCGTTTCGGTCACGCTTACGATCTCGAACTTGATCCCGGGCAGTTGTGGGGACTTTGCAGGTACCGCATGCGACCCCGGCACCGATAGATCAAACTCCTTCTCCATCGTCGCGGGGTGGCACTCCCTGCATTCGCGGTCATCGGCCTGCGCCAGACCATCCGCGTGGTTCTTTCCCGTCGCCCATTCGATGGCATCATGACAGGAACCGCATGCGGCGCGGGACGGTTGCGTTCTCCAATTGTCGCCCTGACTGCCTGTATGACACCGGGCGCAATTCCGGAGGTTGTTGAGGGAGGACCCTAGACTGGGCGGGAAAGCGACGGTGGAAAAATCGAAGACTCTTTGCCCCGCACCTATGATCCGATAGGGAGTGCCTGCTTTGACGCTGGGCAGGTTCGCGCCCATGTGGATCTTGTGAATATAGACTTTGAAATCGACCGAATTACCGGTATCGGGATCGACGTTTTGTGGCTGGTGACACAGTATGCAGAGCCCGGTTTCACGCCGGCGGCCTCCGTGAAGCGCCAGTACGTTGTGACATTGATTGCACGCCTCCGTCTTCACCACCTCACGAATGGTCTGGACCGTCCCCCCGGCGGGGACAAAGTTGAAGGTGGCATTGCCTACATAAAACCGATCATCAAACTCTCTCAGGTCACGACGGGCATAAATACCTACGGTATGAGTGATAATAGGATTGTAATTCTCCGGCAGGGCGGTGCCGAAGGTGTAAGTGTACTGTCCGCTGGCGAGATCGGCGAACCTCCCGCCGGAGTCGGCTGTGGGCTGTTGTACGGTTCCAAGGACGGCGCCGGTTGCGGATCGAGTAATGTAGTTGGTGTATTGCGCATTGCCAGGATCGATTCGGGCAATTAAGAAACTCATCGCCACGGGGCCAACCGTGAGCACTCCATTTATATCCAACGGCAGTTTCGCGTTGTCGGTGATCTTGAAAGTGACGACGGGTTTGCGATCAGCTGGAATGGTGACGCTGCTGATTTCGATATTCAGGCCGGGCCTGGTCGGCTGAAGGGTATCTCGAGCTTGCGAGTCAAAGGGATATTGGACAAGGACCAGGCCGAAAAAGCTTATAATAAGGACGAGCAGTTTGATGTTGGTCCTTTTTCTTTTCACCGTTGTTCCTCCTACGAACTGACTGTCAATCGGGTGCAGTCACCCAGTCGCAATGCGGATTCAGCCAGTTGGGATACTTAAGACGTTTACAGACTGGAGGCTGGACGAACTCCTTAGCTCGTTCGGCGCCGTACATCCCGATGGGCCTGCGGCGGAAGGAAGTTCCCGGTTGCAAGGACGTCATAGACGAATCCTCCTCTCTACCGGTTGCAATGATCGTTCCGTGCGCTGGTCCTCCTTCACCGTCCAGGATCATCCACGAGTTGATCCCGGCGCAGGCACGAGAAATAGTCCGGTTGCTCCCAATTCGGCCGCGGGATCCCCCGCGTAACTGCCTTCGTTTCTGAGCGTTGACGAAATCAACGAGATGACAGCTAGCCTTTCCGGGCGAGTGCCTCTCCCGCACAGCGCCTCCAGCCTTCAACTGCTAGACGATCAAGGATGGCAGGGAGAGGTGCTTCATAAATGATCCATGATACCTCGCCGTAGCGGTACCAGCTAATTGTAGTGATAATTGAATTTAGATAAATATTCGGGCATCCACCTGTCACATACTTGTAGCACCCGTCAAAAATCTCACGAATTCCGGCTCCTTCCTGCTACATTGATAACCCCATATTTCACAATGAAATAGATGGAAGAACCGCTTTCCATGTGCCGTCGGCTCTTATTGGCATGATCCTCGCAGAGTCCCGATTGGAGACCCATGAAACCGAGCAAGAGAAAATTCAAGCTGGCGTCCTTGAGCACAATTGTTGTTCTGGCGCTCTGCTCAGTCATGACGGACGCTGGCGAGAAACAGCAAGACAGGGCGCCGACGGCGAAAGTCCCTTCCATAGCGGGGGCGGAGTATGTCGGCCAGAAGATGTGCGCGGTATGTCACGTGGACCAAGGGAGGGAGTTCAGCAAGACCGCTCATGCGCGAATCGCCACCTTCGAACTCCAGGTTGCCCGACGCGAGTGTGAATCATGTCACGGGCCGGGAAGCCTTCACATACAGGGCCGAGGCGATACCCGTAAGATCCTTAAGTTTGGCATGGCCCTCGACCCTGAGCTGTTCGGTCGGGGGGATCCTTCCAAGATCATCCACTACAGCGGTCTGCCGCCTGCCGAAAAGGCGAATACGAACGCTTATTGCTTGAGTTGCCACAACAGCCGTTCCCATTTCGATTGGGCCGGAAGCCGGCATGATCAGGCGAACGTCGGTTGCGTCGATTGTCACTACCCCATGCGCGCCACCGAGAAACTGCTGATTAAGCCGGAGCCGGATCTCTGTTTGGATTGTCATGCGCAACGTCGTGCGCAACTTTCTTATCCTTCGCACCATCCGATCCTCGAAGGCAAGATCAAATGCACGGACTGCCATAACCAACACGGGTCGGGGAGCCGGGCCATGCTCCGGCAAGAGAACGTCTCTCAGCTCTGCTTCCAGTGTCACCCGGAGAAGGAAGGGCCCTTCACTTTCGAGCATCCGCCCGTGACGGAGGACTGCACCATTTGTCATGAACCGCACGGGACGATTGCGAACAACTTAAAGAAGCAGGAAGAGCCCTTCCTCTGCATGCAGTGCCATCCGGGCCATCAAAGTCAACTGCCAGCCCTTAAAGATGTGCTCGATTCGCGAGAGAAACGCCAGACGTTCTATACGAAGTGCACGCAGTGCCATTCGACCCTTCACGGCACGGATTTGCCTTCGACCACCGGGCTCGGGAGGTTCACGCGATGATGGAGACCCACTCAAGCACGGTGCCTCAGCTTCGCTTCGGCCTCAGCCGGCCTCTTTCGCTCAAGGTGGCTGTTACCTTAGCCGTCGGTTTCCTGTTCCTTGGCTCCTTCTCCGGGCGGGCAAGCGACGGTGCGACACAACAGCTGGTGATCTGCGCCAAATGCAATGTGGCCGTCAGTCTGAGGACCGGTGACGGTACGATCCGAACCCGATGTCCGAACCGCTGGGAGAAACTCGACAAGCTGCGGTGCCCGAGCTGTGGAAAGTCGAGCCGGTTCAAACCCGAGGCGGAAGAAGAGAAGTGGGTCTGCCCGTATGATGGCGCGAGCGTGATCACCAATACCGTGCAGGAACCTCCCAGCGTGTCAAGAACCGACAGGAGCTTCGAGCTGGAAGTGGCTCCTGGCCAGCGCGCGACCGCTACCACGGGTTCAAAAACCAAGGTGGCGGAGTACAGAGTGCTGGGCCCCGGTGCGGAAGTCACTTCCTCATTCAACTTCCGAAGGGGAAGCACGCGCATCGCGGGAAAGTCACTGCGCCGAAGTGACGAGGACCAGGACCACCAGCTGTTCATAGACTTGGGACGCCGGGTCATCCTCGGGCTCAAGCAGAGCAGTATTCTGCATCGTTTGGATCACGACCTCCTGACCAACCTGGGGTTCACGGAGGGCGGGCGGCTGACCGTCGCGGATGCCGATCCGGGAAGGAACTATCAAATCGTGCGGTCCGAATGGAAACCTGACGTGCGGATCACGGTTCCCGGTCTGCCCCACGTTCAATTCATCGCCCGCTATCGGTATCTCACGCGGGGAGGGCATGAACAAGCGAGGACACTCACGCACTGCGCGAGCTGTCATGTTCAAGCCGGCACCCGACGCGTGGACCAGGTCACGAACGACCTTGAGCTGGGCAGCGAGGCGAAGTTCGGACCACTGGCCCTTTACTACGGACATACGGTCAGAAAGTTTAACGAACGCGGCCAGGCCCCGCGATTCGATTACCGGCCGGCGTTCGCGTCGACGTTCTTCCCGATCACGGGCGACCTGCCCTATGGCGTCATCCCCGATTCCACCAAGCGCACGGACAAGCTGGATCTGCGCTGGGATGTATCCCACGGCACCAGCGTTCATGCCGGCTTCACCAGCGCGCGGTCGGAGAATCAATTCACGCGGGGCGCCGCCGATCTGATCAGCTCGAACCTACGAATTACAGCCCGGCCTTTGCCCGGTCTGAAGACCACCGCCCGATATCAGTTCTACGAAATCAATCCGACACACCCTGACTCGATTGACCGAATCGTACATAGCGGTGGGGTCGAGGCCGCCTATGCGCTCACCCGGAATACAAGCCTGGAAGCCGGATACGAGCTGGAGCGGATCAATCGGCCGAACGTGCTCCTTCGCCGGCTGGGCCTGAGCGGACCCTATGAACGCGGCCCCTGGAACACCAGCAAGCACGGAGGGAAACTGGGCTTCCTCCTCAGACCGCGCGCTGGGTTGGATGTCTCAGCACGTTACAAGTTCCAACTGATAGACCAACCGCTCACGCGTTTAGGCAAGCAGGATAGCTTCGCTCCGCAGGTCGGACGTCGCCCGTATCCCAGCGTACCGGGCATCTATCCCGACCTGACCAATCAACCCACCCAGGTTCAAGAGGGTTTCCTGAGCGTCAATTGGCGAGCGACGAAAACGCTCACGCTCTCCCCCGTGTACCGGTTCAGTGATGATCGCAACTCCAGTGTGGATCGACATCAGCGGGATCATCTGCTCACGGTGACGGCGACCTATTCGCCGGTTGAGCGATTGAACTTCAGCACGACCTATACCTATGACCGGAGCCGGACCGCCGCGGTTCTGTATTTCGGCTCGACCGGCGGCCTGCGCAGCCTCGAGGAGGGCTGGGTGGACATCGACCCGGGGACGCTCTACCGGACCCGGATCCAGGCGTGGGTCGCCGGGATCAACTGGATGCCCTCGCGAAGAACCGCTCTGTTTGCGAACTACCGGTTCACGCCCTCGAGCGCATCGTTCGATTCCAGTATCGCCCCTGACCTCGGTGGATTTTCCGCGCTCAAGATTACGAGCCAATGGGCCTATACGGGATTCGACTACGCGATCAGCCCAGGCGTCGTCCTCCGTGCAAGTTATGCGTTCGACGATTACGCCGATCGGGCGCTTCAGCTCAACAGTGGAAGCACCAATCTCTTCCGCATCCACTTGAGCTGGAATTTCAATGAACAAAGAAGGTCGGGAGGTTGACCATGACCAAAAGGATCGTTTTCTCCATCTTTCTCGCCCTCGTGGCTTCCCTTATCTGGTCCGTTCGTGCACAAGATGAAGACGTAGCCTATCTGATCTGTGCAAAGGACGGGGTGGAGAATAAGGTGAGCCGCGCGCTGCTTGAGCGCGTGGGCTCGGGCGGCGAGTTTCCCAATTGCAGTCGCGGCCATAAGCTGGATGAGGCTCTTTGTCCCAAGGATAAAGCCCGCAACCGCCTCATTGATGAAACCGGGGCGCGGCGGGAGCAGTGCACCAAGGACGGCGCCAGCCTCGTGATTCTGGCGCAGGATCGCGGACCGGATCGCATTTCCCCTGAAAAGCTGAAGACCTTTGCACCCGAGACGCAAAAGCAATATCAGCTCTTCTCGCAAAAGTGCGGCAAGTGCCACACCCTCGCCCGGGCGCTCAATGCGAAGTTCCATAGCCTGGAGTGGCAAAAGTACGTCAAGCGGATGATGCGCCGGCCAGGTTCGGAGATGTCGGAGACGGATGGCCGGGAAGTCTATCGATTCCTGAAATTTTAAACGGAGAGCCGCTGATGCCGTGAGGCCCAACATCCGCCCCCAAGCGCATGCTTCAACGATCATCTAAAAAGGAGACCCCGATATGGAATCGTTATTCGCTCCGGTAATCCTCGGCCCCGCCATTCTGGTAATCTGGCTCCTGAGTTCCGTCAAGGTGATTAACGAATACGAGCGTGGCGTGGTCTTTACTTTTGGCCGTCTCAGACCGAATCCGCTCCTGCCCGGGTTCCGGCTGGTGATTTTCCCGATCCAACGCATGATGCGCGTGAGCCTGCGCACGGTAGTTCTGGACGTGACCCCCCAGGACATCATCACACGGGACAACGTGACCGTGAAGGTCAATGCCGTGATCTATTTCCGTGTCATCGATGCCAACCGGTCGATCGTGGAAGTCGAGAACTACCTGTATGCCACCACGCAATTGGCGCAGACGACGCTCCGGTCCGTCCTGGGTGAAGTCGAACTGGATGATTTGCTCAGCAAGCGGGAAGAGCTCAACGCCCGCCTTCAAATGTACATCGACAAGCATGCCGACCCTTGGGGCATCAAGGTGAGCATGGTGGAAATCAAGGCCGTCGATCTGCCGCAGTTGATGGTGCGTGCGATCTCCCGGCAGGCTGAAGCCGAGCGTGAGAAACGCGCCAAGATCATCCACGCCGAAGGAGAACTGAAGGCCTCACACGCGCTGCTCGAGGCCGCGCGGAAACTCGCGGAAGAGCCGCTGACGATTCAACTCCGATATCTGCAGACGCTCACCGAGATCGGCGTGGAGAATAACAGCACCATTGTTTTTCCGCTTCCCCTGGACATGATCACCGCCTTCCAAGGCAGCCCGGCAGCGCGCCGGGCGCTGACCGCATGATTTTAGGAGGCAGCATGGCGAGATGGGCTTATTACGGAACCGCCGCGATGTGCGTCGTAGTTCCATTGGCGATTCTCGAATCTCTGACGGCCATCCCGGCACGTGTAGAGGTGACACAACCGATCGCGTTCCCTCATTCCAAGCATACGCAACTCAACATGGATTGCGTGAGCTGTCACACGGGAGGCGCGGATGGCGTGCACGCGGGCATCCCGTCAACCACCATGTGCGCGCTATGCCATGATCCCGGGCGCCAGACTCCGAAGACTCCTCCAGAACTCGCCCATTATCTCGCGTCGGGGGAGGAGATTCCCTGGCAGCAGGTCCATCACACGCCGCGGCATGTCTATTTCTCGCATCGCCGGCATGTGATGCTGGGGAATCTTGAATGTGCCGCTTGCCACGGCGAAGTGAAAGACATGGAGGAACCCTTCACCGCCACCTACTTCCCGCAAGGGCAGGACGGGATGAACCAATGCGTCGCCTGCCACAACAAGGAGAACGTATCCACGGATTGTTCCGCTTGTCATCGGTGAGAGGTCGACACTATGAAGCTTACCCGACGAACACTCATAAAGCTGGGCGTGACGGGCGGCGCGACGGTAGCCCTGGCGCAGGCCCTGAAACAGGTTCCGGGCGCAATCCCCGCGGTCGATGGTCTCATGGAGCAGCCCTTCGATCGGGACCTGTCGGATGAATGGATGCCGTCGGTGTGCGCGGCATGTCCAGCGGCTTGCCCGGTGGCTCTTCGCCGGGTGAGCAATCACATTGTGGGCGTGCGGCCCTTTCCATCGAAGCCGTGTCAAAAAGCCTATATCGTCCCCCAAGAACTGGTTCATCCCGATCGTGTGAGGGAGTCGCTGAGGCGTGATGGCCAACGGGGCGCAGACCATTGGCGGCCGGTTTCCCGGACGGCGGCCCTGGAGGAGCTTTCCCGTATAGCCGGCGATGATCCGTCAAAAACGGCCCTGGTCCTGCGGGAGGAGATCGGACTTTCTTTCTCCCTGCTGACCGGACTCTTCGGCGCGTTGGGATCGCCTTACCTCTATACGCACGAGTGGATCCCGGGCCAATGGATGGTGGATGCGATGGAACAGGCTACGGGCTGGTCTGCATGGGGCCTTGATCTTGCGCGGGCGCGCGGCGTCATCTCCTTCGGCTGGGACTGGCTCCAGTCGTTCGATCCAAGACAGGCCCAGGAAGCTTTCGCGCGTTTGCGGGTGACGGATGCTCCGATCTGGTATGTGGGGCCGAGGTGGAACCTCACGGCCATGAAAGCCACGAAGTGGTTGGTGTGCAGGCCGGGATTCGAACCCGCCGTAGCACTGGCCCTGCTTCACGTCATCGTGTCGGAGAACTTGTATCCGAAGGAGTGTGAATCCCTTGAAGGCTTCTCAAAGTTGATTGAACAGGTAAGGGTCCTGAGTCCGGCCGATCTTGAGAAGAAGACAGGGATCAACCATGCACAGCTTCAGCCCCTGGCCCGCAGGATCGCCACGCTGCGGCCGCTCTGCGTCGCTCCGCGCCGCCGTCTGGAAGACCAGGCGGTGATCGTGGCGCTCAACGGACTGCTCGGCAACATCGGTACGCCGGGAGGTCTGGCCGCGCTGGGCCGCTCCAGCCTGCCGCCAGCCCCGCCGGCCGCGCCACGGTTGAACGTCGAGGAATTGCCGAAGCAGATTGCCGAGGGCAGAGTGGAAACGGTTATATTGGCCGGAGCCAATCCCGTCTTTACCAGCCCGGCTCCGTCGCGGTGGAAGGAAGGGCTGAAGCAAGCCAAACAGGTCGTCTGCCTCTCCTCGTTCAAGAACGAAACCACCGCCTTTGCAGACCTCATCTTACCGCTCCCGCTGTGGGCTGAACGACGTGACGTCTATCCCTATGCCCGGGATGGCAGGATGATTACCCACGTCGTGGAGCCCGCGCTGGAGCCAGCCCCGGCGATGTTTGACGTGTCTTCACTGGTCTTCGAGCTGGCCCACGGCATGGGTGTGGAGAAGGAGCGTTTCCCCTGGCAGAACCTGGAGGAGGCGGCGAAAGCACTTGAGTTGCGCGCGCCCACCGAAGCCAAATTCAACTTCCCGGACATCGGCTGGTCGGAACCCCCCTTTTCAGAGGGCGCATTTCATCTGCTCCTCGAAGCTCCCCTCGCCCTGCGTCACGGGGAAGGCGCTCATTTGCCGTACCTGCTGACCACCGTGGGTCCCCATCTGAGAACCTGGTGGACCACCTGGGTGGAAATCAACCCGGAGACGGCTCATCGGCTCGGAGTCAAAGATCGGGAGGAGATCATCCTGGAAAACGCGTCAGGCTCGATTCGTGCCATCGCCAGGTACTTCCCCGGAGTTCCGGCCGACGCGGTGTGCCTTCCGCTGGGCATGGGACACGCCACCGGAACCTTCGCGCAGAATGCCGGGGGCAACCCGGCCGAGATCGTTGCCTATCGGAAAAATGACGGCGCCAACGTCATGCTATGGGATTTTGAGAAGGTCAATATTCGAAGGGGATCGCTATGACACGTTTAGGAATGGTCATTGACCTGAACAAATGCTCAGGTTGCCAGGCCTGCGTCGTCGCCTGCGCTACGGAAAACAACGTGGGGCTCGGAAATCCTGAGGACGCCGCGATGGGACGGATCATCCGATGGCTTCAGATACTCCCTGAGATCGAGGGGGAGTATCCCCATGTTTCCGGGAAACTTCTGCCGATGATGTGCCAGCAATGCGACCGACCCTCCTGCACGTACGTTTGTCCGGTCGCCGCCACCTATCCGGTTTCGAACGGGACGGTCGCTCAGATCTACTGGCGCTGCATCGGATGCCGCTACTGCGTGAACGCCTGTCCCTATACGCTTAAATGGTTCAACTGGTGGAAGCCTGTCTGGCCTGGCGAGATGGCCAGCGGGACCAACCCGGACGTCACCCTGCGCGACAAAGGCGTGACCGAGAAGTGCACGTTCGGCTCCCATCGCCTGCTGCGGGCAAAGGAGCAGGCCAGGGAGGAAAAGCGTCCAATGCGCGCAACGGATTATGTGCCGGCTTGCGTCGAATCCTGTCCAACGGACGCCATCGTATTTGGCGACCTGGACGATCCCGACAGCGAGGTATCGCAGCTCACCCGAAGCTCACGCGCCTCCCGCGTGCTGGAAGAGGTAGGCACACGTCCAAAGGTGTCCTATCTGAACTGAGGACCTGCCATGGCAGACGTTGAAAAGGATATTCTCGTTTCGGTCGCGACCAAACCCGGCAGAGGCTATCTCCTCACCTGTGGCTTGCTCGGTCTGATTCTCGTGTGGGGAATTATTGCCTGGACGAGGCAAGTCCAGGAGGGACTGGGGGTGACGGGACTGAACGCTCCGGTGTTCTGGGGGGTCTACCTCGTCAACTTCGTTTTTTTCATCGGAATCTCCCATGCCGGAACGCTCATCTCCTCCGTGCTGCGGATCACCGATACCCCCTGGCGCCGTCCGTTCACGCGATTGGCGGAAGCGATCACGGTGTTCAGCCTTCCCTTCGGCGCGCTGAGTGTCATCGTCGATCTTGGCGGGCCGCACCGCCTGCTCTATGTGCTGAAGTTTCCTCATTTCACTTCGGCGGTGCTGTGGGACGTGGTCTGCATCACCACGTATCTGATCACTTCCTGCTTCTATTTCTATCTGGCCCTCGTCCCGGATATCGCCGTGTGTGCGAACAGGCTTACCGAGGTGAGTCCCTGGCGCCGCCAGATCTATCGCACCCTCTCCCTGAACTGGACGGGGACCGAGAGACAGCATAAGGTGCTTAATCGCATCATGACCGGCATGTCGATCTTTCTCTTCGCGTTGGTCATTTCGGTTCACACCAACGTCTCGTTTGTGTTCGGCATGACCACCAAACCCGGCTGGCACACCACGCTGATCAGTCCTTTCTTCGTATTGGGGGCAATCTACTCCGGCGTGGCGGCCGTGATCTGCTTTGCGGCACTGCTCCGAAAGCTCTTCCATCTTGAGGCCTATATCACGAAGCAACATTTCAATTCCGTGGCGAAGTTCTTGCTGGCGCTCTGCTGCTTCTGGTTGTATGCGATGATCATCGAGCACTTGTTTGTCTTTTATGGGAAGGGAGAGGCGGAATTAAGACTCTTTGAAAGCAAGGTGCTCGGCCAGCATGTCTTTATGTTCTGGCTCATGTTTGCGCTCTGCTTTCCCGTGCCCTTTGTCGTCCTGGCGGTACCGAAATTTCGCACGATCCGCAACCTCGTGATCGTCTGCTTGCTGGTCAACATCGGGATGTGGATGGAACGGTACTCGATCATCATTCCAAGCGGAGTGCACCCCTATCTGCCGTGGGGGGATGGCCAGTATTTCCCATCCTGGGTGGAATGGTCGATCACGGCGAGTTGGGTCTCCGGGTTTACGTTGCTGCTGTTGCTGTTCGTGCGGTTCTTCCCGCCGTTGACGATATGGGAAATAAAAGAAGAACTCGAAGGCGCGAAAGCCGAACCCGAACCGGGAGAGGCGCCCGGCTGGGTGCGGTGGGACCTCATCAAGGCTCTGGAGAGTGGAAAATGGTAGAAAAAGACAAAGGCGCTGCCACATTGCTGGAGATTTTCTTCAGCATGGCTGGGGCTCTCCTAATCTTTTACTCGTTCCTGGCTTATCGCTCGTTGACCTGGAGCCCCGCCTTCTACATCAAGAACACCGATTCGGACAAGTCGAGAATGGCGTTCGTTTCTGATCAGGCCGAAGATATCGATCGGTGGCCATCCCAAGGCGCGCCCTTCGATAGTCTGAGCGCCTCCAGGACCGTTCTTGCAGACAGCACCGACCCATGGAGCGCGCCCGTGGGCGATATGGCTATGGGTCGCATCGCGGCAGGTAATTTCCCAGGATGGACCCTTTCGGCGGCGGAGCGGGGCAGGAAAATCTATCTGCGGTCGGGATGCGCCCTCTGCCATGGGATCGGCGGACGGGGCGGTGTGAGGAATCCCAATGCCAAGGGGGGGGAAGTTCCTGCCTTATTCAAACTGGCGGATACCATTGTGAATACCAAGCCGGAGGCGGACAGACTGCTTGCGCTATTGCAACAGAACTCGCCATTCGACGAGCAGGACCCGTGGCTGGAGGCGTTCGTCAAGATCAAAAAGACCTTCCGTGAGGGCAAGCGGCCGCTCAAGGAGGACGCGAACGGCGCCGATCCGCCCCTCGCAATGCCCAACTGGAGCGAGAAACTGACCGACAAGCAGATTCACGAGTTGATGGCCTACGTCCTCACGCTTTTTCCCGCGGACCAGTGGGAGAGTTGGGACGAACCGGAGGGGGAATCGCCAGAATGAGGTGGACGAAGGTCATCATCGTCTTCGCTGCCCTCGCGCTCGTAGGGCCGATACTCTGCGCACGGAGCGGGGCTGGCTTTTCCTCCCCTCGAGCGAAAGACGGGCCGAAGCCGCCGACATCCAGTGCCTCCTCAGGATTCCGGGATAGATGTCTTAACTGCCACTTTCCCATGGGAGAGGCGGGCTTGGCAGGAATTGGAAAGCCATGTCGGTGTCCAGAAGAGATCCTATCGAAGCATCTTTTCCCCGATCTGGGGTGCACCGCTTGCCACAGGGGAGACCGGAAGACGCGGAGAGTCAAGAAGGCCCACGGCCGGGCCTCGGTCGCCCGTCTCCCCCTCTTCTCCGCCGAGCCTTCAACCGAGAACCTTGATCGGCCCTTTCTTTCGGGAGTTTACGTCCAGGCTGCTTGCGGTAAGTGCCACCCGGGGAGCGAACTGCCGGGCGCACCCGTCCTTAGCCACGGTCGCATGCTCTTCACGGAACTCGGCTGCATCGCATGTCATCGGTTGAAGGGCCATCCGAACGACGTCGGGGTCGATCTCACAGAGGCAGGCCTGAAGGACGTGAACCGGGACGGCAGACTCGATCTTCTAGATCGCGCATGGCTGCTCCGCCATTTCAAGGATCCGTCGGCGGTTCGGGAGGGTTCCTGGATGGCGAACTACAAGCTGACGGATGAAGAAGCCACGGCACTCACTGTGCTCATGCTCAGCTTCACCGGGGAGGCGTTGCCGGGCAGATATGTGATTCCTTCAAATCCCGGGCCCGAGCCGAAAAGTGCGGTTGATCGCGGGAAACGCGTTTTTGAACTTTGGGGCTGTGCCGGGTGCCACGGCCGGGGCGGCCGCGGCGGGGTAAGGAACCCCAACGCGAAGGGCGGTGAGATCCCTCAACTGTTCAAGTTAGCCGACACGATCGTCAATGACAAAGAGGAGGCCGAAAAGCTCAGGATGCTTGTAGAGAGCGGCGCCGACATCGACCACGATCCGGCCGCCTGGCTTGATGAGTTCCGAAAGATCAAGACCGGTATTGTCGAGGGCAAGCGCCCGGAGAAAGAAGATCCCAAAGGACTGCCCCCTCCGCTGACGATGCCCGGCTGGCGGGAGAAGATCCAGGGGCGCGATCTGGATTACCTGGCCGTGTACATCATGAGCCTCTTTCCAGCCGAGGCTTGGGAGAGCTGGGAGGACGACAAGCCAAAGTAAAGGTGAACTGGCAGGAAGCCGTCTCCGAGCAGATAAACCATCGCCGATGGCCGTCGGGGATGCCGGGATCCCTGACAGCTATTACGTCCTGGAGTTGAATCCGGCGTGCACCGGGCATATCCTGAAGCCAGTCCAGTGAGGGTTAGCATTGAAATCCCAGGTCAGTGATCTGAGGAAAAAGATCGGTCTTCGATCGCGACTTATTATTACGGCCTTTCTCGTGGAGGTGACGGTTGTCGCGATCGCAGGGGTTGTTGCCGCGCGGGGCGAGCTGCGCGTGGTGGAGGAGGCGATGCGATCCTTCTACGTCACTTTCGCCAAATCGTCCGCGGAACTTTGCAAGGATGCTATGTGGAGCCGCGACGTGCTTTTCCTGGACGATTACGTCGAGGCGGCCAAGCGGGATCCTAACCTGCTCTATCTCATCATTCAGGATCGTGAAGGCGTCGTAATAGCCAGCACGGATAGCCGGCAGATCGGCAAGCGCCTTTCGGATCCCATCAGCCAGAAGGCCAACGAAGCCAGCTCAGAGTTGGTTCAAGTGCTCGATGATCCACCGCCGGGTCGCGATCACTGGCTTTTCAAAGCCGAAGCTCGCCAATTCGACATAGCGGTTCCGGTCTCCTTTTTGAAGGAAGCGGAGATGGTCGGACGCCTGCGGGTCGGCTTTCTCGCCAAGAGGGTCTGGACCGGAATCATCGAACGGGTGGGCATGCTGGTATTGATGATTCTGACCGTCTTCGCCGCCGGAACGTTCATGGGTGTATGGGTCGATCTCAAACTTCGGGGGAACGTCCAACAGTTGATCTCCGTGGCCGGGCAGATGGCTGACGGGGATCTGAGCCAGCGGGTGGATATCAAGACCGCGGACGACCTTGAGCAGCTGGGAAACTCGTTCAACAAGATGGCGGAGCGCATACGGCAGCGGGAAATTGAGAATCAAAAGATGCAGGCGCAAATCAGTCAATACACGGCTGAGCTGGAAAACCTGGTGGCGGGGCGCACCAGGGAACTGGAGAAGGAGAAGCGCCGATTAGACGGCATCGTCGGCGCGGTGGGAGCGGGCCTGGCGCTGCTGGACCGAAGGAAACGGATCCTTTGGGCGAACAAGACGCTTGAGACCTGGTTCGCCTCACTCAAGGGCATCAACGGAGACTCCTGCTACCAAACCCTTTGGGGTGAAGATTCGCAATGCTCGGATTGTCCCTCGGAACGCTCCTTCAGGACAGGTCGTGTTACCCATGGGGAGAAAATACTCGCAAGAAATGGTGATACGCTGTATTTTAGGATCACTTCCTCTCCCATCAAGGATGCCCAGGGAACGGTCATTGAGGTGGTGGAGCTTATTCAAGATATCACCGATCGGAAGCAGATGGAGGCCAAATTAATCCAAACGGCGAAGTTGGCTGCGGTAGGAGAGCTGGCGGGAGGGGTGGCGCACGAGATCAACAATCCCATCGCCATCATTCTCGCCAAGTCCAAGCTGCTGGTCTCGAACTTTGGCGGCCGACTACCGGCAAAAGTGGTTTCTGACGTGGAAAAGATCGAGAAGCATGCAGAGCGTGTGGCCACGATCGCTCGCGGGTTGCTCACGTTTTCGCGCCAGTCCGTAGGTGAGCGCGGGCCCACGAACATCAATACGATCCTTGCCGAGGCTGTGTCGCTCGCTGATCACCGGCTGAGCGTTGAGAATATGAGGGTAAATATGCAGCTGCGACCCAATCTCCCCAGTATTAGGGGCAATGCGAACGAGTTGCAGCAGGTGATTATCAACATGTTGAATAACGCGGTCGATGCGATGCCCGACGGCGGCCATCTGACCATTACGACGGACGTGGCGAGCGAGACCGACGTCGGTGGCGCGCGGCGTGAGTACGTAATTTTAACCATCGGTGACACCGGTAGTGGAATACCTGAGACCATCCGTGAGAAGATTTTCGATCCTTTCTTCACCACCAAAGAAGTCGGCAAGGGAACGGGGCTCGGCCTTTCCGTAAGCCACGGCATCGTAAAAAGTCACGGCGGGGAGATCCTGGTTGATAGCCAGGCGGGAAAAGGAACGCTCTTCACAGTAAAACTGCCGTGTCAGAGCTGAGTGGGAGATTTTCGGTTTCCCATCCTGGGCGCTGCAGCCGAGGCGCGTTCCCCGCAGGCTAGGCGTCAGCGCTGGAGGTCCTATGTATCAGGTTGATGTTTGGTTACACGTCTTGATGGCCTCCGTCTGGGTTGGTGGCCTCCTCTACACCGGAATGATCGTGGTTCCTTTCACCGCCGGGTTTGCCCCCGAGGAGCGTCGGCAAATCATGCGCGGGCTGGCCCGCCGCTTTCGCTGGATAGGCTGGGGTGCTCTAACCCTTGCGGTTCTGACCGGAATCGCCGGCCTCGCCTTGCGTCTTTCTACGGTCCGGATGGGGCAACTCCTTAACGGAGAGGCCTTCGATCCGGACAAGATGAATGCGTCGGTGGTGGCATGGCTGCCCTGGAAGCTCTTCCTGGTGGCCAGCATGGTCCTGCTCATGCTTCTTCATGATGTTCTGAGCCTGCGCGCCGCTCAGTCCCTTCAGGTCTCATGCGGTTCAGATCCCCGCAGTCGGATCGGCACGATCGCAGCCAGCATGGCGACGCTGGTGGCGCTCGCCGTACTCTATGTTTCAGTACGGCTCGCGCACGGATGATGGGATTACTTCCAACTTGATGCTTTCGCCGCGGAAATCTCGCTATAGGGTAGCTTTCCTCTCGGAGCGTGGTATTCATGCCCATGTCACGAATTCTGGTTGTAGATGACGAGGCGGACATGCTCGAAGTTTGTCAGGACACGCTCGCCGTGCTCGGGGTCGAGGTCGAGACGGAGCGCCTGGCCACGCGCGCCCTGGAACGATTGAAAGGAAACGCCTTCGATCTGATGATCGCGGATCTGAAGATGCCTGGGATGGACGGTTTGGAACTGCTCAGGCAGGCGAAGGAACTCGATCCGGAGATGCTCGTGTTGATGATCACTGGCTACCCGACGATCGAAACCGCAGTCGAGGCCATCAGGCAAGGCGCCTTCGACTACGTCGCCAAGCCGTTCGCGCCGGATCAGCTTCGGGTAACAGTTGAACGCGCGCTCCGGCAGAAGCGGTTGCGGGATGAAAATCTCCTGCTTCGCCGTCAATTGGCCTTGATTTCCAATTCCGTCGAAATCGTTGGTCAAAGCGCGGCCATACAAGGAGTTCTTGAGCTCATGCGGCGCGTAGGGCCGACGGACTCGAACATTCTGGTCATGGGTGAGAGCGGGACAGGCAAGGAACTGATCGCGCGAGGCATCCACGCGCAAAGCCGCCGGCAGCAGAAGTCGTTTGTTCCCCTCGACTGCGGTGCCTTACCGGAGACGCTCGCGGAGTCCGAACTCTTCGGTTACGAGAAGGGCGCTTTCACCGGCGCAACCGTCCGAACTCCGGGCCTGCTGGAAATCGCGAACGGCGGGACTTTCTTCCTCGACGAAGTATGTGAGCTGACCGCCCCTCTCCAGGTCAAGTTACTACGGGTACTGCAAGAGCGGCAATTCCGGCGTGTGGGCGGCCGGCAACTCATTGCGGTCGATGTACGGATCATCGCGGCCACCAACCGAAACGTTCCCAAAGAGGTGGAGTCCGGCCGCTTCCGCGAGGATTTGTACTACCGATTGAACACGATTGTGATTCACGCGCCACCGCTCAGGGAACGGCCGGAGGACATTCCGCTGCTGGCGACTCACTTCAGCCAGAAATTCGCCGGCAATAGCTCTCACAAGATCGGGGGCATCGCGCCCGAGACGCTGCAAGCCCTCTCCGCCTATCCTTGGCCGGGCAATGTGAGAGAACTCAGCAACGTGATCGAGCGAGCCGTCTCGCTCTGTCGCGGTGAATATGTCGACGTTTGTGACTTGCCCGATGACCTGATTCACACCGAACGAGTCTGCGTTCCCCTCTCATGGGAGCATACCTACCATCGTGCCAAACGCGAGGTGATCGAAGCCTTCGAGAAGGATTACCTCTCGCGAATGCTCCTTGAAAGCGGCGGCAACATTACTCAGACAGCTCGAATCGTCGGCCTGCCCAGAACCTCCCTGCAAAGACTCGTACGCAAGTATCAAATCAGACTCGCGAGGCCCGATTCTTGACCCAACTTTCGCGTTTTGCGAAGTGGAGTGCTGATGTATCCTGAATTGAGTGGGGTAAGCGGAAAACCCGCCATGCCACTCAGGGCACAACGGGTCTTCTTGGATAGCCCTCGGTCCTTTGTGGTATCCGGATTACCTCGCATTCAACGCTTCGAGAACGCGCTCGGGCGTGAAAGGCGCCTGACGGAGCCTTGCCCCGGTTGCGTCGAAGATGGCGTTGGCGACGGCACCGACGATGCTGACGGTGGCAGCCTCACCGGCACCTGAGCCGGTCCCCAGCTCGGGACGATTGATCAGCACCGACTCGACCCGGGGAAACTCGGTCATCTTGAGGTAGGGATAGCTCAGCCAGTCGAGCGTGGAAACCCGGCGGCCATCGTGCTTGATCTCTTCCCACAGCGCCCGGCTGGTGGTCTGAGCTACCTGCCCCTCGATCTGCTGCCTTAGCGATTCGGGGTTGACGATCAACCCGATGTCATGGGCAACCACAGCCCGAATAGGACGGACCGCTCCTGTGGCTTGATCGACCTCAACCTCCATGACTGTAGCCACATAGGCCTGACTTCGCGGTCCGTAAGCTATCCCGCGGCCCCTGACCACCCCGGAGCGATTGGCGACATGGGCTGGGTTAGGTGACGGACGGGTGTCCCAGCCGAATCTCTCCGCCGCGGCAGCGATCACATCCATACCGCGTGCCTGGGCAGGATCGGCGGGATCGAGGTGGCGTAAGCGGAATTGAACCGGGTCAGCGCTGACAGCCGCTGCCATCTCGTCAATGAAGCTCTCTGAAGCGAAAGTGGTAGCCGGCTGGCTAGGCGCTCGCAGCGGCGCTGTAAGGAAGAAGGTTCCTCCCGTCGGATTGCCGCCCATCACCCTGAAAGTGGCCGACCCCCGACCGAACTTGTAGCGCTCACCCGAACTGTTGTTGTTTGCAGTAGCGCCCCACGAGTCGAACTCGTATGCGATGACGTTCCCGGAGGCATCCAGTCCGGCTTTGATCTTGAATAGATGAATCGGTCCATAGCTCTCCCATCCGTGGGTGTCCTCGCGGAACCACTGCACCTTGACAGGCCTGCCCACGGCCGCGGACATCACTGCCGCGTCCACACCGACAATGGGATTGCCATTGTTGCTGCCGTAACTCCCCGCGCCCCAGCGCCATAGCACCCTCACCTTATCCGCCGTTTCGTCGGCGGGGATTCCCAGGGCGAGGCGCACGTTGTTTCGGAGGGTATGCGTGGCTTGGGTGGACGACCAGGCTTGCGCGCTGACCACCTTGCCGTCGCTATCTAGCTTGACGTCGCCTACTGCAGCCACTGACCCCATCGATGCGTGGGCCTGAAACGGAAACGTGTACGTTGCCTCCAGCACCTTGTCCGCGATCGCCAAGGCTGCTTCCAGGTCACCATTCTGTCTCGTGCTCGTAGTCCGGCCTACGGCGAGGAGGTGCTGGTAGAGGTCGGCAGGTATCTCAGGCGGTTCGGCCCAAGTCACCTTCAACTTGGAGGCTGCCTCGACCGCCTGTTCCTCCCGCTCGCAGATTACACCGACGAAGTTGAACTGCCCGCCCAAGCCTTGCACACCACCCAAGTGGCCAGCAGCCACAATCTTCACCAGACCCTTCACATCGGCCACTGAACTCTCATCGACGTCCAGCAGCACGGAGTGCTGGTACAGGGATTGGCCACGCGGCCTAATGGCGCGACCATAGAGCATGCCCGGCAACCTTACGTCGTGGACATACTCCTCCTCGCCAGTGAGCTTAACTGGGATGTCGACCCTGGAGATGGGTTGGCCGATGATCTTGTACTCCTGCCAAGGCTTCGTCCCCTCGAAATTGCTGGGGATCTCCACGTCGAATCGCTTGCCGGCAATCAGCTCGGCATAGCTCACGGACTTTGTGGCCTCCGTCTTCACGCTGACGACGCCGTCATGCACGGTCAAGTCGGACGGAGAAACCCCAAAGCGCTCGCCGGCAAGCTCCAGCAGCTTCGCCTTGGCTGCAGCGGCCGCCCTCCGGAACTTCGCCCCAGACAGGTTGGTGGCGCGGCTGCCAAACATCCCCCCATCGTTTGCGACAAGGCCCGTGTCGCCTAGAATCACCCTGATTCGGGCCATGGAGACTTCCATCTCTTCGGCCACCCACTGGATATATTGCTGGGAGATGCCCTGTCCGAGATCTACCAAGCTTGTCAGGATGGTGACCCCGCCGTCCTGGCCGACTACGAGGTAGGAATCAACCTGATCGATCGGCGGATCAGCCAGGGCAGTGGCCGCTTCAACGCCCGTGCCGGCAGCCCCGGTCATACCGGCGGCTTCAACCGTGGAACCACCTGTGATCTTGGCCGTGGATCCCGCCACGCCGAAGCCTACTACCATGACGCCGACGCCCTTGAGAAAATCCCTTCTGGCAAAGCCAGCTTTGGTCTGCCCGGGCTTCGACAGATTAATCGGAAAACCGTTCTCGTAGAGCACTTCAGGTTCGTTCTCGTGCTCATACGTTGCGTTAGGGATGTAATGCTCTTTTCTCATGCCGCACCTCCCGTATACTGCTGAATAGCCGCAAGGATGCGCTGATGGGTACCGCAGCGGCAGAGATTGCCGACGAGGGACTCCGCGATCTGCTCGAACGTCGGGCTCGGGTTGGCATCGACGAAGGCCTTGGCCTGCATGATGAAGCCGTTGATGCAGTAACCGCACTGGGCGGCATGGTTGTCGAGGAAGGCCTGCTGAATCGGGTGCATCTTGGCGGTGCTGCCGAGGCCCTCGAGCGTGGTGATTTCGAATCCGCCGACGAGCGCGACGGCGGTGATGCAGGAACGAATGGCTTCGCCTTCCACGATGACCGTGCAGGCTCCGCACTGACCCAGTCCGCAGCCGAACTTGGGGCCGTTGAGGTTCAGGTCGTTGCGGAGGATATAAAGCAGCGGAGTCTCGGGATCGACGTCGACCGGGTAGGTCCGACCGTTTACCTTCAGACTAATTACGCTCATGCTTTGTCTGCCTCCTGTTGGGAATCAATGTTGGACAAATACCGGTGCTCCGGAGAGACGTGCGAAACCGAAAATGCCCGCCCACGAGACCGATGGAGAACGCGTTAGCGGATCCCCTCGTTACTGTGGGAATTCGCACGCGGAATCTATGGAAATATCTGCCGGTTACCTACTGAGTACACCTTAAAGAGAAAAGTGCAAAGAAGAAAATGATTCCATAAAATATCTTGTCATATCCCCACAGCCCAAGCAATGGGAATAGCCACGGTGCAGAGCCGTATGTTTAAACGGTTCGGTTGTTTTGGGGAGTGAGGGGGACGTGAGAATCACTTGCGGGTGGGTGTCAGCCCAGCTTCTGCGTCTTGCGAAATGGAGTACTTCGGAGTAGTTCGAGGTCAAATCATACGGGGACGGCGTGTCCTGCAAATTGAACAGCCTCTTCTATGTCAATACAGAAGTGACAGTAATTAGTCACTATCGTTTCGTTTCGCCAACGGCAGCCATGAGGACGAACGACTTGGTCGGACCAGAAGCCGGAGCCCGGCTAGAAAAAGTCAAACCGGCACGGAAGTTGGGTTAGGCCCGACAACGATCAGCCACCTTTTCATTGCCCTCCCAACTTTTTGGCCGTGGGAGTGCCGCTGCCCCCCGTCTCGCAGTCCTTCAAGGACTTCTTCTTCTCATAGCACTTGCCGACTTCATTCAGTTCCTTGGCGCCGTTCTTGACGTGGCAGGCAATACAGGCCTTCCCTTCCTTCTTTGTATACTCCGTCTTACCGTGGACGAGCGTAACCGTGAAGACTGCAAGGACCGCTCCCACGAAGAGCAATTTGATCGAGCGAACGAGCGGTTTCATCAGTCTTTCCTCCATATTTAACCTAGCCTTTCCCAAATCCTCGACTGGGAGATCCGGTTAGGCCGCTTACGTGAACTGCGCTCCGCGGAATCCCTAAGTCAACAATGACAATGCAACTCCCGAACCAGTGAAGTCAATCTACTAACTCACCGAAATAGGTGAATTTAACCCGCCAACCCAAGTCGAATGTGGTCAGCTTGCGCACCACACTGGGTGATTTCACCCGGAACTGGTGAATACTCTCACCACCCCGCACTGCCAAGAAATCTAAACCATTCCCTCTGTTCAACGCTCTAAAGAGTATGTTGATGAAATACTGGAGGAAAGGATGAAGACAAATCATTTCGTACTAATAGCACTGGCTATACTGACGCTCGGCCTTTTGAGTTTCGCGGTGCTGGCATCGCCCGGACAGGATGCCCGGTTTCGAAGGCCCTTTCCACGGCCCTCTCACCACCGGGCCATCCCCGCCGAATGGCGGGAGAAGCTTGGACTCAACGAGGAGCAGGAGCAGCGGCTTCGCGAACTCGAGCTCAAGACCCGGAAAGCCGCAATTCAAGCAGGAGCGAACCTGAGATCCCACCGGTTGGAATTGGAGCAGTTACTCCTGGCGGAATCGCCTGACCGATCTGCTATCGATCAGAAAATCAAGGAGATGTCTGAAGCCCGCTCGGCGCTGATGCGTAACCGTATCGAACACCGTCTCTCGCTGCGGGGAATCCTGACGCCCGAGCAGCTAGAGAAACTCGCAAAACTCAAGTCGGAGCTTGCTGAAAGAAGGTCTGAGCGTCGGATGGAAAGAATGCACCCAGGTCGCCCCGGGTCGGCTGGTCCGTTTGCCGGACCTCTGCCGCCCGATGATCGTCCGCCTGCTCCTCCTAACATGGAGCGGTGATGGTGCGGGTGGCCAACCCCGGCACCAGATCCAGCAGAGGGGCGGCCGTCACCGTATCCGGCGCCGCCACCGTGCCCTCACCCAATTTGCCTTCTTGAGTCCATCCCAAATCTAAAGTGCCGGTCACCGCAAGCCGGTTCCGGCTTGCGGCGCCTCACTTCAGCTTCCTCATCAACTTCTTCTGGACCTTGTCCGGGGGCTGGCGATGGATCGCAATCCATACTGTCCTCATCATCCTCATCAAGAAAATGATGCGTTCGAATCATTGCCCGCCGAGTCTCAAAAAGAAATATTAATGGCGGACAAAAAGATCTATTTATAGGTTTAAGAGGAATGATCGTCTCGAAGGCCGCGGGATACGGAATCCGCGCGCTGGCTTACTTGGCCAGTCAGGTCGAAGGCAGGCCGTGTGGCCTGCGTGAGATTGCCGAATTCGAGCAGATTCCCCCGGCCTATTTGGGCAAGGTGCTGGGAGAGCTTCGGCGTCATCACCTACTGCGGTCCACGAAGGGAAAACACGGAGGCTACCAGTTGGCCCGGCCCCCGGAAGATATCACGCTATGGGAAGTGATTCTCTTATTAGAACCGGATCTCGATTTGGACACGTGCATTCTCGGGTACGGCGTCTGCAGTTCCAGATCCGCCTGCTCTCTAGACGAGGATTGGCAGAGATTGCGTATCGGGCTGGTAAGGTTGCTGCAGAACAGCACCGTTTCTCAAATCGCGGTGTTTGCTGACACCCACCCAGCCGGGGAGGTGGTATGACCCGAAAGACATATATCGTTTTGTCTATCAGCATTGTTCTGATCGCAGGAGGCCTGGTCGGGTGGTGGATCTGGGGTCGCCGGCCTCCGGCAACCGAAGTCTCACTGGGACAGACCCTGTATGAAACGAACTGTGCCGTCTGCCACGGGCTGAAGGGGGACGGGACAGGTGAGGCGGCCTACCTCCTGCAACCCAAACCACGGAATTTCAGAGCCGGCAAGTTCAGACTGGTGACTTCGGAAAACGGCCAACCGACGCGGGATGATCTGTTCCGAACGGTCACAAACGGCATGCCTGGAACGGCCATGCTGTCCTGGGTCAATCTTCCAGAGAGCGACCGGCTGGCGCTGGTCGATTA
>JACQTD010000236.1 GCA_016210985.1 Acidobacteriota bacterium
CTATTATATTTTGGCCCTTCAGGCCGAAGCGCACGATGCCGAGAAGCTGAGGCAGGCACAGGCAGGGAATTCCTATGGGCTATGTAGCACGGCCCGCGGGGTGCAAAATGTAGAAACTCCAGCCGGGGGGCCTCGACCCCCGCCGTGCCCGCTTACTCCCCGACGATCTTGACGAGGACGCGTTTCTTGCGGCCGCCGTCGAACTCCCCATAAAAAATCTGCTCCCAGGGTCCGAAGTCGAGACGGCCCTCGGTGATTGCGACCACGACCTCCCGACCCATCACCTGCCGCTTGAGATGGGCGTCGCCGTTGTCCTCGCCGGTCAGGTTGTGCTTGTACCGCGTGAGGGGTTCGTGGGGCGCCAGCTCCTCAAGCCATCGCTCGTAGTCCTGGTGTAGACCGCCCTCATCGTCGTTGATGAATACCGACGCGGTGATGTGCATGGCATTCACCAGCGCGAGGCCCTCCCTGACACCGCTCTCCCGAAGACACTCCTGGACCTTCGGGGTGATGTTGATGAAGGCTCTGCGCCCGGGTGTGTTGAACCAGAGTTCTTTTCTGAAGCTCTTCATGGGGTCACGCCGAGAATGATGTCGAACCGGGCGGCCAGCTCGCCGATCCGGGATCCCTGGAGCGGGGCAAAATCGACAATGACCGACTCGCGCGCCGCGGCGTCACGAATACCATTCAGGACGCCGTCCGTCTGATTCCTGGGCTCTCCCCTCACGTAGCATTGGGTAGTCAGCAAGGCATTCCCTCCCACGTAGATCTTGAAATGAATGTGCCGCGTCCGACCCGCGTAGAGCACCGGCTTGATGGTGCGAAAATAATACTCGCCGGCGGAGCCTGTCAGAAAACGGCCGAAGCCCTGGAAGTTTCCATCCCGGTTCAGCCGGTTCCCGCTCTGGGAGTGCAGGTAAGCGGCGTGGTTATCGACCTGCCAGATCTCGACCACTGCATTCCAGATCGGATCGCCCTGCGCATCCAGTACACGACCGCTGAGATGCGTCACTTCGCCCACCGCGGGTGTGATCGCGTCGTTGATGATTAGCAGGTCATTGTCGGTGTCGAGCGGGAGCTCATCAGGATAGAAGGGTCCTTCCGTCTGTGCCGGTGTTTCCACCAGTTGCTGGGCGAACCAACCGCGGGTGGTGTAGGCCGCGGCGCCGATGCCGAGCATGCCGAGAAAATCCCGGCGGTGACGATTTGATGAAACAACGTTCATAGGGATACCTCCTGATTCGGAACCGGCACGGATAATTATGCCAGGCGCCGAATTCATCCTTCGAGCATATCAAAGGAGAGAATCTGCCAGTGGCCATCTTCCTTATACCAGAGAAAACTGAGACCGCCGCACGACGGACACGTGAAAGCCAGATAAGTCACGAAGTATTCGCCATAGCGGTCGGGATCTTCCGCGAGTGTCGAAGTGTCGCAGCGAAACTCGGCCGCGTCGTCACGCTGAATGCCGCGCAGCGCGAAGAGACTTGCATAGGGATGGTCAATGAAGACCAATTCGGGATCCCAGGGGTGGATCGAGCCGATGCGTTCCCCCAGCGGTGCGCCGCTATCGGTCGCGGTGATCCCCAGGGAGAGCATTTGCAGGAAGAGCTGCTTCGCCTTCTCGCCTCGAAGCTGCTCGTCCTCCTCATCAGAATCGATGCTGACGCAGGCATTAGGGTGCTTCGTCAAGAACTCCACCGCCGCTTGCTGATCCTGCTTAGCGAGCCACACGGTCAGAAAATTGTTCATCTCCTCGGCGACCTTCCGGCCTTCTGCCAGCTCTTCTGGAGTCGGGTGAGCCGCGGAGGCCGTCTCACCGGAGCCGGTGGCCATCCGCTTCGCCTCGATGGCCTCAACTCGCAGTACCTCCTTCGCTTGCAGCGGACGCCACCATCGAATCAGACCGATCCAGGTGCGAATGTGCCCGAAGAAATTCTTGCCCGCCCGCACATCCGAGTTACTCGCCCTCAGGTGACCGTTGACTAACGCCTTCGGGAATCTGCTCGAACGGTAGTCGACATCGATGTCCGCCAGATTCCCGGACTTGGCCATGGAGATCTGAAGGTTCGGGACCGGTCCACCCTGCCTCCAGTTCACCGGGTAGCCTTTGTGGAAAACCGAGTTGTCCTTGTCCCGGAAGAACTCACGCGCATCCCGGAGGAGCTGGTTTGCCGCGGGGATCAATTCAACGTAAAGGCGGAATTGAAAATCTCCCCGCTCACCCTTGCGCTCGCCGGCGATCTCATTGACGTTGGCCACCAGATCGAGCGCTGTTCCGTGCCGGCGGCCTTCC
Source organism: Acidobacteriota bacterium (assembly GCA_016210985.1). Classification (GTDB taxonomy): domain Bacteria; phylum Acidobacteriota; class Blastocatellia; order HR10; family JACQTD01; genus JACQTD01. The sequence continues at coordinate 2,297 of JACQTD010000236.1, forward strand.
CCGTCGGTGAGTGGCGTATGCGTCAACGCGTGGGTAACGGCGGTGAACGTCGTACGATCCGATTCCGGCAGGGAATTGAAGAACGCTTCAGGGGAGAGATTCGTCCCGTTCTTCTTGTTCTGCGCCGTGGAGTAGCGGTCGAATAGGGCGATTTGTTTGCCCTTCAAGTACCCGTATGAAGCTTTCACCGCACGATCCGATTGGGAGCGCGCAACTGGAGGAGGGGGTCCGAACAAAACCAAGCCGACCAATGTCACGGTCAGAAGAACAAGGTAAGATCCGGCTCTCATATGCGAATTCTCCATCTCATCACCCGCCCCGGTCCTACACCATTCGGGTGCTACTAAGTTCGCGACGCCGGTGGCCGCAAATACCCGATCTAAACCTATCCCAGCCGAACATGCAAGGATGTACCTCCGCACGCAGCCGTGACTGCTTGCGAAGCTGATCATCACCGGCCCGTCCGAGTCTATCGGGATCAGTGGAGCCATTCACCGCGTGCGACGGGATGGGCGGGTACCGGAGATCGCCGGTTTCAACCCTTACCCTGCGGGCAGCGCGCCTGCGGGTCTCCTCAGGGGAGACGTCTTCCAGGTGGGTGCCGATATACCAGTCATTTCCATGTGGATCTTTGACTCCCGCAACCCGATCCCCTACGGGGGTACCAGGCATTTGCGTGGGGCCTCACGATTCACCGCGTGACTGTGTGGGTTCACTTATGAGCGACAGTCACCGGATCCCACCGCATCCGGACATGCGTCGGCGTCTCTTCATATATCCTGAAGCCGAGACGATCGTATACCCGGCGCGCGGGATTATTATGAAAGACTTGGAGCGTAACCGGAATCCGACGCTCCCCGGCCTGCCGCAGCAGATCGCGAATCAAGTCGGTACCGACGCCGTGCCCCTGCGACTCAGGCAGGAGTTCGATGGTCTCCAGTACGAGTTCCTCGAGTCGATCCTCAACGCAGAGCAAGCCGACCGCCTCGCTATTCTGTTCAATGATCTGCATCGGCCTGTGAGCAAAGACCGCGCCGAATCGGCGCCGCTGCTCGGTTTCGTCCCAACCCCAGATCGGTTCGACGTGCGGGCGCATCGCTGCCTTGTGAATGTTGTAGGCTTGATCAAGATCAACGGGCGCGGCGGGACGCAGGAAGAGATTCATGCGGGTCGGGCCGACGGATGTTCGCGGAGCAGTTCCACAATCTGCTCGTGCCGGCCATGTTCAGCCCAGCCGAGCGGGGTGGCACCGAATCCCTTTTCAACCGCCTCGACTTCCGCGCCGTACTCGAGCAAGGCGCGCACGGTCTCGAGGTGCCCGTTTCCGGCCGCCAAATGAAGCGGCGTCGGCGTGTCGTTCTCTTTACCGGCGCTGACCCGGGCACCGAATTCCAGTAAGACACGTGTGGCCGAATCGTGGCCGTTCCCGGCGGCGAGATGAAGGGGCGATACCATCGAAGGAAGCTCGCCGGCGAGATGTTTCATCCGGGTGTTGGGGTCGGCGCCCTGTCGCAACAATAGCATGCTTGCTTCCGCCAGCCCGCCGTCCGCGGCGGCGAACAGGAGTTTATTGCGAAGGCCCAACTCGCGGGAGGTCGAGGCCTGAAGATGAGCCGACATCCCCAGCGTATCACCGTAGATCATGGCGCTTGAGAGATCGGCGGCGGCACCCCGGGATTTGAGGAGATCGACCATACCGTCATCCTCATTCTTAAGGGCGAGCGCCAGCGGGGTCAGGCCCCAAGCCGTTCGCGCAGCGTGATCCGCCCCAAGATCGATCAGGAGTCGAACCATTTCCGGCATCCTCCGGGACACGGCGAACTGCAACGGATCCATCTCCGAGCCCGCGAAGCCCAAGGTTCGCGACAGCCTTCGGCGGTCGGAACTCGCCAGCGTCCGGACGGTATCGGGATCGCCGAGGCCGATCGCCGTGAAGAGGTCGATACTCGAGCCTTCTTCCATCAGGTAATCGGCGGTCGCTTTCTTGTCCTCGTGGAAGCAAGGCGCCCGGGTCACCGCCGTCGCCCATCCGAGCGGGGTGAGCGCATACCAGCCGTCGATCGCCTCGAGATCGGCGTCGCGTTCGACGAGCAGCCTGGCGACGGCCGGGTGGCCGCCCTCCGCGGCCCAATGCAGCGGCGTAGTGTCGCTTGCCCGTTCGCGCGCGGCCACATCCGCGCCGGCCTCGAGCAGCATCTCCACGATTTTGGTGAACCCCCGATGAGAGGCGAAATGGAGGGGCGTGCTGCCAATATAGGTGTCCCTGGCCTCAACCAGTGATGGCGTCGCGGACAGCGCGTCCTTCACGACCCCGATTTCGTTTCCGATGATCCGCTCGATGAATTCGCCCGGGTCCATTCAAGTTCCGCCTGGCGCCGTATTGTACCAACGCCCGACCCCGATCCTCAATCAGTCAACTCAACCGCTCGATCAGCAGGTAGAGCACCGCCATCCGGACAGCGACCCCGTTGGTCACCTGGTCGAGAATCACCGACCAGGGTCCATCGGCGATTTCGGAGGCGATCTCGATGCCGCGATTGATCGGCCCGGGATGGAGCACGATGGCGTCCGGTTTCGCGAGCGACAATCGGTCGGCGTTCAGACCGAACTGAAGGGCATACTCCTTGAGCGAGGGGAAGAAATTCTGTTCCTGCCGCTCCCGTTGGATGCGGAGCACCATGAGCACATCCGCGTCGCGAACGGCTGCTTCGATTTGGGTGGTCACGGTCAGGTTGTCCGGCACCATCTCCTGGAAGTGCGGCGGCAGCAAGGTCTGCGGTCCAGTGGCCCAGACCTGCGATCCCATCTTGGTCAGGAGGTGGATATTGGATCTGGCCACCCGGCTGTGCATCAAGTCACCGATGATCGCCACCTTCAGCCCGGCAAGCGTGCCTTTGCGGTCGCGGATGGTCAGCGCGTCGAGGAGCGCCTGGCTGGGATGCTCATGCGCGCCATCCCCGGCATTGATGAGCGGGGTCGAGATCAGGCGGGCCAATTGGTGGGGCACGCCCGCGCTGCTGTGCCGGATGACGATGGCGTCCGGTCGCATGGCCTGGAGGTTTCGCGCGGTATCGAGCAGGGTTTCGCCCTTGACGAGGCTGCTCGAGCCGCCGCTGATGTTGATGGCGTCGGCGGAGAGGCGTTTGGCGGCGATTTCAAAACTGGTCCGGGTGCGTGTCGAGGCCTCGACGAAAAAGTTAACGACCGTCTTTCCACGCAGGGTGGGAAC
>JACQTD010000020.1 GCA_016210985.1 Acidobacteriota bacterium
GCTGGGCAGCGCACCCTCCATACCGGCCACCACGATGACGACTCCGGCCCTGTCCAGTCGCTTGCGGTGTTCAAGTAACCGATGGATACCCGAGACGCCGACGTCGGATAACCGCTCGACGCGACTGCCCATGACCTCGGCCGTAAGCGCGGCCTCTTCGGCGGCATAGAGGTCGGAAGTTCCGGCGGTGAGGACGAGAATGAAGGGTCCGGTCTTCCGTCGAGCGCGTCCCATGCCGATCACGACCGCACTCGGGACTTCGTGATAAACGGCGTCCGCCACGCGGGCGCGGATGGCCGCGAAGGTCGCAGGATCAGCACGGGTGGCCAGCACGGGTCGATGCCGCTGTGCCAGCCGGACGACAATCTCCGCCGACTGCTCCGGACGCTTGCCCTGGCAAAAAACCACCTCAGGAAAACCCTTTCGCAGGGCGCGATGATGATCGATGCGGGCGAAACCAATGTCCTCGTAAGGCATGTCCCGTAACGCGTCGACCGCCGAGGAGAGGCTGGTGTCGCCACGCTTGACGCTGGTGAGAAGCAGGCGGAGGGCCTTATCGTCCATCCGAGTGTGGCCCGGTCGTTGGGATACCGTTCAGACTCCCTGAACGGTATCCCTCCAGATCGATGGTGATGGTCCGGAACCCGAGGTCGCGCAATCGGGCCAGTACGGGCTCTCGCAGGCTGAGTAGCAACGGTATCTCCGCGGGCAGCACTTCAATGCGCGCGACCGGGCCGAAGTGTCGCACCCTTACCTGGGTCAACCCGAGCGACCGCAGTTGCGTCTCCGCCCGATCGACCTGCCGGAGCGCTTCGATCGTCACCGGTGTTCCATAGGGAATGCGTGAGGAGAGGCAGGCCAACGCGGGCTTATCCGCTACCGGTAAACCCAGCGAGCGGGCCAGGGCGCGGACGGCCTGTTTGTTCAGTCCGGCTTCCAGCAGCGGGCTCCGAACCCCCAATTTGAGACCCGCGTCATGCCCGGGCCGGTGATCAGCGAGATCGTCGGCATTGAAGCCGTCAAGCACCTTGGCGTAACCGTTCCGGCCGGCCCATTCATGGATCTGGCTATAGACCTCGTCCTTGCAGTGGAAGCAGCGCGCCATGGTGTTGGCGAGGTAGTCCGGGTTCGAGAGTTCCCGGCTTTGCACCATGACGTGCCGAACTCCGATCTCCCGCGCCAGGGCTTGAGCCTGTTCGAGTTCGCCCGCGGGCAGGCTTTCGGAAATCGCGGTTACGCCCACGGCGCGCTCACCCAGACAATCATAGGCCACCTTTAAGACCACGGAGCTGTCCACGCCGCCCGAAAAGGCGACCGCAACAGATTCGAGTTCCTTGATCAAACCTCGGAGCCGAACCAGTTCGGATCCGGCCTGCCCGGCCCGGGGGTCGCCGATGGACATGCATTCCGTTCCGATCATCGTTTCCATGGGTACAGCGAAATATAGCCTAGACGGTGCAATTGCGTAACCCCGGAGCTCTTAATAGGCGATGCGGCGGCTGGGTCTAGGTTCCGGCAGGCGTTCCACGCGCACTCGGGCATCCACGGCTCGGACGCCCTGCTTCAGCACTTCGACCGGATTCAGATCCATCTCCTGAATTTCGGGCGCAAGTTCGAGCAGGGAGGATACGCGGTGGATGACTTCGCGAAGCACGGCTTCATCCGACGGCGGCGTCCCGCGATAGCCCCTCAGCAGGACTGTCCCTTTCACTTCTTCGAGCATCGACTCGACATCGATGTCCGTCAGGGGATGAATGCGACACGAGACGTCCGCCAGTAGCTCAATCAGGATGCCGCCGCTCCCGTACAGGACGACCGGGCCGAAGGTTGGATCCACCGTAGCTCCGACGACGACTTCGACCCCGCCGGGGACCATCTCCTGCACCACGAAACTGACCAGATCCACCCCGAGTCGGGCGATCATCCGGTCGCAGGCCTCTATCACGCCGGCGGCGTCCTTCAAACTCAGCGCCACCCCTCCGACTTCCGTCTTGTGCAGGATGGTTGGGCCCACGGCCTTGAGTACGACGGGGAAACCGATCTCGGTGGCAGCCAGGACAGCTTCATCGGCCGAGGCGGCATTCCGGCTCCGCGCCAGCGGAATGCCGCAGGCCGCGAACAATCGTTCGACTTCCGCCGGGTGAAGCCAGCCGCCCCCCCGGCCAAGCCCCAGCCCGATCACCTCGCGGATCTCCTCGGTCTTGATGTCATCGAACTTCGGGATAGTGCCGAGGGGCCGCCGCCGCCATTCTCCATAGGTAGTCACCGTGGCCAGCGCCGCGGCGGCGGCTTCTGGAAAAACATAGCTGGGGATATTCGAGAGCACATCCGGCGCCCCGCGGGCGCTCATGAACGTGGCCAGGACCGGCTTCGGCCCCGCGCTCGTCGCTCCCTCCACGATCGCCGCGGCTACTTCGTCGGGGTCGGTAATGAGCGGAGGTATGAAAATGACGATCAGACTGTCAACCCGACCGTCGCGAAGCAGCGCCTTCATGGCCCGCACGAAGTGTTCCGGCGGTGCCGAAGCCAGCATGTCCACCGGGTTGGCCACGCTGGCCGCGGCCGGAAGAAACGACCGCAACTCGGCGACCGTCTGATCGGAGAGCGGCGGAAGTTGCAAACCGCGCCCTTCGCACTCGTCCGCAGCCAGGATGCCCGGACCGCCGGCGTTGGTCAGCACGGCGACCCTTCTTCCGGCAGGAAGGGGCTGGTGGGCCAGCAGCACGGCGACATCGAATAGCTCCTCCATGGTGTTGGTTCGAATGACGCCCGCCTGCCGGAAGAGCCCGTCCACGACCGTATCGGTGGCGGCGAGAGCGCCGGTATGGGAAGAAGCCGCGCGGGCCCCCGCGTTCGACCGGCCGGACTTCAAGGCCACGATCGGTTTCGACCTGGTGATCCGGCGGGCAAGCTGTCCGAACTTCCTCGGATTCCCGAAACTCTCCAGGTAGAGGAGAATCACGTCCGTCCTCGAATCCTCGGCCCAGTACTGGATCAGGTCATTCCCGGACACATCGGCTTTATTGCCGATCGATACGAAGCTTGAGAAACCGATGTTGAGACGTCGCGCGTAGGCAAGTATCGCGAGTCCCAGGGCGCCGCTCTGGCTGAGCATGGCCAGCCGGCCGACGGGTGGGTAGACCGGTGAAAAGGTCGCGTTCAAAGCCACGGCGGGATCGGTGTTGACGA
>JACQTD010000234.1 GCA_016210985.1 Acidobacteriota bacterium
GAAGACGGCTCGGGAAATCCGCGAGCGGCAAACGCCGGTCCGGTATTGTACTTCGACAGATAAGTATCGAAACTCCAGTCCCAGCCCAAAGGCACCGGTCAAAATGTAGAAACTCCAGGGGCCGCTATGCGGCCTGCATCACACTTGGGATGGCCGCCTGCCGGCCCGCTCGATCCTGCTGGGTGGCGATACTCCGATTCTGGAGCACTTGCGCCATCCGGTGCGCTAACGCCAGAATGCAGATTGAGCGAATTGACAATCCAGGCGGCCGCGCCCCCTGGTGAAAACGAACTGGCGATGGCGGATGTCCCCAAGAGGGCAAATAAACCAACCAACAAAGGAAAGCTCATGCACGATCACCACCTTCTCGGCTCCTGTGGAGCCTTTCTCAGATCGGTCGCTTCTCATTGGCACGACGGGGGACGGCTTCACAACGACGCGGCCAGGGCTCACGAGCTTTGGCAGACGTCGATGCTGAGCGCCCTGCTCGAGGGGGTCTACGAAGGTGAAGTCACTTACGAAGAACTCGCAAGGCATGGCGACTTCGGGCTGGGCACGTTTAATGACCTCGACGGTGAAATGATCGCCGTCGATGGCCGGTTTTTTCAGCTTCGGTCGGATGGCACCGCCCACCGGGTCGATCCTGCGCAGAAGACGCCGTTTGCCGTAATGACCTTTTTCCGTCCGGAAGTCGAACGCCGGATCGAGAGGACGCTCCCCCGGACCGCGCTTTTTGCGCTGTTGGACGAACTCGCGCCCAGTCACAACCTCTTCTATGCGATTCGCGTGGAGGGGTGTTTCTCGAGTGTCCTGACCCGAACCGTGAGGCGGCAGGAGAAGCCTTACCGCCCGTTGACCGAAGTCACGGCCGAACAGGCGACTTTTCAATTCAACTCGGTTTCGGGCACCATTGCGGGGTTTCGGTCGCCCGACTACATGCAGGGCATCTCCGCCGCGGGCTATCACCTGCACTTTATCACCAGCGACCGTTCCGGCGGCGGCCATGTGCTCGATTTGGAAATCGAGGATGCAACCCTGACGCTCGACCACACCTCCGGCCTTCACGTGGAAGTCCCGGAGACCGCGGCCTTCCTTGCCGCCGGCCTGAACAAGCCGGGCCACGCGGAAGCGATCAAGAAAGCCGAAGGCTGATGGGATTCCTTCACATTTGGAGGGAAGGATGAGCAAAATGATGGTAATCACACTCCTGACGCTTCTGTCCGCCGTCTCGAGTTCAGCACAGACGCAGATCAAGCAGCGATTGGAGAGATCTTCGCGACATCAGGAATGGGTTGATGTCAGTGCAGGATCGCGGAAGGTCAACTGCTTTCTCGTCTATCCGGAGGTCGAGGGTAAGACCCAGGCTGTCGTGGTCATTCACGAGAATCGCGGAATGACCGACTGGGTTCGCGGCGTGGCCGATCAGCTTGCGGCGGCCGGCTACATCGCGATCGTGCCCGACATGCTCTCGGGCATGGGACCGCACGGCGGCGGAACCAGCGACTTTCCCGACCAGAGCGCCGTCACCCAGGCCATCAACCGGCTGTCACCGGCGCAGATTACCGCCGACTTGAATGCCGTAGTCGATTATGCGGCCGGGCTCCCTGCCGCTAATGGCAAGGTCGGTGTGGCGGGATTCTGTTGGGGCGGGACCGAGACATTCCGCTTCGTAACCAACCGGGCCAGCCTGGTCGCCGGCTTCGTCTTCTATGGGACCGGTCCGACCGACCGGACAGCCATTGAGAGGATCAAGTCTCCGGTCTACGGTTTTTATGGCGGAAGCGACGCACGGGTCACTTCAACCGTGCCGGCCACGGCCCAGATGATGAAGGAAGCCGGCAAGATGTTTGAACCGGTTACCTACGAAGGCGCGGGACATGCATTCATGAGGCTGGGCGAGGATCCCGCAAACACCAGCGCAGCGAACAAGAAGGCGCGGGATGAGGCCTGGAGCCGGTGGGTGGTCCTTCTGAAGCACTTGTAAACCACCCCTGAGGAGACTAAACAGCGAATCTTTCGAGTCCATGTGCCGGCTTGCGACACCCTAATTGATGATGCGGGGCGGTCGGAGGAATAGGATGTCCGCAAGTCGCCAGAGTTATGGTAGCCTCTTCCTGGAATCGATCGTTGAGGGCAGCCCATGCTCCGGGGACCGGGCGGTTCCTGAAATCGAAAACGCGGCGGGGAACCAGTCATGGCTGAACTGAAGACCAAACCGACTTCACAGAGCGTCAAGGCCTTTCTCAATGGGATCGCGAATGATCAATTCACTTGACGACGTGCATGTCCCAACGCTCAAAGCGATGATCAAACAATCGTGGAAGCGCATGAACAAGAACTCACAGTGAACGAGGTGAGGAGCGTGATGGATACGATGTATCTTCCAGCTGAACCTGGTCCGCCGTACCTCGGCATCGGAGGGCCGGTGAGTATGAACCCGCCCCTGCGCGGTCAAATCCACCGTCGTCTGAGCTGAGCTCGTGATACTGTAAGCATGCTATCGAGAAAGATTGAGACCACAGGAGACCAGGATGAGCGTGATGAGGAGGCGAGGGTCGGTGCTTGTGATGTTCTGGTTGGTGGCGCTCGCTTGCACGGCGATTGGAGCGGCCGAGGAGAGGGTTCTCACGCCCGAATTGATCATGACGCTCCGTCAGGTGACCGAGGCACAGATCTCTCCCGACGGATCAAGAATTGTGTTTCAGGTCTCGCGTCCGAGGACACCCGACGAAAAACCCGGTGCCGCGGTCCCGGAACTCTGGCTCCTAAGGACGGCCGGAGGGGCTCCTGTCCGCTTCGCAACCAACGTAGATGGGGACCGAGCTGCGCAGTGGTCGCCCGACGGCCGGTCGGTCGCGTTTCTTTCGCGGCGACCGGGATCCGAACACACGCAGATTCACCTGATTCCAGCCGATGGGGGCGAGGCGGCCGGACTGACCAGCGCCCCGAATTCAGTCGGCGCTTTCAGATGGTCCCAGGACGGCAAGTGGATCGCGTACACGGTGACCGACCCGAAGACGGAAAAGGAGAAGGAAGCTGAACGCAAGGGTCAGGATTGGGTGGTGGCCGACGCCAATTACAAACACCTCCGGCTCCATGCGATCGAGGTCGCATCGAGAAAAAGCCACATCGTAACGACAGGGGATCTCTCGATTCACGACTTCGACTGGTCGCCCGATGGCCGGTCGCTGGTGATCGCATCCGCTGAGACACCCCTCGTCGACGACGGGTTCATGAAACTGAAACTTCAGACCGTCCCGGCTGAGGGTGGCATACCCAAGGTGCTGGCAAAGACGGCCGGCAAGCTGAGCCATCCACGATGGTCTCCGGACGGCAAGTGGATCGCATGGCTTGGCGCCACCGCTTTGAATGATCCTTATGCCGGCAGTATCTTCATCGCCTCATCGAATGGGGGAACACCGGAGAACCTGACGCCGGATTTCGAAGGGACGGCGACCTGGCTCTCGTGGGCCGGGGGGAGCCCGAGCACCATCGCCTTTGTTGCCATCGAGCGGCAGGAGACCAAGGCGTACACGCTATCGCTCCCCGCGAAGACGCGCACCCCGATCCCCACAGGCGGCGTCTCGCTCCTTGCCGGCCTCAGCCTGAGCCGGGACAGCCAGCGGGCGGTGTTCTCGGCGAGTGCTCCAGCTCATCCTTATGAACTCTTCATGACGGACCGAGGCTCGGCGAGCACGCAACGGCTGACGACGCTCAATCCGCAGCTCGATGGGATAAATTTCGGCGACCAGGAGGTCGTTCGTTGGAAATCGGTCGATGGTCTTGAAATAGAAGGCATCATCGTCAAGCCGGTCGATTTCAGGGACTGGAGACGGTACCCGATCGTCATGCAGCCACACGGCGGGCCGGAGAGCGCCGATCTGAACGGTTGGATGGGGACTTATGGTCGTTGGGGACAGATGCTGGCCGGACTCGAGTATATCACCTTCTATCCGAATTACCGGGGCAGTATCGGCCGCGGCGTGAAGTACGCTATGGGAGATCACCGGGACCTGATGGGAAAGGAATTCCAGGATATGCTCTCGGGACTCGATCATCTCGTAGCGGCAGGGCTCGGCGATGCTGATCGGATCGGCATCGGCGGAGCCAGCTACGGGGGATACACGAGCGCCTGGGCGGCTACCGAAGCCAGCGGTCGATTTAAAGCGGCCGTGGTGTGGGCGGGAATCACCAACTGGTACAGCATGACGGGCACCTCTGATATATTCCTTGAAAACTCAATTGTTCACTGGGATGCGATGATGTACGACCAGTACGCGCTCTATTGGGAACGGTCTCCGCTCGCGCGAGTCCCCGATGCGAAGACGCCCACACTAATCCTTCACGGCACAGCCGATCCAAGGGTGCCCATCAGTCAGTCCCAGGAGCTGTATACGGCTCTCAAATGGAAGGGGGTGCCGGTCGAGTTTGTGAGCTATCCTCGCGAAGGCCATGGCCTCGCCGAGCGGGCCCACCAGGAAGATAGCATGCGTCGCGTCCGGGCCTGGTTCGAGAACTATTTGAGGTAATTCGATTTCGAGCCACTCCGTCGCGGTGCCGGGCATTCGCGCATCCAAGATGCGTTCCGCTAACCAGAAAAGGAGGAAACCTGATGTCACGACGAATCAGTAATTGGGGAGGGCGCCTGGGCATGATCCTGGCGGGATTGGCCTCCCTAGCGCTTGCATCCGGCGTTAACAGCCGCGTGCCTCTCGAATCAGTGATGGCCGGCCCGGCGCTCGAACCGATCGTCGTTTCCGGAGCTTGCGAGATTGGCCAGGTGGTCGATCGCTATCGATCTCTGCTCGGCCCGGACAACGGTGGCATTCCAGGATCAAGGGGATCCGGACGGCGCGAGATCGATTGGGATAGCGTACCGGACGATATGGCTGCACCGGTGTTCCTTCCTCCGGCGTTCTTCAATGTCTTTCTCCCACCGCGGGCCAGAGGAGCGATTCTGTCGACGCCCGGACAGGGTGTTCAAGTCAGCGCCCGCCGCGACAACCCGGGCGGAATTCCGGTACGCTTCGGTCACATCAATTCAACTTACCCGGCGATCTTCAAGACTTTCAGCGAAGAACGACTGTTCTCTCCTATTGGCAGCAACGTCGTCGATTTGAGATTCTTTGTGCCCGGAACGTCTACGCCCGCGCTGTCGCGAGGGTTCGGGGCCGTTTACACGGATGTGGATCAGGATGAAACGAGCTTCGAGTATTTCGATGCCGGCGGAACCTCGCTCGGTCGGTTCCGGGTCCCACAGTCCAACACCGGACTGTCGTTTCTGGGAGTCATTTTCGAGGCTCCGATCGTCGCGCGCGTACGTATCGAGTACGGCACGGCCGCGCTCGGGCTCGATGACAGTCTGGAGCACGACGTGGCGGTAATGGATAACTTCATCTATGGTGAACCTCAAGCGATCGGCGCCATGGTCTCGCGCTGAATCAGGAGTGGACATGACGACGGATAGCCGAAAGCGCTCCACCTATTCGCGAAGATGGTTCTTACAGACCTCCGCAGGGCTGGCTGTCGGGGTGGGTCTCTATCGCCCGGACTGGCTGCCGGGTTATACCGGCCTTGCTGACGTCAGGCAGGAAGTACCCTGGACCGAACTGGCATCGGCCCTTCACGGGCAACTTGTCCGGCCCGGAGACATGGATTACCTGCGGTACGCCTCGCCATGGAATCTGCGTTATGCCGGCGTGCTGCCGGGCGGGATAGCGCGTTGCGCCGACACCGGGGATGTTCAGGCGTCGCTTGGGTGGGCGCGAAAATACGATGTGCCGTTGGTGATCCGTTCCGGGGGCCATTCCTATGCGGGCTTCTCTACGACGCAGGGCTTGATGATCGACGTCTCGCCCATGAACCGGGTGAGTTTTGATCCATCCACCGGAATGGCGACGCTTGGCGGCGGAGCCCGGAATGCCGACGTCTACGCCAATCTCCGTCCGCCGAGCGTGGCTGTCACCCATGGCCGGTGCAAGGCCGTGGGCGTGGCGGGATTGGTGTTGGGAGGGGGCATCGGCTTCAATATGCGGGCGCATGGCCTCACGTGTGATCAGCTGGTGCAGACCGAAATGGTCCTCGCGGACGGCAGCCGCGTGATCTGCAGTTCCTCGGAAAACGATGAACTCCTGTGGGCCTCCCGCGGAGGAGGCGGAGGAAACTTCGGCATCAATACCTCGTTCACCATTCAAACCTTTCCGGTGGGACGGCTGACGGTTTACCTGATCACCTGGAAAGAGAAGATTGATGAAGTCCTCGCTGCGCTGCAAAACGTAGTACTTGCTTCACCCAACGAGATGGGCTGCAAGGTTTCGGTAAACGCGGTGCGCGCCGGCGCGGAGAATACCTTGAATGTCCAACTGCTCGGCCAGCTCATCGGCACGCCCTCGGACTTACGAGACCTGCTGGCCCCGGTCTATGCCATATCCCATCCGGGCAATGCGAACGAAATGGTGATGGAGGCCAACTATTGGGACGGGCAGGAGTTCCTCTCAGAAGACGGCACGCCGGAATACTCGCATGAGCGGTCGCGCTACGTAACCGGTCGGATCCCGGATGAAGGACTCGCCAACATCGTTCGGCACCTGCGTGATTGGCCGGGCACGAAGGTGGGGGCCACCTGGAAGTTCTTCCTGCTAGGCGGCGCGATCAGCAGGCTGCGACCGGCGGACACGGCCTATGTCCATCGGGATGCGTCCATGATCAGCAGCATCGAAGTCGACTGGGACGCTACCGAAGAGGGTACGGACGTGGTGATCGGAAACGAGATGTGGCTCAACGAATTTCATGCTTCGATGCGGCCCTATACATCGGAGCATTCCTACCAGAACTTCATCGATGCTTCGCAGACGGACTGGCAGCGGGCTTATTACGGCACCAACCTGGAGCGGTTGATCGAGATCAAGACCAAGTACGATCGCACCAATGTGTTCCACTTCCCGCAGAGCATCCCGGTTGCGCCGACTGCGCCAGGGCAGAGTGGGCCGCAGCGCAGCTTCCATTAGTAATTTGGGCGTTTACGGGTCTTCCCTTCACCTACCTCACGCTCGGGCAAGGATGCGCTGGAGGGCTTGCACGGAAACTTGGAATTCCCTATCCTTGGCGCTCTATCCATGATATATCACCTGACCCGGCGCCGGATCTCTTCGGGTTATCGCCGAACGGAAATCGTGTTTACGTGACGCTGCGGGGACCAAACCCGCTAACAGGGAACAATCCCATGGTCAATAATGCGCGGGGACAGTCGCCGGGCCTTGGGGTGATTCCTGTCGGGGAGGAGGGAAGAACGGGCAGCCTCCAGGCTGTTTACCGGATCACGAACCTCGATGCAGGCGGCGTGGAGCGGGCGGATCCGCACGGCTTAGCCGTCCGGCTTCGTTGATCGCCTTTGGACGGACCGAACGTTCCAGCCTTGTGATCACACATCGACTGCTGATTGACTGCCCGGACCAGCCGGGTTTGATACACGAGATTACGGGGGTGCTGTTTCAGCACGGATATAACATCATCAGTAATCACGAGTTTGTTGACGGCGCGACGAGCCATTTCGTCATGCGGACGGAGTTCGCGGGCGCGGCGCCGATCGAACCGGTGATCGCCGATCTACGGCTGGTTCTTCCCAGTGCCGCTTCCGTGCGCCATGTGGCTTCGGGTAAACGTCCGATCGTCGTCATGGTCACCAAGGAGCCCCACTGTCTAGGCGACCTGCTGCTGCGGCATGCCTACGAGGAGCTGCCCGCAAGGATCTGCGCGGTCGTCGGCAACCACGATACGCTGGCCCCTCTGGTCGAACGCTTTGGCATTCCGTTTCATCACGTCAGCCATCTGCATCGCAGTCGTTCGGATCACGAGAATGAAATACTCGCGCTTCTCGATGCCTACCGCCCGGATTACATCGTGCTTGCCAAGTACATGCGCGTGCTGACACCCGAGTTTGTCCGGACCTATGAAAACCGGCTGATCAACATTCACCACTCCTTCCTCCCCGCTTTTGCAGGCGCGAATCCTTACCAGCAGGCGTTCGAAAGGGGCGTGAAGATCATCGGGGCGACGGCGCATGTCGTGACCGCCGACCTGGACGCGGGACCGATCATCGCGCAAGGGGTGTTGCCGGTGGACCACACCTACACCGCGGCCGACATGGCCCAGGCCGGCCGGGACATCGAAAAAACAGTCCTGGCCAAGGCGGTGAAACTGGTGCTGGAAGAGCGCGTGTTTCTGCATCACAACCGTGCGATCATCTTCGAATGAGCCGTAAGCCCAAGGCCCGGCGAACCGCGCCGGGACTTGGGCACAATTGAATGGCAGCGTCGGCCTCCCTGGCGTACTACAACCGGATGTCGAGGCGGATCAAGTCCCGGACGCGGTAGCCGTCATCGATCAGGACGACATTGCCTCCGATGACGACATCGCGGTAGCTGTAAGGAGGCGGCGGCAGACTTCGCCTCAGCCCAATGGGCACCGGATAGGCCCACCTCCGTAGATCGCGATCGAGCAATGCCCCGGCCCGAATCCTTCCTTCGAAGCCAGGCGCCAGCCGATCGCGTCCCCTGAAGCCTCGGGGAGCATGTCGCCGGTTATCACGGTACCAGTCAAACACGACCCGACGGTGATGGTCGTCGAAATGTCGCTGTCCCACACGGCCCTCGCGCCGATTTCGATCGTGCTGCCCGGGTGATTCCCCTCCTATCAGCGTAAGCAGTGCCGCAGCGCACAGTATAGATTTCCATCGTATCTTCATCATCTCTCTCCTGGGAGCGGTTACACGCCGCTCCTTGCGCCCGACTCGATAACCATCGACGGGCCTCACGGACAGAAGGGGCAATCCCCGTGCCAGATCACGCTGCGGGGAAGAAAAAACGGCCTCAAGGCATTGGAGGAGGGTAGCGTAACGCCTTTCCCGGCCGGCGGTACCTGGCTGTGCTCGGTCCTGCAGGGGACTGCGGGTCAACGGTAAGATTTTCCCGATCCGTGGCCTGGACCAAACCAGCGTTGACGCGAGGACTGTTATACTGGATGAATGCCTCAGATGGCTTGGTAAGAAAGTGGGTTCTCGACAATCTCGGGGACGGAGACGGGGAATCGGCCCGCAGGCCGAAACGGGAGAATCTGTCCAGGCAAAGAGGGTCGGAATCGTTGTGGGAAGCCGGTTGGGGGCTTGGGACCTTGTGATGAGTGGAGGGTCCGCGGGCGGGAACATCGGAGCGTGAAATACATGCCCGGCCGCCGTTCGTAGTCCCGCCTTCAGGCGGAATGTTTTGCCTCAGCAAGGCCCGCCTTAGGCA
>JACQTD010000021.1 GCA_016210985.1 Acidobacteriota bacterium
CCCTACTTCGGATATGCCCGTCAGGATCGGAAGGACAAGCCGAGGGTCCCGATCTCCTCGAAGCTGGTGGCCGACCTGATCACCGTGGCCGGTGCCGGACGCGTGCTGGCGATGGATCTGCATGCCGGGCAAATCCAGGGGTTCTTTAATATTCCGTTCGATCACTTGTTTGCGGCCCCGATTTTCGTGGAGTACTTCAGAAAAACGAATGCCCCTACCGATCTGGTCGTGGTAAGTCCGGACGCGGGCGGCGTGGAGCGGGCACGCGCCTACGCCAAGCGCCTGAAGGCCGATCTGGCCCTCTGCGACAAGCGCCGGGACAAGTCCCATGCCGGACACAGCGACGCCGAAGTGATGAACATCGTGGGCGAGGTGGCGGGCCACCCCGTGCTCGTGGTCGATGACATGATCGATACCGCCGGTTCGCTCTATAAAGTCGCTCAGGCGCTGAAGCAAAACGGCGCGCGGGAGGTGCGGGCGGCGTGCACGCACGCCGTACTGTCGGGTCCGGCGCTTGAGCGGATCGACTCCTCGGCTATCGAGGAGGTGGTGGTGACCGACACGATCCCGCTGCACACCGATAAGCCTCCGGAGAAGCTGAGGATATTGCCGGTAGCCCCACTGCTGGCGGAAGCCATCCAGTCGATCCACGAAGAGACATCCGTGAGCTCGTTATTCATTTGATGATGGAGAAGACCTATGATTTCTGAAATCACCCTGGAGGCCGCCCAAAGGGATCGGCTGGGTAAGAACGCCTCGCGCGCATTGAGAAGGGCCGGGCAGGTCCCGGTCACACTCTATGGAGGCGAGGATCGAAGCGCCCTTGCCCTATCCGTCAACCGGCGCCAGTTGCTTGAGATCTTTCGTTCCGCCAGCGGCCGGAACACCATCTTCCAGTTGAAGCTCCACGGAGGCGCCACGCCTGTGATCGTAAAGGACTGGCAGTCCGAGCCGATCAACGGCTCGCTCCTGCACGCCGACCTGATCCGCATTGACCTGGCGAAACCCACGCGGGTCAAGGTCGACGTCAAGCTTTCGGGTGAAGCTTTTGGGGTGAAGACCGAGGGGGGGCTGCTCGACTTCGTGATGCATACGGTTGAAGTCGAGTGCCTCCCGACTGACATTCCGGAACTCCTCTCGGCCGACATCAGCGGACTCCGGATCGGGGACCACCTCTCCGCCAAGGATCTCCATCTGCCGGAGGGCGTGCGGATGCTGATGGACCCTGACCGGGTCATCGTCGGCGTGCTCGCGCCGCGCCTTGAAGAGGAACCGGCGCCGGTGGTGGCCGTGGCGGCCGGTGAAACCGCGGAGCCCGAGGTGATCAAGAAGGGCAAGGCCGAGACGCCCGAGGAGGAGGGTGCAGAGAAGAAGTAGTGCCCGAGTCGGCGGCGCTTCCACAGCCATGAAGTTGATCGCGGGCCTGGGAAACCCAGGGGAAGATTATGCACTCACACGGCACAACATCGGGTTCATGGTGATCGATTATCTTCATGCGGCGATCGGATTACCGCGGTTCCGGACCGAGGGCCAGGCCCTCGTGTCGCGGGGCGAATGGGAGGGCGAGCCCGTCGGTCTGGTCAAGCCGCAGTCCTATATGAACCTGAGCGGAATCGCGATCGCGTCCCTCGTCCGAAAATACGAAGTGCCCAGGGAAGATCTCCTGATCATCTCCGATGACACCGCCTTGCCGTTCGGGAAGATCCGCGTGCGCCGAAAGGGGACGCATGGCGGTCACAATGGATTGCGATCGATTATCGAGCATCTCGGCGACATCCATTTTCCACGCGTACGTATCGGCGTTTGCCCGACCGATCGCACGATTTCGGATATGGCCCGCTTCGTGCTCTCTCCTTTTAACAAAGCCGAGCGTGAGGAATTGGGCGAGATCCTGGTTCGCGCGGGAGATGCCGTGAAGTCGGCGGTCTTCAAAGGGATCGACGGAGCCATGAGCCGGCACAATTGAGGCATGAGGAGCAAACACGACCGAAAGATCTTGTCGACCATTCAGCCTTAGCGTAACTTAAGAAGGCTCCTTGCTCGGAACATCCGGACCGGCCCTTGGCCAGCGGGCCGTCCACGAAGCCGGGCTTCACATCCAAAAGGAGGAAACGGCATTGCGGCAATACGAATTGACCTTTATCGCTTCACCCCATATCCCCGAAACCGATTTCAACACCCTTCTGGACCAGATCCAGGGATACATCAAACAGGCGGGCATCGAGATCGAGAAATTCGAGAAGCTCGGCCGACGGCGTCTTGCTTACGAGATCAAGCACGAGCGTGAGGGGTTCTACGTGATGGCCACGCTGCGGGCGAAGGGCGGGGAGATCGCCGAGGTGGAGCGCCGGTTGCGCGTCTCCGATGCGATCCTGCGCTACCTGACCGTCCGCGTCGATGAGGACTATCAGCGCGCCGAGCGGATGGCCGCCGAGCGCAACCAGCGCATCGCGAAGCGCGCCGCCGCCAGCGGTGCGCATGCCACTGCCCAGTCCGAGTTGCCCGCGAGCGGCGCCGGCGAAGAACGAGAATAGGAGAAGGGAAAGAAATGAGAAACATGCGATCATCCAGGAATGCCCCGGACGATTCGATGAGTGGGGAGAGCCGGCCTTCCGGGCCCCAGCGCCTCCGCCGCCGGAGAGAGTGCCGGTTCTGCAAGGAGAAGGTGGATCATATCGACTACAAAAACGCCGACCTGCTGATAGGCTTCGTACCCGAGCGCGGGAAGATTTTGCCGCGCCGCCTCTCCGGAGTCTGTACACCGCATCAGCGGATGCTGGGCCAGGCCATCAAACGCGCTCGAGCGATCGCGCTGCTGCCATACGTGGCGGAATAGGGAGAGAAGACCATGCCCCATGTCGAAATACTGCTCAGGGAAGATATCGAGCATCTCGGCTATCGCGGCCAGATCGTTCGCGTCAAGTCAGGCTACGCGCGCAATTTCCTTCTGCCTCGCAAGCTGGCCGTCATCGCCACCGCGGCGAACGCCAAGATGATCGAACAGCAGCGTGAGGCCCTCTCCCGACGGGAAGCCCGGGAAAGGGATCAGGCGTCTCAGCTCGCGGATCGGCTCCGTACCGTGACCCTGGAATTCGAGAGAAAACTTGGAGAACAAGGCGTCTTCTACGGGTCCGTGACCACGCTCGACATCGCTGAAGCCTTGAAGGCCAAGGGCTATGAAGTGGAGCGAAGGAAGATCCACCTGTCCAGCCCCATCAAGGAGCCCGGAGAGTACGACGTCCAGGTCAAGCTGCACCGCGAAGTCACGCTGAACGTGAAGACGATTGCCCGCGGCGAGGGCGGCGACGCTCCGCCCGCAGCCGAAAGCGGATCCTAGACAGCCTCAGTGGGGACAAGGCTGCGGAGCGGCCATTGAATGTAGGTCGGCCCTTCGGAGCCGGCCACTGGAGTTTCTACATTTTGCACCCCGCGGGCCGTGCTACATAGCCCGTAGGAATTCCCTGCCTGTGCCTGCCTCAGCTTTTCGGCATCGTGCGCTTCGGCCTGAAGGGCCAAAATATAATAGGGCAGAGCGAAGCGGCGCCCTGGGTTACGAACGAGTACCGGACGAGCCCTGTAGGGGCGGAATAAAAGTGAGCGAGAATCGAGCGGGCCATCAACTGAACTGAATGAAGGGTCAGATGATCACCTCGATCCCTATTGCGCCCTTTCAGGGCTAGATCACCTTTCTTCACTCATCCCAGGGCGCCGCTTCGCTTTGCCCTGGGCTTTCATATTCTGGCCCTTCAGGCCGCGGACCATCGGGTTCACGCGCGCAGCAGTCCCAAACCAGACGATGACAGCCTCCTTCACCAGCCTGAAGTGACAGAGCACCTATAAGGCTGGCGGTTCAAACCGCGGCTTGCAGCCGGGTGCAAAATGTAGAAACTCCAGCGGGCGGTCAGGGACCGCCCCTTGCCGCCTGGCCAATAACTTTGCGACCCACTGTCTGAGGCCCAGGGTATTCATATGACATTGGAGCAGTGGAAGAATGCCGGCTTATCTGGCGGTCATTCAAAGCCGAGAGTCGCAGGCGGACAAGCGTCCCGCGCCTCAATCAACGTATGAAGCTGGAGTGCACGTTCGCCTGCAACCATTCACCCTTGCCGCAGATTCGTCCGGTAACGGCCCGGCGTGGCTGAAAGGATCTTTACACCAAGGCGGTCTCCGTCGCGGCGTTCTTTCCGGCGATCCTGCCGAGGCAGAGACAGACCTGCACCGCGGAACCGCTGCCGGGATAAATGGCCCCGATGACACCTCCGGTTGAACCAGGACTGGCCGCATACAGCCTCGCGATCGGCGCGCCCGACACGTCCAGCACCTGCGTCTTGGAATTAATCTTCAAACCACCGTTGGTGTCATACATTCCACCGGTAACCTCGACCGCGTAGAAGGGAGGCATACGGACATAGCCGAATCCCGTGGCCCTGCCGAACTCAGGATCCGCTTTCACATCGACACAGACGTTCCATTCATTGACCGTGTCCTCCAGCTTGGCGGCCGATTCCAAATGCAGCGTCGTGGCCAGTTCCGCGAGCGTTGGGGCCACGACGACCAATCCGTCATTTATCTCACTAACCAGGTCCCGGGAGAACGCCGAGCAGACGGTATTCCCGCCCTTCGCCTTCTGCTCTTCATCGAAGATGGCATAGACGAACCGGTTTCTCGAGATCGCATGCGCGACCACGTCGTAGTGAACGGTCTCACTGCAAAACCTCCGACCGCGCTCGTTCACCAGGATGCTCGCGGTCGAGAGGCGAAACCCCGGCGCGCCGGGTAGCCTCACGGAGGGGGCCGCTACAATCTCCGTCATGCCACGGACGTCGGCGCCCAATGCCTGCGCCATTCGGATTCCGTCGCCGGTCAGGCCGGGCACACCCTTGGAGACCGCTTTGAAACCTTGGACCGGGCTGTACGCCCTCATCAGCTCCTTGTTGTCGTTGAAGCCGCCGGTGGCGACGACCACGCCGTTGCGGGCGTGGATGAACACCGGAACGCCCATCTGAACAGCCTTGACCCCGAGCACGATACGCTCGGTGTCGGCGATCAGCTCCGTCGCCGGAGTTTCATACAGAATAGAGATACTTCTGGCCGTTGCGGCGTCGGCCAGCGTCTTGAACAAGGTCGCGCCTCCTCCGGTGGTGTAATGCCCGCGCGCTTTCGTGGGCGTGACCGCGGTGTATTCAGGCAGCGCTTCCGCACCTGACACGCGCGGCGGATCCGTCCACTTGTTCCCCATGCTGGTCAGCCAGTCGATGGTGCCGGCCGAACGCTCGGCCACCAGCCTGACCAGATCCTCATCGTTATTAACGTGTTGTGCCCAGGCCCTGGAGATTTAATATCACTTGCCAACCTGTCACCGGACTCGGACACAGTTAAACACTTCCCCTTGCGCCATTCCTGGGCGGGCTTAAACCCCTACCGCGCGCACCCAGGGTCGGTTACAAGCAGAATGCCGTGACTGACCCTTACTGCATTCATGCGCAAGATCCATTCCGCGGATGAGCAACCTGGATGCTGGTGCGTAAGTGATTGAGCGTTCAATGGAAAGTGCGTCAGCCAGCGTGGAGAGCTCGGTGTATTGAGCCACTTTGGGGGATCAGGGTGCGAGAATCCACCCGGACGGCGCAGAGTGAATGATCTGAGGTTCCCCGGGTCGAGCCCGACCCGCCTCCAAGAAATATCCCTAGTGGCAGGCCTATACGTCGCGATCGGAATGGCTTGCTCCGGGAGCTCTCACTCCCTTTCCGCCACCGGATCACGAACGTACCCAGGCAGAGTCTTTTACTTCTGCTTCAAGCACTTAATGGGTAGGTCGACAGAGGCCTGTCGCTGGGAGACCGAGGCGTCGCTCCACGGCCAAGTCACCTCGCTGAGGAGTAACTTAGGCGGGTTTCCGGTCGCAAGGTTGTCGTGCTCTTGTGTTGCAGTTGTGGCGTCGGATTGCTACGGCGCGATATTTGCCAATGCCACCCGTGGAAGTGAGCGGACCTTGGGCGGTGTGATTCGTGCGATCACCTCCATTCGTGGTGGGGATGTCGGCATCCCGAAGCACGAAGCCGCCAAGGACCGCGTGGAAATCGCCCTGGCAGTCATACATGCGCTTGACCCACGGGCGAGCGGGAGGGTTCGGGTGTTCTTAATCCGTGCCCTTCCCTGCTCCTCCACCAGGACCATCCGATCACTGACTTCGATGGTGCTCTGAGAAGTTGCTTTTTCCGGGGAGGTTCTGGCACTATGCCGCGGTCGGTTGGTACAAAGTCCAGATTCCAGGAGACAACCATGAAGAAGACGCTCGCGGCGCTTGCCATGCTTAGCTCGGTCGTTTGCCTTTTCGGCGCCCAGGTCCTGCCGAAACTTGGCTTCATCACCGTCGCCCTGACGAACCCGGAAGGCGCCACAGCAGAGAGTCTGTCGCTGGCCTACGTCCTCGGAGGCATCCTGTATATCTTCCTTTACGGTTTCGATCTAGGATTGGTGATTCTCATATTGTAGGTTCAGGTGAACTAAGTCGGCCAGAGCTAAGGGAAAATGCCCAACTCCTGGTAGGCATCGGCGATCTTCTCGATCGCATTCAGAAAAGCGGCATTCCTGAGATTCTTGGTTCTCGGGTTGCGGTGAAGTGTGTCTTGCATCTGTTGGTAAGCTACCACCATCGTTTCTTCCAGGCCGGAGTTAACCAGATCGAGTTCCTCCGCGCCTCGAATGAGCCGGGCGCGATAGTCATCCGAGAGCTGTTTCCCGGTTCCGGCTTCGATGGCCCAGAGCATCTGACGCTTCATCGCCTCTTCATACCGCTTCCCCAACCGGCCGAAGCGGACATGAGCGAGGCTTTTCAACCATTCGAAGTAGGAGACCGTTACACCGCCGGCATTGGCGTAAATGTCCGGGATGACGAGGATCCCCCGGTCTCCCAGGATTGCTCCGGCCTCGGGGCTGGTCGGCCCATTGGCAGCTTCCAGTACAATCCTGGCGTGGATGCGGCTGGCGTTTCGTTTCGTGATCTGAAGCTCGAGGGCCGCCGGGATCAACACGTCGCAATCCAATTCAAGCGCTGCCGCCGAGTGCGATATGTTGACGGCGCCCGGAAAATCGAGGATCGATCCGGTCTCCTTCCGGTGGGCCTGAACGCGATCGACATCAAGTCCCTTCGGATTCATGATCGCGCCCTCGCGCTCCGCGATGGCGATGATCACGGCGCCGCCTTCCCGGCAAAACAGGGCCGTGTGGTACCCGACATTGCCCAAGCCCTGCACGACAATCCGTTTGCCCTCCAACCCTGAGGATAGCCCCAGGCCCTTCATCTGCTCGGATTGCGAACAGGCCTCGCGAAGCGCGAAGTAGAGCCCTTTTCCGGTCGCCTCCTTTCGTCCGTGAACTCCCCCAAGGCTCACCGGCTTGCCCGTCACGCAAGCCGCCGCGTCGATCTGTCCGGGATTCAGGGCGATGTAGGTGTCCAGAATCCACGACATCTCCCGCTCCCCGGTTCCATAGTCCGGTGCAGGAACATCGAGACCGGGTCCTATGAAATTCTTCCTGGCCAGTTCATGGGTGTAGCGCCGGGTGATCCTTTCGAGTTGCTCCTCGCTGT
Source organism: Acidobacteriota bacterium (assembly GCA_016210985.1). GTDB lineage: Bacteria > Acidobacteriota > Blastocatellia > HR10 > JACQTD01 > JACQTD01. The sequence continues at coordinate 7,592 of JACQTD010000021.1, forward strand.
ACTTACGCGGGTCTATTCTAATGGCCCCTTTGGCGCCGCCGAACGGAACATCGACGATGGCGCACTTGAACGTCATCAGGGCCGCAAGCGCTTTCACCTCGTCTTCATCGACCTCCGGGCTATACCGGATGCCGCCCTTAACGGGTAGCTTGTGGTGGCTGTGTTCAACCCGCCAGGCATGAATCACTTCCACCCCTCCATCGTCGTGACGCAGAGGGAAATCAAAACGATAGACGCTGTTGCAGCTCTTGATCTGATCCAGTAATCCCTTTGGATAGGATGTGAGCTCAGCCGCCTCGTCAAAGCAACGGATAACATTATTGAAGAAGCTCTGCTCCTGCGCCGTCATGGGTCACTCCTTCAGCGATTAATCACCGGCTCCCGGGACGCGACATCATAACTCAGGGTCTTTGAGGCTTTAAGGGCGTTTCTCCCATGAGAAGGCTCCGGATTACACAAGTCGCTATATCCGGAGCGGCGTCGATACCTCCGCGCCTGCGACGCTTAAACCTACCCGCACCTTCAGCCTTCAACAACGCTGTGTCTTGATGGTCCAATTCCCGCCGCGAGGCTCAGTGCTCCTGCTCTTCGTCCTCGTAAGCCGCCTCGCAATCCTCGCAACAGAACGGATTCTCGGAGAGGCCCCGTTCGATCGCCGACCTCACCCTTCCGATCGTCTCATCGTCCACGTAGAAAAGCCCGCCGCACATGCCACAGTGCAGTCCATGGGGTTGGCTCTCGGTCTGTTCCGCGCTCGGCCTGGACAGGTTGGAAAACATCAGATCAGCATCTCTCTCTGCTCGCAGCATGACCTCAATCCCTCCATCTTCGGCCTTCATCGACTCGTCAGTAATTTCGCGGCCTGCGCCTTCGTCATCCTTCGGCGGCGGCCCACACAGGCTTGAAGCTTTCGTCGCGCGGCGTCGAATGCATCTCGAATCGACACATAGACGTCCCGACAAGGAGCCGAGACTTCCATGTCCTTTGATTGTCGCGCGATCTCCGTGCTCTGCATCAGGGTATGCAGACTGGGTTGGTGATTAACGACAAGTTCTTCGCCCGGGACCGTGAGATCTATCCGTATGTGGAAGAGCTTCCCACGATAGAATCGGCGATGGGGAATCTCAACCACTACGCGACAGGCCATGATCGACTCACAAAAGGTCTCCAGTTTGGCAACCTCCTCCCGAATGCGAGCGGTTACCGCGTCGGAAGGGCTCATGTTCCGGAAGGTGATCTGAACAGGGAGTTCCATGTTGGTCCCTCCTCACCTCTGGACGAGCAACCCGCGTGCCGACTGCCGGCTCGAGTCCGGCGGGGGACTTCTAACGCTTCCACGGACGATTCAAGTAAAAAGTGCGCAACCGGACTGGTGATTTCGCGCAGTGAAAGGGGGATTTGACGCACACTTAACCACAGTGCGGCCGAGCCCGTGAGACTGGTTGAGCCGGTGGTGGCGGAAAAATCGACCATAAGACGATCCCCAGTGCCCAACACCCGACGGTGGCGAGCCCGGTCGAAGCGAGCCAAAATGTCCAGTACCCGGCAAAATTGTCCTCCCAGCCGGGATAGACCTCGTGCGCAATATTGACGTTAAGTTCGGGAGGCGTGAGGCTCCTGCTGAGTAGTTGCAGCAGCAGGAACCAACCGAGAGCAAATATCCATGTTCGCTTCCCGGCGCCCACCTGTTTCAGCGCCAGCAGGCCCGTGATCAAGCCCCCAATGTGGGAAAGCGCAGAAGTAAGAAGCCATCCGCCTTGCAGCACGGTAAACCAAAGCCAAAGCGGAAGACCGGGGATCAGCCAGAAAACAGCTACTCTGATCAGTTCAGGCCGTCCAAATAGCAGGCCGACCGCCAACAGCAGGTTCCCCAGGTTGCAGACCCAACAGATATAGCTTAGCCCACCGTATCGGGCGTAATAGAGAAAATGGAGAATGAAAAGAGTGAGGGGGAGCAGTCCGAGCAGTCTGGTTCTGGTTTGAAGCCGAGCCTCGACGATCATCGCGCTCTCCATCCTGGCCGATTCCGGTCGCTAACGATGGGAACAATTATTGCCTGAATTTTTCCTGGGACCTATGCGATGACGCAACTCTGTCTCGAAAGGGGGGCACATGAGTACAGAATTCCAGATCATCGTCAGCCTGTGTGCGCTCTACTTGATTCTTCGCCTAAGCGGCCGCGCCTACTTCAAGTATAGGGGTACGCGTGTCGTCACCTGTCCGGATGACAAGAGCTTCGTCGCCGTTGCCGTGGACACCAGGCTAGCGGCGATCACAGCCATCACCGGAAGACCGGAACTGCGACTCCGTGATTGTTCACGCTGGCCCGAGATGGCCGGCTGCGGCCAGGATTGCCTTAAACAGATCGCGTCCGCGCCTGAAGCCTGCCTCCTGCGAAATATTCTCGCTAAGTGGTACCAGGGGAAATCGTGCGCCTACTGCGCGAGAGTGCTGGGCGCTATGGACTGGATGGAACACAGACCCGCACTGATGAGTCCGGAGAGGGTGACGCTCGAATGGCACGAGATTGCTCCGGAGAGAGTCTATCAAGTGATGTCCACCCACCAGCCCGTCTGCTGGAATTGCCATATCGCCGAAAAGTTCCGCCGCGAGCGCGAGGATCTGGTGCTGGACAGTCCCTGGCGGCGTGATCGTGCGCACTGGGATGAGTTCGGGGCGTATCATTGCAGTTCGAGACGAGAGCACTCCACTCCTGAGCCGGAGGCATCAACTCCGGCCGGTGCCCCATAGGATCATGCCAGCCCGACGTCATGTCCCGGTCCCCGCCCGGTGAGCGGGGTCTGAGCGTGAGGCCGTTGTCCGTCATGTGCTGCCATTGCCTCGAAGCCCCCTGTAGCAACGGACAGCGGCCCCGTCCGATCAATTCGAGTTGGACCTTCCCGCGACGCGCGGAGCGTCAAACGGTGGGCTCGATTCGCCTCGGGAAGTTCCGGGGGCGAAGCGGCACGCATCTCGACCCCCATGAACCGGGTAGATCCTCGAAAACGCCCGCACAGCGGGAAGCGCAGAAAGCGCAGCGGCCTCCGGCAATCAAATGCCAATCCTTCAGGTCGTAACCTTCTCGGCCGATGAGTAGCTTCCCGCAATGATGGCAATACGTGCTGCAGACGTTGAAATCCTGTACGTTGCCTGCGTACGCGTAATGGACCCCATTCCCTATCGCAATCCGGCGCGCGCGGGTGAGCGTGTTAAAGGGGGTCGGCGGCGTGTCCAGCATCCGCCAATCCGGATGAAAGGCCGTAAAGTGGAGGGGAACGTCAGGTCCCAATTGATCAACGATCCATCCGGTCATCTTCTGCAACTCCGCATCCGAGTCATTCTCCCCTGGGATCAGCAGCGTGGTGATTTCGAACCAGACCTCACTCTTGCGCTTCAAGTAGACGAGGGTATCGAGCACCGGCTGGAGATGTCCGGAACAGATCCGCCGGTAGAACCGCTCGGAAAACCCCTTGAGGTCTACGTTCGCCGCGTCCATGGGACGAAAGAAATCCTCCCTGGGCGCTTCGCAAATGTAGCCGGCGGTTACGGCCACGGTCCTGATTCCGAGCGCGTGACAAGCCTGGGCTACATCCACGGCATACTCAAGAAATATCACGGGATCGTTATACGTGAATGCCACGCTCCGGCAGCCAAGCGCGTGGGCCGCGTGCGCGATCTGCTCCGGCGAGGCCTTCTCCGCAAGCGTCTGCACCTGCCCGGACTTGCTGATGCTCCAGTTCTGGCAAAACCGGCATGCCAGATTGCAGCCGGCCGTGCCGAATGAGAGCGCGGCGGTCCCGGGCAGAAAGTGATTCAAGGGCTTTTTCTCAATGGGATCGACGCAAAAGCCGCTGGAACGCCCGTAGGTCGTCAGCACCACCCGGTCCTTCTGCCGGGCGCGCACAAAACACATTCCCCGCTGCCCCTCATGGAGCTTGCAGAGCCGCGGACACAGGTCGCACTGGATTCGACCGTCGTCGAGTCGGTGCCAATAACGTGTCTGCACTATGCCATTGGAATTCAGCGGGTTGATTACCATTCGACTTCACCTTGGAAACACAGGGGCCTCGAGGAGGAGGCCCTCTCATCCGATGACCCCCTCCGTCAACTTCAGTGCATTTCGTCGAGCATCTCTTGCACTCTCTCCTGTACCAACGCCGCCAGGAAGGCGTAGCGTGTCTCAGCCAAAGCTCCGGCATCCGCTTCCGCCTGCATCCGGACAGGCCCACCGAAATGGATCCTGACTTTCGCCAGGCGCATCCGTCGCGATCCCCGGGGCCAGACCCGATAGAGCCCGTCCAACGCCACCGGCACGATAGGTACCTCGAGCTCGGTGGCCAGAATGGCGGCTCCCCGCCTGAACTCCTGGAGCGTGCCGTCGAACGATCGTTGGCCTTCCGGGTAGATGTGGAGAATCTTGCCGGCGCGTAACCCGGCGGCTCCCGCCCGCAGGGCACGGATCAAATGCGTGTCCGGGTCCACTGGGACAATATTGATCCAATGGGCCAGCGCAGCCGAAAAGAAGCCGCCAAAATACTCGCTGGCTCCCATGTGGAAGACATGCCGGAGGATGCGAAACGGGTAAGTCGAGCAAAGGATGATCGGATCGATATAACTTTGATGGTTCGCACAGATCAGGAACGGCCGTTCCACGCGGCTCAGGACATCGAGCCCCCGCACTTCCAGCCTGAGAAACGCCCAGGCGGCCAGGCGAACCAGGCGCAGCACGAGATAGACGGCCAGGGCACCCAACCATTTTCGCTTCAGCATACGCGTTATCTCGGGCACATCGATCACGGAATCGGCAAGCAGCTCCCGCCAGGGGGAACAGCCGGAAATCCTGCTGCGGAGTGGCGTCGCCGCCAGCCCCGGACGCGGCCACGCAGGCCCCGTCAACGCCCGAACGCCGCTGCCCGCGGTGGCTTCCACCCACTCGATGAACTCGCGCACCGTGTGCGCGGACGCCTCCGCTTCGGGCTCCAGGTCGACCCCGAGCCCGCGCTCGATCCTCACCACGCATTCGGCGCGGGCGAGCGAATCGAGACCCAAGTCCAACTCCAGGATCATGTCGGGGTGAATCACGAAAACATCGGGTACCTGTTCACGAATGGCCGCCGCCACGACCGACCCGGCAGGGGAATCCATGATCTCTCGGGCTTCCGGGGTGAAAAGCGCCCACTTCTCCCCTCCCCGGCGGCGCGCGCCAAACGATTCCTGTTCCAACTGCTCCCGCACTTCAAACCGGCGGACCTTGCCCGTGGTCGTGCGCGGAAGGGGTTCGCTGCGAAGGATGTAATCCCGGATGCGCTCGTGGTCCGGCAAAGTGCGGCCCAGGTTGTCCAGTTCATACCGGATGGCTTCACGAACGCTGGCGATGCGGTTCGCCTTGAGGAAGTCGAAGTCCGGCACGACCACACCGCACAATTTCTCAGCGCCCGTGAAGCCGCCTTCGACATCCGGGCGTCCGAGGACGCAGATCTCGCTGATGAGTCGGGAACGCTCGTAGTGCGCCTCGACATCCTCGGGATAGATACTCACCCCCGAGGGAAGAACGATGAGATCCTTCCGACGTCCGGTGATGGAGAGATTGCCCTGGCGGTCAACGCGGCCCAGGTCGCCCGTTCGGAACCACCCGTCACTCGTAAAGGCCTCCACGGTGGCTTCGGGATTGCCATAGTACCCTGGCGTTACATTCGCGCCGCGTATGAGGACTTCACCCACGCCATCCACATCCGGCCGATCGATCCGGATCTGAATGCCTGGCAGCGGCCTGCCGACCGATCCAGGCTTGTACTCTCCCATCCGGGTCACCGTGGCGGCGCCTGAGGTCTCCGTCAAGCCGTATCCCTGAAGCAGCGTGAATCCCAGGCGGTGGAAGTCGCGCGCGACGCGCGTGTCGAAGCTCGCCCCGCCGGAGACCATGAGCCGCAATACTCCACCCAAGGCCTCGTGGACACGCCTGAACAGGAATCGGCCGGCATTCAGCCCTAAGGCATCACGGAGCCAGCCATTGAAACTCATCGTCGCCGCAAACAGCTTGCGCACGGGAAGCGGTCGCTGAGTTAAGCCATCGAAGATTCGCTTGTGAATAAGATAGAAGAGCCGGGGCACGCCAGCCAATGCGGTGACTCCTCCCTCCCTTAGACCCCGCGCCATCTCCTCA
>JACQTD010000240.1 GCA_016210985.1 Acidobacteriota bacterium
CCCGGCGGCGCGCCTGAGCACCGGTTCAGGCATGGGCGCGCCGCCATAGAGCAGGACCTTCATACTCGAGAGGTCGTACCGCTCCACGTTCTCGAGCGTGGTCAGCATCTGGATGGTTGTCGGGACGAAGTTGGTGAAGGTGATCCGCTCCCGCTCGATCGTCTCAAGAGCAAGCTGCGGATCGAAGTTGATCAGGACGATGTGGCTTCCGACATAGACCCCGCAGAAGATGCCGGCCATGCCCGCGGCCGAATACAACGGCGCGGGCAGCATGACGCGGTGATCCGCATGGCTGCCGATCGCGAGCACATGCACCAGCATGCCCACCAGCGTCCCCCGATGCGTATACATTACCCCCTTAGGAAAGCCGGTAGTTCCGCTCGTATAGAGGAACAGTAGCAAGTCATCGGGGGCGATCGGTCGTTCCGCGACGGGCTCGCCCTCGTCGGACGCCCGGACCAGTGCATCGTAACTCGTCTCGGCTTCGGCTCCGTGATCACCGAACGCGATCAGTTGACGGACGGTCGGGACTCGCGACGCCACTCCAGCGGCTGTCGAAAGGTGGTCCGCATCGGCGATCAAAGCCACCGCTCCGGAATCCCTGCAAATGAACTCCACTTCCGGATCCGCCAGCCGGTAGTTGATCGGTACCGCAACGACTCCGATTTTCGCGAGACCGAACAGAACCTCCACGTACTCGTGGCAGTTCCGGCTCAGGACGGCGACACGATCGTGTTGTCGCACCCCGCGGAGCCGAATCGCCCGGGCGAATCGATTTGCCCGGGCATTGAGCTGTCGCCAGGTCAAACGCGTCTCGCCATAAACAATTCCTGTCTCCGACCCGCGCCACCGGGCATTCCGCCGCAGCAGGTCACCGAAATGTTCCAGATCTCCAAACATCGTGGTCCGACCGACTACTTGAGCTTGGTCTCCTTGATCAGGGTGCGTTTGACGATTTCGCCATTCTTGAACCAGTGCCAGGTACGAGCCCGATGCCGGCCGCAAGGGCTGATCTGTATCATCTCGTAAAGAACCTGGTCCGGCTCACGCTTGTAGACCCAGGTCAGCACCAGCGTGCTCCCGTCCACTTCCCAGGAATGACCCTGGATCCGATCGGTATCGAACCAGATCTGGCGGTCGTGATAGGCAGCCGGGAAGCGGTGTTCCTCTTCCCGGCCATCCGCCCACGTGTAGCGATTGATCTGGTAGTAAGGCCGGGCAGGATCGGAAGTAAATTGGCATGAGAGGTGCGAAGCGTGTTTATCGAGTACGTTGCCGTCGTTGTCAACGTAAAGGTAGGTGCCGACCCAGTCGCCCTCGTGACGGGCGAGCACGGGCATTTCATCGCGAATTGACATAAGCGAGCGCCTCTCCTCAGATTACATCGCAATCGATTGGGGCGGGTCACCCGTCCACCCGCCGGCAAAACTCGAGAGCCTGGACTCCGAATCCATACCCCGCCGCTCAGCGGCCAAACCACCACGGGTCGGTAGCCTCAACCTTCTTGATCAGGTGCGCCTGTCTGCGCACAAACCTGCGGATCGACGCCGATCCCATGCGTGATCCGCCGAGGCCTGAGAACTTGAAGGCTTGCTTCTCGGCGTCATGAATCACGGCCGTGAGTCCGGCGTCGTTGATGCTGACCGCGCCGGCCTCGATTCGGGGAGCCAGCGCGAGGGCCTCTCGCTCATCTGCCGCGAAAATGGCGGCGCTGAGGCCGTAAATCGTGTCATTGGCCAGGCGGATGGCCTCCTCAACCGTCTCAAACGACATCACGGGAATGACCGGGCCGAAGGTCTCCGCTGTCATGATCTTCATCGTGTGATCGACCCCGGTCAGTACGGTGGGACGGCACCAAAGCCCACCGCCATGAACCTCGATCATGCCGCCGCAGCGGACCGTCGCGCCCCTGGCGATGGCGTCCCGGAGCTGCGAATCGATGATCTCCGCCTGATGTTCGTTGATGATCGGGCCGATTTCGCCACTCTCAAAGTCCGGAAGCGCCAACCTCAGACTCCTGGCGCGCTCGACCAGCATCCGTACGAAATCGTCGTAGATGGGCGCCGCAGCGTAAACACGCTCGATGGAGAGGCAGGACTGGCCCGCGTTTACCACTGATGCCCAAAGGATCGCAGCGGTGCTGAGTTCCAGATTCGCGTCGGCAAGCACGATCGCCGCGTCTTTCCCGCCAAGTTCCAGAAATGCCGGAATCAGACGAGCCGCCGCCGCGTTGGCCACTTCCCTTCCCGTTTCCACGCTGCCGGTGAAACAGACCAGGTCCACGTAATTGACTATCTGAGCCCCGGTCTCACCCGCGCCCTCCACAAACACCAGCACTTTGGACAACACCGGCAGGGCGGCGGTAGCCTGCCGGAGCGGCCGCATGAAGCGCGGCGCCACCTCGCTCGGTTTCACCAGGACCGCACACCCCGCAAGCAGGGCCGGTATAGCATCGATCAGGGAGAGTAAGAGGGGAAAATTCCAGGGACTGATGACCCCGACCAGCGGATAAGGCACCGATGCCCCCCGGAGATGAACGAATGGGACGGCTGCGGTCCGCTCCGGCGGCTCTGCCAGGAGTTCGGGAGCCCATCGACACCACCGTTCGATGGAAGAAACGACGGCGTCGATCTCCATTGCCGACTCCCGCATCCTGCCCGTATCTGCCGCCAACGACTCCAGGATGCGGCTGCGGTGCGCATCGAGGGACTTCCCCCATGCTTGCAGGACCTCAATCCGGTGACCGAGACCGGCCGAACGCCAGGCTACCTGCGCTTCCCGCATGTGTCCGCACTGCTCCAAAACCTGGTCGGCTCCCGGAGGGGAGATGAAGTAATCGACTTCCCCGTTGCGTGGATTGCGGACTCCCAACTCGAGTTTTGCGGCCCGATTCATTCTTCCCACCAGTTTCATGGATAACCCGGCTCAGGCTCAGGCCTCCACCGGGCGCTCCGGGGCAATCACCTGAACGCGTGGCTTGAGCATCGCCATCATCACCAGCGCGGCGAGGGCGCAGGCCACGATCAGCCGGAACGAGAGCTCGTAGCTTCCCGTGCGGTCGAAGAGACTCCCGGTGAGAATGTTTCCGGCCGCCGCCCCGATCGTCTCCGCAAGGGTGACAATACCGAGGATCCTGCCCAGCGCACGAATCCCGAAACACTCCGCGACCATGAGCTGGATGGTGACGTAGGTCCCGCCGAAACCGAGCCCGAACAAGACACAGAAGGGATATGCCGTGATCGTGTTCAAGTTGAGAAGGAAGAGTGAGCCCATGAACATGACGGTACAGCAGAGCAGATTCACGTGCTTCTTGGCCCACCGATCGCTGAGGTAGCCGAAGAAGAACTTACCCCCGACGCTGCACAAGAAGAGCGCACTCTGCGCCAGCGCCGCCTGCGACTTGGTCAACCCGACCTGCGGTGACTGCAGGTGGAGTATGAACTGCTGACTGATCGAAAAAATAACGTAGAAGCTCAACGCCGAGCCAAGCAACAAGCTCCAGAATGTGCCGGTCGAAAGCGCCTGCCCCGCCGTCAATCCCGGCGGAGGACCGGCCGCCCGCGTGCTCACGTCACCGGCATCGACGGCTTCGCCGTCGGGGTGGAGACCCTGGTCCCGTGGGTGATTCTTCACCAGAAAGACGACCAGGGGAAGCAACAGGAACCAGACGAGGCTGCTGAGGATCACCATCGACATCCGCCACCCGAACTGACCGATCAGCCAGGTCGCCGCCGGCGGCAACAAAACACCGCCAAAGCTCGTTCCGGTAATCACCGCCCCGACCGCGGTGCCGCGCCGGCGAACGAACCAGTTCGAGACCAGCAGGATGTTGGTCACGACACCGGCGAGCGCCAGGCTGCAGGCGAACAGGAAATGCGCGCCATACATCTGCAATGGCGAGGAAACCCGCGAGTAGAGGAGCATCGCCGCGCCCAGCACCAGCGTTCCCGCGATCATGAAGGGCTTCGCGCCGAAGTGGTCGAGGTAAATGCCCACGACCGGAACCAGAAGTCCGGCGCCGAGCAGCGTCACGGCGCCGGCCGTGGCAATAATCGTGCGATTCCACTGGAATTCATCGATCAGCGATTTGTAGAAGACCGGTATGCCTCCGATCGTCAGCCCATTGGTGATGATCACGATCAGCACCGAGACGCCGACTACAAACCAACCGTAGAAAAGGGCGGGTTTGTTACGCTGTTCGGGAGTCATCGCCGGTTGCTCCGTCTAGATCAGATCGAGTTCTTCAAGCCGCGCAATCGTCCGCCGTTGCATCGCCAGGAAGTGATCGCGCGAGGGGACAGCCTGGAGCATCGAGTCGGGAGGGTAGAAGCTGCTCCCGCGATAGCTGTCGGCATACAACTCGTAACGCTGCCGGGAAAGCAGATTGGCCATCCCCGGCCGCCGGCGGCTGCGGCGCAGCGCCGGCAGGTCAAGGTCGGCATAGGCGGCTATGCTCTCGCCGGCGCCCGCTTCCGCCAGCACCAGTCCGCGGTAATCAACGATCTTCGAGCCGCCGTCGACCGAAGCCACCGGAATCGAGGTCCCCAGGATACCGGCGGAGTTGGCCGATATGACATAGACCTGATTCTCGACCGCACGGGCGAGTTTGCATATCTCCTTCGCGCTCCGTTCGCGTCCGAAGATTTCCGACGAGGGATGAAGCAGGACTTCGGCGCCGCGCATGGCCATGCATCGGGCGATCTCAGGAAAAAGGATCTCATCGGAGGCCACGGCGCCCAGATTCCCGATCTCCGTCCTGGCCACCGGAAAGACGCCTTCAAGACCGTAAACTTCCAGGTACCGGGTCCATACATCGTGCGGGGTCGGCGCAAACATCGAGTTCAACCGCCGGTAGCGGAGCACAACCCGGCCGCCAGGATCGATAACGAAGCAGGTTTGGAAATAGAGGCCCGGAAAATGAGAATCGAGTTCGTAGGCGTTCCCGGAGAGGAAGATCCGGTTGTCCTGGGCTATCCGCCCGAGCGCTTCGTATTCCGGGCCGTTCATCTCGATCCCGGCCTTCAATGCCCAGCCCTCGATCGTCTCGCCCATCGGGAATCCGGTCAGGAAATACTCCGGAAGTTGGACCAGTTTCGTATCCCTTCCCAGAAATGCAATGCTCGCGGCAATTTGGAGGCTCAGACGATCGATAGTCTCCCGCATCCTCCCACGGACCTGATCGCGGTCTGTAAGTGCATTGACGGCGTGGCAAGTGACCTGAAGCGCGAGCGCCCGATAGTACAAGGTATCCACGGAATGGCCCGTCTCACCCATGTCGAACTGTTGGTCCACAATCCGGAGATCGGATCGCCTCCGGCAGCCGTCTCGCCGGTTAAGGACTAGTTGTTATAAATCTAATACAACTGTTATGTATCCCATTACATAAGAGTTGTCAATCAATCGGCACCCTTGAAACAGATCCACCCCCCCTGGGACCGCACGCTTCCGGCGTGCGCTGGAGTTTCTACATTTTACAAGTGGAAGCCAAGTGAATCACTAACCACCGCAGGGACGGCTTCCCAGCCTCAGCCGTGTTCACACGGCTTACCCGGAGGGCAAATAGGCCGGTCCCTGTGGGGCCGGTACCGCAGCGGCTCGAGTTTCTACGCTGCTCCTGCGCTCGATAGGG
>JACQTD010000258.1 GCA_016210985.1 Acidobacteriota bacterium
CGGCGGATGAACGAGACGCTGGAAGCGATGGCGCGGGCGCTCTTCAAGTCGTGGTTCGTGGGCTTCGACCCCGTCCGCGCCAAAGCCGAAGGCCGCGACCCCGGCCTCCCCCAGCCCCTCGCCACCCTCTTCCCGGATTCCTTCGAGGCCTCGGAACTTGGGGAGATCCCGATGGGGTGGAACATTGGTCGTTTCGGCGATGTAGTGGAGCAGTTTCGCGACCAAGAGAGTCCACTGTCGTCGCCGAATGAGCTTTTCCACCACTTCAGCATCCCGGCGTTCGACGACGGGCAATGTCCGAAGCCCGAGTATGGCCAGAGCATCAAGAGCCAAAAGTCGCGCGTAACGGTTGGGGTAATCCTGCTCTCGAAGCTCAACCCCGAGATAGAACGTGTGTGGATGGTTGACGTACGACCGGGCGAGCGAGCGGTTTGCTCGACCGAATTCCTGGTGCTCCGCGCGCTGGCTCCATTCGCGCGAAGCTATGTCTATTGCCTCGCGCGCTCGCCCTTGTTTCGCCAGCACATCGAGGGGCTCGTGACGGGGACCTCGAAGAGCCATCAGCGCGCCCAAGTCGATTCGATTCTTAACCTCGCAGTAGTCGTGCCCCCATCATCCATCGTCGCGGCGTTCGATTACTCCGCGGACGACCTGCTGGCGCGAACGCTCGAGTGTCGGCGCGAATCTCACACCCTCGCGGCCCTGCGAGACTCGCTCCTGCCCAGGCTCATCTCTGGTGAACTGCGGGTAAAGGACGCCGAACGATCTGTCTGGGGTTCCATTTGACAGCTCGCAAATCCAAGCAACGCGGTGCTACGCCTCGGTTCGGTGGAGACTGGACCACTTGCAAGCTCAACGTACTCGGCGGATATCTGCGAAGTTACACCACCGCGCTTAGAGACAAGCCCACCGCGACGAAGCCATTTCGGAAGGCGTACATAGACGCCTTCGCGGGGACCGGTTACCGCGACGAGCGGAGCGACGAGAGCAGGGTCTTCTCCCCCGAAAACTTGCTCCTCCCAGACCTCGCGGGACCGGAACCGGCGTCGCTCCTGGATGGTTCGGCGCGGATCGCGCTGCAGACGGAGCCTGGCTTCGACAAGTACATTTTCATCGAGCGGAGTCCGGGACGGTGCGCTGGCCTTGCCGGGCTGAAGGACGAGTTTTCGCTGCTCGCGGACGCCATCGATATTCGTGAAGGAGATGCAAACGATCACATCCGGGAGATCTGCGCGAAAGACTGGAGTGCGCATAGAGCCGTGCTGTTCCTCGATCCGTACGGAATGCAGGTCGAGTGGACGACGATCGAGGCTATCGCGAAGACCGAGGCGATTGATCTTTGGCTGCTCTTTCCCCTCGGCATCGGCGTGAACCGCATGCTTACTCGATCCGGCGACATTCCAGAATCGTGGCGTCGCAGGCTGGATCTGCTGCTCGGCACGCAAACGTGGTACGATGAATTCTACGCAGTCGAACATACGCAGACGCTGTTTGGAGACAGTGATCGGGTGGTCAAGGCGACCATGGCGACCATCGGCCGGTACTTTAACAACCGCCTGGGGCAGATCTTCTCCGGAGTCGCCAAAGAGCCGGGGGTGTTGCGAAACTCGGCGAACAACCCGCTCTACCTCCTTTGCTTCGCCGCAGGCAATGAGCGGGGCAGCGAGATTGGGTTACGAATTGCAAATCACTTGCTCAAAGAGATGCGTTGATGTCGCAGTCTTCCATCGAATGGACCGAGTCCACGTGGAATCCCCTGACCGGCTGCACGAAGATCAGCCCGGGCTGCACGCACTGCTACGCCGAGCGGATGGCGAAGCGGCTCCAGGGCATGGGCCAGAGGCGCTACGTGAACGGATTTGAGCTGACCCTGCACGAAGACGTGCTTGAATTGCCGCTTACGTGGAAGAAGCCCCAGCTGGTTTTTGTCAATTCCATGAGTGACATGTTTCACAAGGATGTCCCTGCGCGATTTATCCACCGTGCCTTCGACGTGATGCGGCGAGCGTATTGGCATCGGTTCCAGGTGCTCACCAAACGATCCGAGCGCCTGATGGAACTGTCGCCGTCTATCGACTGGCCGGATAATGTATGGATGGGCGTCAGCGTGGAGAGCCAGGACTACGCCTTTCGCATCGATCATCTGAGGAAGACCGGAGCAGGGATCAAGTTTCTATCCCTGGAGCCTCTGCTGGGACCCCTTCGAGGGCTCGACTTGTGCGGTATCGACTGGGTCATCGTTGGAGGTGAGTCGGGTCCCGGCGCCCGCCCGATGGAGGAGCAATGGGTTCTGGAGATCAAGGCGCAATGCCGGAAAACCCGCGTGCCATTTTTCTTCAAGCAGTGGGGCGGCTTTAACAAGAAGAAGGCCGGCCGGCTGTTACAAGGGCGCACGTGGGACGAATTGCCCGAGGTCCCGGCGTTGGCAACGTGATGGGACGTACCTTGCCGCAAATGACGGTTACCGAAATGCTCAAGTGAAGAAGAGTGAGTGATGCCTTCGCATGAACCCCTCATCCCCAAGCACGGCGGCTACCGCAAGCTGAAGAGTTTTCAGGTTGCGCAGTTGGTATACGACGTCACGGTTCGCTTTTGCGATCGGTACATCGACCGGCGCAGCCGGACCCACGATCAAATGGTGCAGGCCGCGCGTTCGGGCGTGCAGAACATTGCGGAGGGTAGTCAGGCGTCAGGAACCTCCAAGAAGACGGAACTGAAGCTCACGAACGTGGCGCGGGCGAGTCTGGAGGAGCTGAAGCTCGACTACGAGGATTTCCTTCGCCAGCGCTCTCTCCCTGCCTGGCCGCGAAGCGATCCACGCCGCACAGAGCTTGTATCGCTGCGGCCGGCGAGCGCCGATGCGGTAGTGGTGTGGGTCAAGACGGTGCATGAGCGTGAAGGTGGACGGAGTGGACCGAGTGGACGGGATGGACAGTCGACAAAGTCCACATCGTCCATTTCGTCCACCTTCCCGGAACTTGCCGCCAACGCCGCACTGGTCCTGATTGCGGTGGCCTGCAGCCTCCTGGATCGCCAGATCGCAGTACTGGCAAAAGCATTTGAACAGGAGGGCGGCTTCACCGAGCGAATGTACCGAGTCCGCAAGACAAATCGAGACCGTCGATGACCAGGTTCACCGAATCGGTGGTCGAAGAAGCTGCCCTCGCCTGGCTGGAGAGCATCGGCTGGTCGGTAAAAACGGTCCAGAGATCGCCCCCGGCGAGCCCGCCGCCGAGCGCGACGACTATGGACAGGTGGTGTTGGCACGGCGACTGCGCGATGCGCTCGCGAGGCTCAATCCAGGGCTGCCCGCCGAGGCAATTGAGGACGCCTTCCGAAGACTGACTCGGTCGGAGGGCGCGGAGTTGGTGACGCACAACCGCGCCGTGCATCGCCTGCTCGTGGAGGGCGTGACGGTAGAGTACCGCACCGCCGAGGGCGAGATCCGCGGTGCGCAGGCTCAGGTCGTAGACTTCAACCGCGTAGAAGCTAACGACTGGCTCTCGGTCAACCAATTCAGCGTCACGGAGAATAAGCGCACCCGCCGGCCGGACGTAGTGCTGTTCGTCAATGGCCTGCCGCTGGCGGTGTTGGAGCTTAAGAACGCGGCGGATGAGAATGCCACCCTCTGGACAGCCTTCCAGCAGCTTCAGACGTACAAGACGGAGATCGGCGCTTTGTTCGCGACGAATGCGCTTCTGGTCATCTCTGACGGAGTGGAGGCACGAACGGGAACGCTGACGGCTGGACGCGAGTGGTTCAAGCCCTGGCGTACCATCACTGGGGAGGGCTTAGCCGATCCAGACCTGCCGGAGCTCCAGGTGGTGATCGAGGGCCTCCTCGTGCCGCGCCGCCTCCTCGATCTGATTCGCGACTTCATCGTCTTCGAGGATGACGGCAGCGGCTGCCTGATCAAGAAGATGGCAGGCTATCACCAATTCCACGCAGTGCGGGTCGCGGTCGGTGAGACGCTGAGGGCCACCGAATCGCTCCAGAGGGAGAAGTCGGCGGATGAGCGGGGCCGCTATGTGGCCGGCCAGAATGCGGGTGGTAAACCGGGCGACCGTCGAGTTGGCGTGGTCTGGCACACACAGGGATCGGGTAAGAGCCTGACGATGGCCTTCTACGCCGGCCGGATCATCCGCGAGCCCGCGATGGAGAACCCGACCATCGTAGTGCTCACCGATCGCAACGACCTCGACGATCAGCTTTTCGGCACTTTCTCGCGCTGCAAGGACCTGCTACGCCAGCCCCCAGTGCAGGCGGAGAGCCGCACGCAACTACGGGAGCTGCTTAGTGTGGCGGCGGGCGGCGTGGTGTTCACAACCATCCACAAGTTCTTTCCGGAGGATAAGGGTGACCGCCACGCGACGCTGTCTGAGCGCCGCAACATCGTCGTCATCGCCGACGAGGCCCACCGCAGCCAGTACGATTTCATCGACGGGTTCGCACGCCACATGCGCGACGCGCTGCCCCATGCCTCTTTCATTGGATTCACCGGCACGCCGGTTGAGTTGCAGGACGCCAACACCCGTGCGGTGTTCGGCGACTACATCAGCGTCTATGAAATCCAGCGCGCCGTACAGGACGGCGCCACCGTGCCAATCTATTACGATAGCCGGCTCGCGAAGCTCGCGCTCAACGAGGCCGAGCGGCCGAATATCGACTCGGAATTCGAGGAGGCCACCGAGGGCGAGGAGGTCGAACGAAAGGAGAAACTCAAGACCAAGTGGGCGCAGCTCGAGGCCGTGGTCGGCGCCGAGAAGCGCCTCGCCGTGGTCGCCCGCGACATCGTGGAGCACTTCGAAAAGCGGCTCGAGGCGATGGAGGGCAAGGCGATGATCGTCTGCATGAGCCGGCGGATCTGTGTGGAACTATATCGTGAGATTGTGAAGCTCCGGCCGAAATGGGAGAGCCAGGAAGACGAGCGGGGCACGATCAAGGTCGTGATGACTGGCTCGGCTTCGGACCCGCTGGACTGGCAGCCGCACATCCGAAACAAGCCGAGGCGAGAGGCCTTGGCCAATCGCTTCCGCGATCCGAAGGACGAGTTCCGGTTGGTGATCGTCCGCGACATGTGGCTGACCGGCTTCGATGCGCCGAGCCTGCACACCATGTACGTCGATATGCCTATGCGTGGACACGGATTAATGCAGGCAATTGCGCGAGTCAATCGCGTGTTCAAGGACAAGCCTGGTGGGCTCGTAGTCGACTACTTGGGCCTCGCTCAGGAGCTGAAGGCGGCGCTGGCGACTTACACCGAGAGTGGCGGGACGGGCCGCACAGCGCTTGATCAGGATGAAGCGGTTGCCGTCATGTTGGGGAAGTACGAGGTCTGCCGCGGCCTCTTTCACGGATTCGAATGGAGCAAGTGGACGATGGGTACAGCGCAGGAGCGGCTCGGCATCCTGCCACCGGCCCAGGAGCACATCCTGAAGCAGGAAAACGGCAAGGACCGGTGCGTGAGCGCCGTGCGCGAACTATCCCATGCTTTCGCGCTGTCCGTGCCTCACGCCGAGGCGCTGCGAATCCGCGACGATGTGGCCTTCTTTCAGGCCGTGCAATCGGTGCTGATTAAGCGCGCGCCCGGCGATGCGAGGCCGGAAGAGGAGATCGATCACGCGGTCCGGCAAATTATCTCGCGCGCCGTCGCGCCCGAAGGGGTGATCGACATCTTCGCGGCATCTGGCCTCGCGAAGCCCGACATTTCGATCCTATCCTACGACTTTCTAGCTGAGATTCGCGGTCTGCCGCAGCGCAATCTTGCTGTGGAGCTTTTGCAGAAGCTCATCAAAGGCGAACTCAACAGGCGAAGGCGGAAGAACGTAGTGCAGGCGCGCTCCTTCGCGGAGATGTTGGAGCAAACGATTCGCCGATATCGGAATCGGGCCATCGAGGCGGGACAGGTCCTTGAAGAACTTGATTAAGCTCGCCAAGGATATGCGGGAGGCCGATGCCCGGGGCGAGCAACTCGGGCTCAGCGAGGACGAGTTGGCCTTCTACGACGCGTTGGAGACGAACGACAGCGCGGTGAAGGTACTCGGTGACGAGACGCTGCGAACGATCGCAAGGGAGTTGGTGCATACGGTCCGTAACAACGTGACGATCGACTGGACTCTGCGCGAGAATGTGCGGGCACAGCTCCGTGTGCTGGTGAAGCGCATTCTCCGCTTGGCAGCTCCTTCCGTTCCTGCACGAACACGGACTCGATCTCCGCCTGTTTTTTGAACAGCTCTTCTCCAATCCGATCGGTGGTTTCTTCGGTTTGGATGTCATCGTGTCGTCGGTGGTGCTCTGGGTGCTGGTAATCGTCGAAGGCCGGCGATCCGGAGTGAAACATCTTTGGGCTCCCCTGGTTGCAAATCTGGCGGTCGGTGTCTCATTGGGGCTCCCGCTCTTTCTCTACCTGCGCGAAGGGAGGCTGGCACGATCACGGTAGCGGCGGGACCGGGCGCGTCAGACGGCTACCCCTCGGCGAATTTCTACCTCCCATCTGATAGAATCGGGCGCGTGTCTTCGTTCGTGAACACTTTCTCCTGGTCGAAATCGCGGCATGACAACTTTCAGGAATGCCCGCGGCGGTATTATTTCCAGTATTACGGATCCTGGGGGGGCTGGAACGCGGGCGCCGAGGCTCGAACCCGCGAGATCTATCTCTTGAAGCAATTGAAAACCCGCCAGATGTGGAAAGGCGATCTGGTTCATCGGATGATCCGGAGCGCGCTGGAGATGTTCCGGGCGGAGGGTCGTGTTCCGGCCGCCCCGGTTCTGTCCGAGCGAATGGTGGAGCAGATGCGGCAGGAGTTTCGGGATTCCCGAAGCGCCAGGTACCGCACTGCAAACAAAGCCAATGCGCTCTTCGAGCATGAGTACGGCATCCCGGTACCGGATGTGGATTGGCAGCGACAGCGGGACGAGGCCGTCAAGTGTCTGACCCAGTTCTTCAAAAGCGAAACGCTTCGGGAACTGGCGCGGATCGGCCCGAAACAACTGGTTGAAATCGACAAGGACCAGCCCGACCAGTTCATCTTCGAGGGCATTCCCGTTTTCGTGAAGCTCGACCTGGCCTATCGGCGCCCGGATGAGAGATGGGTCATCGTCGATTGGAAGACGGGAAGTGGATCGGCCGATGATCTGCAGGCCGCCTGTTATGTGATGTACCTCAGTCACGCTTATGGCGCGAAGGTGGCCGAGACCGAAGTCGGCGAGTCGCGCCTGCTCAGCGGGTCCAGCCATGTCTACCC
>JACQTD010000248.1 GCA_016210985.1 Acidobacteriota bacterium
CACGCCACGGCGATTCGACGAATTCGGGATCGTGGGTGCGCTGGATGATCCGGAAATTAAAGGCCTGCCGACATTTGCGATTACCGGGTTCGCAACGCTGGGCACCACGATCACCACCGCTAGCTTACCGATTCCGGTAACCGGCAGCAGTAACCTTCCGCTTACGAAAGTCGGACAGAGCGAGGTGATTTCCGACATCTTATCCGTGGCTCGCGGCAACCATCATCTCAAGACGGGAGTTGAAATAAGGTGGAATATCCTGAACGCGAGCGCCACATTGGCCGGTAGGCCTTCGTTCACTTTCAATGGAGTCTTCACGCAGGACCCGCAGCGGAGGCCGGGTACCGGACATGCCTTTGCCGACTTCCTCCTGGGATTGACGAGCAGTGCGGCGGTTTCGACTCGATCTGTTTCGGGTTTGCGAAATCGGGAGTACTTGTTTTTTCTGCAGGACGACTGGAAAGTCACCCACCAATTCACGATCAACCTTGGCATTCGCTACGAACTGGTGACTCCTTTTGGGGAAGTGAATGATCGGCAGAGCAACTTCATCATTAACCGCTTGGATCCCGATTTCGGCAAACTCGTCCTTGCCGGGGCGAGAGGAGACTCGATTCTCGATCGTTCCTTTTCCAAGCTCGATACGAACAACTTTGCACCGCGCGTCGGATTCGCGTATCAGTTTGGACGGAGTACGGTACTCCGAGGCGGTTTCGGAATCTTCTATGGAAGGGATGAAGACGGCGCAATCGCCGGTCGTCTGACCAACAACCCGCCCTTCTTCATCAGGATTGCTTTCCCGAGCGATCAGATAAACCCCCGTGTTGTTCTTCGGACAGGATTCCCACCGGGAGTACTCACGCCCGAAAACATGATAGACCCCGTCGTCAACAACTATCCCGAAGATTTCCCGTTTCCTTACGTGCAACAGTGGAGCCTGAATATGGAGCATGAACTACCGGCGTCCATGCTGCTCCAGGTCGGATATGTCGGTTCTTCTTCCGTAAGACTTTGGGGTGCGGTAAACATCAATCGTCCTCCGCCCGGCCCCGGTGAGATACAGGCTCGCCGGCCCCTCCAGGGGGTCGGGGGAGTATCCGTCTATTCTCCTTACATCAAGGCGAACTACCACTCGCTGTTCGTCAAGCTGGAGAAGCGATTCTCACGCGGCCTCAGTTTTCTGACCAGCTACACGCTGGGCCATTCGATCGACACCGCTGGTGGTGGAATCCAGAACATTCGCGATCTCAACGCCGAACGGGCCAGCTCGAACAACGATATCCGGCATCGGCTGGTTGGCAGCTACATTCATGATCTGCCGTTCGGGCCGGGCCGAACCTTCTTGAATCAGGGCGGTATTCTGGCGACCATTCTGAGCAATTGGCGTTGGACCGGCATCGCAAGCCTCCACAGCGGGACACCGTTCACCCCCACGCTCAGCACCGATCCGACCAATTCCGGTGCGTCCGCCCGGCCGGACCGGTTGAGCGACGGCAACCTGCCTGCCGAAGAACGCACATTGGAACGTTACTTCGACGTTTCCGCTTTTCAGGCTCCGACGGGCTACCGATTCGGCAATTCCGGGAGGAATATCCTTCGGGGTCCGGGACTGGTCAACTTCGATTTCGGATTCCACCGGGATTTCCGAATCCGTGAGGAGCTGCGGGTCGAGTTTCGCGCCGAATTTTTCAATGCGTTCAACACCCCGCATTTCGACGAACCATTTGCGGTGATTGGCACCGCCCGCGCCGGTAGGATCGAGAGTGTCCGCGCTCCGGAGCGTCAGATTCAGTTCGGGCTCAAAGTTCTCTTCTGAACCAGTTCGGAGTTCAACCCGTTCGGAGTTCAACCTTTAGGTTGTTTGGTTCTTGGGGAGCAAGCTAAAGCTTGAACTCCAAACGGTTCGGTTCAGCTTAGTTTGGAGTTCAGTCACTATTCCGCAACTTTCCCGACACCGCCATTGAAAACCAAAGACTTGCCGCTCGCCGAACCCCCCTATCCCGCCAAAATCGCTTACCACACTGCGGAAGTTGGGCGGTTTTGAATCCTCTGTAAGCGCTGCTACTGAAGAACGGGCGCGGCTGCCGCATACTCCGCTCGGATTAGAGGAATGACCAATGCGCCGGCACAGACCCACGGTCCGAGCCGGCGCGAGCGAGATTAAACAAGAGGAGATTTCAATGCCGAATAGATTTGCAAATGACGCAACCTTCGCAGAGCTCGGCCCGATGATCGAGTCGGGCGGACCTGTTCTTGCTGACTTCTATGCGACCTGGTGCGGTCCGTGCCAGGCGATGGCGCCGATTGTCGAGCGGTTGGCCCAGCGCTTCGCCGGGCGCGCCCAAGTGGTCAAGGTCGACATCGATGAGCGTCCCGATTTGGCCGTCCGTTTCGGCGTCCGCGGGGTTCCTTCGTTCCTGCTTTTCGCGGGTGGTAGGGCGGTCGCTCGCACGGTGGGCACAAGCAGCGAGGAAGCGCTCGCGGCGCTGATCGAGCGGTACGCCCATCCCGCACAAGACTCCACCGAGGCCCTCTCGGCGGCTTAAGGAGACCAACCAGATGCAAACAGCGACAAGATCACGATTCTTGAAACCGATCCTTGCGTTCCTGGTGCTGGCCGCATCCCTGGCGCCGACAGCCTTTGCGAAGCGCTACACCAAACCCACCGTCGTCGTCATTCGGGCCGAATGGTGTTCCACCTGCCAGAAGCTGGAGCCGACCATGAACGATTTGATGAACGAGTATGGTGATCGTCTCAACTTCGTCGTGCTCGACGTAACGAGCGAAGAATCAACGGCTGCGTCAGCGGCCACCGCCCGACGCCTTGGCATAGGCCGTTTTTTCCAGACCCATCAGCAACGGACATCCACCGTGGCCGTATTCGGCAAGGGCAACCGGGTGCTTTATCAGGCGGTGGCGAACTTCGACCGCGGCGCGTATGTGAGGGCCTTCAATCAAGCGATAGCTCAGGCGGGCAAAGGGAGCAAGGACTGATGCCCGGTGGGAGGCAACGATAGCGTGGACGGCTTAAATAGCAACCTCCAACACTATCTTTCAGCGGGGTCGCTGATCGCATACCCGGCCGCGTTTTTCGCTGGACTGCTGATCAGCTTCACGCCATGCGTTTATCCCGTGATCCCGATCCAGCTCAGCTTTATCGGGGGCCAGACCGCCGCGTCGCGCACAGCCGGGCAGGGCGCCAGTCTGCGAGGCTTCGGCCTGTCGCTGCTTTTCGTAGTTGGAATGGCCTCCGTATATGCTGGCCTTGGGGCTTTCGCCGCGCTGACCGGGACCTTATTCGGCCAGTGGGCCTCCAGTCCCTGGGCCTATTTGCTCATCGGCAACGTGGTGTTCCTCCTGGCGCTGTCGATGTTCGACATCATTCAACTTCCCACCTTACAGTTCTTGACCAAATGGACCCCCGAGCCAAGCCGTACCAGCTACGTCTCGGCCCTGCTGTTGGGCGCATCCTCGGGCCTGATTGTAGGCCCCTGTACCGCGCCGGCACTCGGCGCGGCGCTCGCTTTTGTCGGCGCGCGCGGGAACGTGATCTTCGGGACCACAGTGCTGTTTGTCCTCGCGATGGGCATGGGCGCGTTGATGATTGCGCTTGGAACCTTCAGCGGCGCTCTGACCGCGCTACCACGCTCCGGCGCCTGGATGGTGAAAGTCAAGAAGACTTTTGGAATCATCATGATTTTGGTTGCTGAGTATTTGCTCATTCAAGCCGGCCAAAGATTCATTTAGCGGATACATTTATCTTTTCCCTACCAACAACTCAACGCAAAGGAGAAGTGGATGTCACGATTCGAAGCAATAGATGGGGCAGCGGCTACGGGACGCGATAAGTACCTGCTCGATACGGTGAAGCTAAAAATGGGGCGCGTGCCCAACATCACCCGCTTGATGGCGAACTCGCCAGCCGCGCTCGAAGGCTATCTAAAGTTCAGCGGCGCGCTGGCCACAGGCAAGCTCGATCCGCGGTTGCGCGAGCGCATCGCCATTAATGTTGCGAAGGTCAATGAATGCAATTATTGCCTTTCGGCGCATACAGCAATAGGTCAATAGGGAATGGTAAAGGAGATTGTGGGTCACGATGTCGTAATCATCGGTTCAGGACCGGCCGGGCTCACGGCCGCCGTCTATGCCGCGCGAGGGGATTTAACTCCGTTGGTGATCGAAGGACCACAGCCGGGCGGGCAGCTTACGATCACGACGGAAGTAGAGAACTATCCGGGTTTCGCCACGGGCGTTCACGGGCCGAAATTGGTGGAAGAGATGCGCGACCAAGCCCGCCGTTTCGGCGCCGAGTTCCTCGAGGCCTGGGTTGACCGCGTCGACCTCTCCCGCCGCCCATTCAGGCTTTACACGGGAGCGGGAGTGGTCGAAGCGGGCGCCCTGATTATCGCTTCCGGCGCGTCCGCCAAGTGGTTGGGAGTTCCTGGGGAGGCACCGGCGCCTGGGGGACTGGGCGGGATGGGTGTTTCGGCCTGCGCGACGTGCGACGGCTTCTTCTTCAAAGGCAAACCCGTGGTAGTGGTGGGCGGGGGCGATACGGCGCTGGAGGAGGCGAATTTCCTTACGCGCTATGCATCCCGCGTCACGGTGATTCATCGCCGCGACACCCTCCGGGCCTCCAAGATCATGCAGGAGAAGGCGATGGTAAACGGGAAGATCAACTTTATCTGGAATGCCGAGGTCGTCGAGATCCTCGGTTCTGCGGACACCGGCGTGACGGGGGCGCGCCTGCGGGACACTCGGACATCAGACATGCGAATCGTTCCCTGCGAAGGCGTCTTCATCGCTATTGGCCACAAGCCCAACACCGACCTATTCAAAGGACTGCTCGCGCTGGACCAAGCCGGCTATATCATCACCGAGGGGCGCACAATGGCGGCCAGCGTTCCCGGCGTCTTCGCCTGCGGGGACGTGCAGGACCCCTCCTACCGGCAAGCCGTCACGGCGGCCGGGACGGGATGCATGGCGGCCATAGACGCTGAGCGTTTTCTCGACAACTTATCGGACACCTTCCTCCAAGCACGAGACATCGCCGGGCAGGGTGAGATCGCATACCTATAGAGGGAGCTGAGCGTCGCTCGCTCCAATCTGGGGAGAAGACAAGATGAAATGGAATCAATGGAAGATCGCCCTGCTATTGGTGTTGGTTCTCGCGGGGAGCGTGGCTCTCGTCGGCCGCAAGGCCGTCAGCCGAGATTCCGAGACGCCCACGTCCGCGCCATCAACCGAGCCCACGACGGGGGCCGCCGTCGGAAACCGTGCGCCCGACTTTCAACTCGCGCGTAGTGATGGGACCACCGTGACCAACACGGACCTCAAAGGCCACCCCGCTCTGCTGGTTTTCTGGACCGCGTGGTGCCCGGTGTGCAAAGAAGAAGCGCCGCATATCAATGCGCTCGCTGCTCGATACGAACCGCGGGGCGTGCAGGTGCTGGGGATCAACATAATGGACAGTGAAGCCCGCACGGGATCAGGCATCAAGGATTTCGGCATCCGCTATCCCGTCGTGCGCGACACGGACGCGAGCGTTGCCCGCCGGTACCGGGTCATGGGAACGCCTACGATCGTATTCTTGGATCGGATGGGTGTGATTCGTTACGTCGGGAATGGGCTGCCGCCGGACTATGCCAAACGCCTGGATGCGCTCATAGCGGAAATATGATGTCCACGGATAAATTGGTAAAGACTCTGGTTCTGATCTGTCACCGCAATTTCTGTCGGATACTCGATCGCGTGCTGCGAAGCGAAGGCTTCGGCGATTGTCAACATGGCGACCTGAGTCTGGTCGGGGGTCCTACCGTAGAAGACCGGGTGGGGGCCGCCACCGAGGTATTTATCGTTCCGGCCGATGCGGAGCAGGCCAAAAGACTCGTATCTCTTCTTCGCGCGTGTCCCATCCGTGGCGAGAGCGAAGGGATTTTCGAGCTTTATACCGTTGGAGGAGACTGAGCCGGCCTCAATGACGTAGGCGATCATATGCGAACTCCCCGGGCCCTTGGGATCAAGTCAGCAGAAAGGATTCCTGACGGGGACAGGTCGACAAGGATGGGAGCATGAAGCAAGGGGCGTTCGGTCGGCCAGGAATTGAGCCGCGATGGACCGGGAGCGCGAAGGACGGAGTCGGCACCGCCTACTCCACATCGAGTCATGTCTGGTACACCCTCTCCCGGGGGACAGTAAACGAGGTCTACTACCCCACCATAGATCGTCCGCAGATTCGCGACCTGCAGTATCTGGTCACTGACGGAGCGACCTTCTTCCACGAGGAGAAGCGCCATCTTGAATCCAAGGTAGAGTTTCTCTCGCCCCATGCCCTCGGCTTCCGCATCACCAATTCAGACCCGGAGGGGCGCTACCGGATTATCAAAGAAGTGATCGGCGACCCTCATCAGGACTCGGTGCTCATCCACACCCGACTCGAAGGGGATGACCGGTTTCTTTCCCGGCTGCAGGTCTTTGCCCTGCTGGCTCCGCATATTGAAGTTGGGGGCTGGGAGAACAATGGATACGTCGGAGAGGCCGCGGGGCGGAGGATTCTGACCGCGCACAAGAAGGGAACCTGGCTCGCGCTCGGCGCCACGGTTCCGTTTACAAAGGCCTCTTGCGGCTACGTTGGCGCGAGCGACGGATGGAGCGATCTCACGGACAATTTCCGGATGGATTGGGCCTTTGACTCGGCCGAGGATGGGAACATCGCGCTGACCGGGGAATTGGACTTGAGCAAGGGATGCGAGTTCACGCTCGGCCTCGCCTTCGGCGATAGTTTCCACAACGTTGTCACCACGCTCTTTCAGTCACTCGACGTGCCCTTCGAGCAGCAGCGCCAGCGGTTCCTCGAACAATGGGACCGCGCATGTAAACGGGCCCTCTCGCTCGAAGAGGGAGTCGGCGATGGCGGACATCTCTATCGCGTCAGTCACAGCCTGCTATTGGCGCACGAAGATAAGACTTACCAGGGTGCCATCATCGCTTCGCTCAGCATTCCGTGGGGTGACGCGAGAGGGGACGAGGACATCGGCGGCTACCACCTGGTCTGGACGCGCGACATGTGCAATAGCGCGACGGGCCTGCTCGCGGCCGGGAACACGGAAACCGCGCTGCGGGCGCTCGTCTATCTTGCCTGCTCGCAGCAAGAAGAGGGCGGGTTCTATCAGAATTTCTGGATCAATGGCGAGCCGCACTGGCGGGGAATCCAACTCGATGAGGTGGCGTTCCCCGTGATGCTGGCCTGGCGATTGCGCGTCGCGGGTGCGCTGCGCAACTTCGATCCTTATCCGATGGTGCTCCGCGCCGCGCGTTATCTGATTTACCAGGGGCCAGCCACGCAGCAAGAGCGCTGGGAAGAGAATAGCGGCTACTCGCCTTCGACGCTCGCCGCCAGCATCGCCGCCCTCACCTGCGCCGCCCTGTTTGCGCGTGAACGAGGCGATGAAGCCACGGCGCGGTTCATCCAGGAGTACGCCGATTTTCTCGAATGCCATATTGAATCCTGGACGGTCACAACTGAAGGGACACTCGTCCCTGGCATCAGCCGCCATTTCATCCGCATCCACCCGGTGGCGGTTGGTGATCCGCACCCGGAGGAAGATCCCGATCACGGTGTCTTGCCGATCCGCAATCGCGCACCTGGATGGCAAGTGGAGTTCCCCGCCAAGGAGATCGTCGACGCAGGCTTCCTGGAGTTGGTTCGCTACGGCATTCGCCAGCCTGGCGATCCGCTGATGGAAGACTCCTTGCAAGTGGTTGACGCCGTGCTCAAAGTCGAGACGCCGTTCGGCCCGTGCTGGCGCCGTTACAACCACGATGGCTATGGCCAGAGAGAGGATGGCGGTCCATATCAGGGCGCCGGGAGGGGGCGTGCCTGGCCGTTGCTGACGGGCGAGCGCGGCCACTACGAGTTTGCGGCTGGGCGCGACGCGAGCCGGTTCATTCGGGCTATGGAAGGTTTCGCCAATGCGACCGGGCTGCTGTCCGAACAGACCTGGGATGAGCCGGACAACTCGGGCGCCCACATGATCCTCGGCCGTCCGACCGGAGCGGTGATGCCGTTGATGTGGGCACACGCCGAGTACATCAAACTGCTGCGGTCGGTCAGAGATGGGCAGGTCTTCGATCTCATTCCGGCGGTCGCCGATCGTTATCTCAAACGCCGGGATTGCAAACCCCTGGAAGTCTGGAAGCCCACCCGGCAACCCAGATCCGTGATGGCCGGGGCTACCTTGCGCGTGCAGGCGCCGGCCGCTTTCATGCTTCACTGGACCGCTAACGAATGGCAGCAGATTCATGATACCCGCTCAACTGCGACGGCCCTCGGGATCGAGTTTGTGGACATTCCCGTTCTGCCCGGACAACGCGCCCCGATCCGGTTCACATTCTACTGGCCGGACGGCAACCGATGGGAAGGGCGGGATTTTCAAGTGACCATAGAGGAGCAACTTTCCTGATCTTTCCGAGGAAGACCGTAAACCATTCGAGGACTGACTGCCGAAGTTCAAGTGAATCACGGTCTGTGAGCGCAATTACTGCACTGGGCCGGAACCGGCGGTAACCTACCCGCCATGATTACCCGTAATCGCAAGCGGATTAAGAAGCTCGTTCGGAAGCTTGCCGTGGCCGGGGCTGATGAAAAAAGGAGGATGGATCGGTGAAAGGGGCATTCGCAGAGGATAGCGGAGGAGCGCACACGGATCTGCAACTAGCACGGGCGTCGGCAGCCGGCGACGGGTCGGCGTTCCAAGAACTCTACCGGCGTCATCATCGGAGAGTCTACTGTCTTTGCTTGCGGATGCTGGGTAGCGCGACGGACGCCGAGGACCTTACCCAAGAAATCTTTCTTCAACTTTATCGCAAAATCGCAACCTTCAAGGGCACAGCGGCCTTCAGCACGTGGCTCCATCGGATAGCAAAGAATACGCTTTTCATGCACTTGAGAAAAATCCACCGAAGGCCCCAGGAAGAGTTTACCGAAGAGGAAGAGATGGAGCGGACTTCAGCGGCGGCGCGGTCTCATGTGACCCGGGCCGACATTAATCTGATCGATTTGGAGCGGGCTGTCTGCTGCTTGGCGCCGGGGTATCGCGCAGTGTTCGTGCTCCATGATGCCGAAGGATACGAGCACCACGAGATCGCCCAGATGTTGGGCATTGCCGTCGGAACCGTAAAGTCTCAGCTGCACAAAGCGCGCTCGAAATTGCGTCACCTGCTGGTACGCAAGCGTCCGTTGTTCGCCGGCCGTCTGACCATCCCATTTCCTTCCCCTCGCCGGCGGGCGGCAGACGATGACCGGCATAGCGTGAGGTAAGAACACCGATGCGCGCCAGAAACTGCCCGACCCCCTGCAATCCTGAGTGGAGAGCCAGGTTCTCTGATCGATATTCATTCCGGGTTCTTATCCTAGGGTTGCTCGCGGCCATTGGGTTTGCGGCCGCAGCGGGGACCGCCATCGCCCAGGAGGGAACGCCCGGGAGGCAATTGGACAAGATCATCGAAGAATTGTCGAAGGCGAATGTAACGGACCAACGGGTTCATGCGGCGGAGCTTCTCGGCCAATTGGGCGATCGAAGGGCTACAAAACCTCTGGTCGCCGCACTCCACGATCCAGATCGCGCGGTTCAGCGGGCGGCGGCGACGGCCCTGGGACAGCTCCAGAATCGTTCCGCGGTGAAGCCGCTCCTTCAAGTGATGCATACAAGTACCTACTCGGAGGTGCGAGCGGCGGCGGCGTTCGCCCTGGGCCTCATCAAAGATCGAAGAGCCGTCGGGCCACTCCTTCTCACGCTCAAAGATCCGAACACCGACGTCCGTATCCACGGCGCGATCGCCCTGGGACGTCTAGGGGATCCTCGGGCAGTGGTGCCCCTGCTTTCGCTTCCGCACGATGAAGGCCATCGTGCTTGTATTTCAATCGCGCTTGCACTGGGTCAGCTCAAGAGCGAACAGGCCATCAAGGCGCTGATCGAGGGCTTGACGGATCAAAACCCCGATGCCTGTCAAAATTCCGCGATCGCGCTGGTATTGATTGGAGACCAAGAGGCGGTGGGGCCACTCATCAAAGGCTTGCAGAGCCGGCAGCCCGTCATCCGCCGCAGCGCCGCGTTTGCCCTCGGGCTGCTGAACAACAAGAGGGCCACGCCTCCGCTCATCGCGCGCCTTCAGGATGCGGATGCCAGCGTTCGGCTGAACGCGGCAGAGGCCCTCGGGCGCCTGAGGGACCCAAAGGCGCTGGAACCGCTGCGACATGTGGCACAGGCGGATAACGATGCCTCGGTGCGTCAGCGGGCGGAGAGCGCGCTAAAGAAGATCCTGTCATATGAAAAACGACCTCACTAAAGCCAAAGCTAGCTCCGCGACTCAGCCCCGAATGGTCCTCAGCTGCCGAGCGGTGCGTCGGGATACCCTTCCACGGGCGGGGGGCCTAGCTCTTGGTCCAATGCTCATAGGATTTGTGATTATTCTTGCCCTCGGTGTCTTCTCTCCCGCGCGTGGAGCGCAATCACCGACAATTGTATTACGAGGAACCGTGAGCGTCGCCGCTCCGGATGGCCAGTCCCTCGGCATCGCGGGCGCGCGAGTGAGATTGAGCGGGGCGCCGCTCGGATCTTCGTCCCTGGCGACGTTTTCTGATGCCCAGGGGGACTATGAATTCGTCGGGCTAGCCCCGGGCTCCTATAAACTCGATGCAGGTTTTCAGGGGTTCACACCCTTTGTCAAAGACCTGAGTATTCCCGCTCAAGAGACCTTGGTAGAAGACATTCGATTGGAGATCGAAGAGCTGCGGGAGAGTGTTACCGTTCAAGCGGAGGCGGAGGGGATAGCGACGACAGAGGCAGCCCCGGCAGCGGAGATTAAACAGGACACGCTCCAGACGGTTCCGCTCGTGAACGAGCGATTCACCGAAGCCCTTCCCTTGATCCCGGGCGTCGTGCGCGGGCCCGATGGCTTGTTGAACGTGAAAGGAGCACGGGCCAGCCAGAGCGGGCTGGTGGTCAACAGCGCCAATGTCACGGATCCTGTGACAGGCGAATACGCCATCAATCTGCCGATCGACGTAGTCCAATCGCTGCAGGTGTTGACGAACCCCTATGCGCCTGAATATGGAAAGTTCACCGGGGGCATCACCAGCATCGAAACGCGCCGCGGGACGGACAAGTGGAGGGTGCAGCTCACCAATTTCTTTCCCCGCGTCCGCCGCCGGGACGGTGACTTTGTCGGCCTGGGGTCCGTGACTCCCCGCCTTGCCTTCGGCGGCCCCATGAAGAAGGATAAGGTGAACATTTTTCAGGCGCTCGAGTATCGCTTCGTTCGGACCGAGGTCGAGGTCGAGAGCTTCCCGCCGCTTCAACGGGATAAAAAGCTCGAAAGTTTCGACTCCTTCACGCAGCTCGACTGGGAGATTAACGCCCTCAATCACTTCACTACGACGTTCTCCTTGTTCCCGCAGAAGCTGGGATTCGTCAACCTCGATACATTTAATCCCCAAGCCGTGACCGCGAACTTCAAGCAACGGGGCTTCTTCTGGGGGATCAACGAAAAGATGGTCTTGGCCAACGGTTCGCTCCTGGAATCTTACTTCAGCATCAAGCAATTCGACGCCAACATCTTCCCCAGCTCTGGAAATGGGATCATGAATTTGGCGCCCGACGTGAACTCAGGGAACTTTTTCAACCGTCAGGACCGCGAGAGCATGCGCTACGAAGCGCTCGGCGTGTACAACCTCGCGCCGCTCCAGTTTGCCGGCTCCCATCTGATGAAGGTCGGCGCGGGCGTCAACTACAACACCTTTGACGGTCGCAACCTGAGCAGCGCGGTTCGGATCCTGCGAGCCAATGGCACGCGGAGCGCCGAGATCGACTTTGCCGGCGGCGGGGAACTCGGTCGCAACAAGACCGAGGCGCTCACCTATGTCCAGGATAAATGGGGCCTGACCGACCGGCTCACGCTCGAATACGGGTTGCGTTTCGACCGCGACACGATTGCCGATGAAAACAACTTCGCGCCACGGCTTGGGTTCGCATTCTTGCCTATCTTGGACGACCGGACGGTTATTCGCGGCGGCGTGGGACTCTTCTACGACAAGACCAGTTTCAATGTCGCTACCTTCGAGCAACTGCAGGAGCGTGTGCTGACGCGGTTCGGACCCGATGGGAACCAGCTGATTGGATTTTCCCTGCCGCAGCGGCTCGCACTCGACAAGGGACAATTCCGCACGCCGCGCAGCGTGAATTGGAACATCGAATTCGACCGGGAGTGGGTGAAGAACTTGTTCATCCGCGTGGGCTATCAACAGCGCGAAGGCCGGCGCGAATACTTGCTCAACCCGGTCGAGGATTCAACGCCCGGCAGTATGCTGCTGCTCGGAAACGGGGGCCGTTCCCGCTACAAGGAATTCCAAGTGACCGCACGGTTCCGCTTCCGCCCGGCCAGCGAGATCGTAGCCTCATACACGCGCTCGGCCGCCACCGGCGATTTGAATGACTTCAATTCCTTCTTCGGGAATTTCGAAAATCCAATCATTCGACCGAACGAACGATCGCGACTGCCCTGGGACGCACCGAATCGTTTTCTGTTCTGGGGCGACATGACATTCAAGTACGGCATCACGGTGTCGCCGGTGCTTGATGTTCACGACGGCTTTCCGCTCTCGTTCATAGACGAAGACAGGAACTTTGTCGGCGCGCGCAATCGCGCAGGCCGGTTTCCAACTTTCGCGTCGCTCGATCTCCAGGTCACGAAGCGCATAACGATTCCGTTCATCGAGAAGAAGTTCCGGGTAGGCGTTAAAGTCTTCAACCTTACCAATCATTTCAACCCCCGCGACTTTC
>JACQTD010000249.1 GCA_016210985.1 Acidobacteriota bacterium
CTTCTCAAGCCGGCTCGTGATCTCCGCCAGCGGGGTGGCCAATCCAAGAACATATTTCGACAGACCCATATCGAAAATCCAGTTCTCGCCCCGAGCCGCCGCGCAAAATGTAGAGACTCCAGGGCAGGCTGGAAGCCCGCGGTCCCCGGGGGTGGACCTTCAGGATCGATCGAGGCCGGGCCCCCGATTGCCTGCGCGGGCGGTCGAGTGCTACTCTCCTCCCGTCGAAGCCATCCGCATCCCCCGCGAAGCTTGGTGACCCTGATGAATCGGCCGGCCACACGAGCGGAATTAAGCGCCAGTTCACCGATCGCGCCCGGTAACCGGCGGACTCGAACCGTCCAGGAGGACCGCATCGGATCAGAAGTCCGCACTCACTATCCCGCTGATCCGGCGCCGGGAATAGAGATCACCCGCATGTGCCGGGGCAAGGCCTACTTCACGACGCCGCACACGCTCGGAAAGTACATCCTCTTTGATTACATGAACCGGAAAGTGAGGAACGTACATTGAGGAGAAGTAATCTATCGAGAGCCTACCGCCTGCTGATCTGCTGCCTGCTCGTGCTACAGCCGATCGCCGCTGCGCCCGGACAGGAGAAACCGGGATCCGATCGAAGGGCGCCCGAGGTGCCGGTTGCCGATATCATTCAGCGCTTCGCCGCCAATGAGAGCCGCCTTCGACAGGAGTACAGGAACTATCTGTATAAGCAGGACGTGACGCTCCAGACACTGACGTCGCAGGGGGGCATGACCGGTGAGTTCAGACGAACGTCGGAGATCGTGGTGGACGATCGCGGCCAGCGGGAGGAACGCATTCTTTATTTCCCCCAGCCCACCCTGGCGGGGATTACGGTCACCCAGGCCGATTATAACGATCTGGCCGGTATTCAGCCGTTCGCGCTCGCGAAGGAAGATCTCGCGAAATACAAACTCACCTACGTTGGCCGGGAAAAGATTGACGAGCTCGACACTTACATCTTCGATGTGGCGCCTTCGATCGCGCTGAATCCGAAGAAGATCGAGGAGCGATACTTCGAGGGTCGCATCTGGGTCGACACGGTCGATCTGACGATTGTAAAGGTCGAGGGCCGCGGCGTTCCGCAGAATGAAAACAACCAGTTTCCGAAGTTTGAGACCTACCGTGAGAATATTGCCCCGCAACTCTGGTTTCCGACTTACACGCATGCCGACGATGTACTCCAGTTCAGGACCGGTCCGATCCGCCTGCGCATGATCGTGCGCTATACGGACTACCGCCGATTCACCGGGAAGATCGAACTCGGCGGCGAGTCGGATATCCCGCCCTCGGGGCAGCCGGATCCCGCTCCCAAAGCGAAGAAGCCCTGACACCCCGATGGGCGCGGCACCGATGGACCCCGATCGGAGCTCGGACCGCGAGCCATTGGTACACCGCGTCATCGTCGGGACCGCCGGCCACATTGACCATGGCAAGACGGCCTTGGTGAGGGAGCTCACCGGTACCGATCCGGATCGCCTCAAGGAAGAAAAGGAGCGGGGGATCACCATCGATCTCGGATTCGCCAGTGTGTCCTCGGGTGATATCCAGCTCGGCTTCGTGGACGTGCCGGGTCACGAACGATTCATCAAGAACATGCTGGCCGGTGTTCACGGGATCGATCTGGTGCTGTTCGTGGTCGCGGCGGATGAGTCGGTCATGCCGCAGACCCGCGAACATCTCGATATCTGTAAACTCTTGCGGGTCCCCTCCGGCCTGGTCGTGCTGACCAAACGGGACCTGGTGAACGATGAGCTGCTCGATCTTGTGGAATGCGAAGTGCGGGATCTTGTGGCCGGCACTTTCCTCCAGGGCGCACCAGTCGTCGCGGTGAGCGCAAAGACCGGTGCCGGCATGGATAGCCTGCGCCACGAACTGTTCAGCGCAGCGCGCGGGATCCGGGAAAGAGACTGCGGGGCGGCCGCCCGGATGCCGGTCGACCGCATCTTCACCATCAGGGGATTCGGTACCGTCGTCACCGGTACCCTCACCTCAGGCATGATCAGTATCGGCGACCCGCTGGAGGTGCTTCCGTCCGGGTTGAGAACTTCCGCCCGCGGCCTTCAGGTCCATGGCCGGAGCGTGCAGCGCGCGCGCGCCGGTGAACGCACGGCCGTCAACCTGCAGAACGTCGCGGTTCACGAAATCACTCGCGGGGATCTGCTGGCCGCCGCCGAGCGGTTCGAGCCGACCTCGATGCTGGATGTCCGGCTGCATCTGTTGGAGAGTGCACCGCAGCCCCTCGAGTCCCGCGCCCGGGTACGGCTCCACCACGGCTCAGCCGAATTGCTGGCCAGAATCGTCCTGCTGGACCGGCCGCTCCTCGGTCCGGGTGAGGACGGACTCGCGCAGTTCCGGCTCGAACGGCCCGCCGCCTTTGCCGCGGGCGATCGGTTCATCATCCGGCGGTACTCGCCGCAAGTGACCATCGGCGGCGGCGAAGTCATCGATCCTCTCCCGGAAAAGCATCGTGCCTATTCGCCAGGAAGGGCGGAGGCCGAGGAGCTCGCTGTGGCGCTTCGCGAACTGGAAGCGGCAACCACCGAAGGCCGCCTGTTGTGGTGGGTCGAAGCCTGCGGCGCCCGCGGCTACAGTGCGCGGAGTCTGGGAGCGCGGACCGGTATGGAGGGACGGCGTTTGGGGGAGATCCTCTCGGCACTCTGTGCGGGAGGTAAAGCGATCGAAATCGGCGGCTGGGCGCCGCACTATTACTCGATCAAGGTGATCGACGAACTTCGCGGGCGACTGGTCGAGACAGTGGCCAAGTATCATGAGGAGGCCCCCCAGATGACCGGTATGTCCCGAGAGGAACTGCGTCGCCGTCTCCTTCCACGTACAGGCGATGAGCAGTCGCTCGAACTATTCAACCATCTGTGCTTTCACCCCGATGTCGTGACCTTGCGCGACACGGTCAGCCTCGCGCGGCACGCCACCAGCCTGCATCAGAAGGACGCCGTGATGGAAGCGCGTATCCTCGACTTGCTTCGCCGCGAGGGCCTCCAACCGCCTCTCCCAGGTGATTTGCTGGCCGGCGCCGGGATCGAGGCCGAGCCGGGGGCACGACTCCTCGGAAGTCTTTCCAAGGCAGGCCGGATCGTCCGAATCGCGGACCACTACTTTTCCCGGGAAGCGGTCGACGAGCTCATCGAACGCCTGCGCTTGGGCAAAGCAACCGAGCCAACGATCAATGTCGGGCGATTCAAGTCGCTGACCGGGCTCTCCCGCAAATTCGCGATTCCCCTGCTGGAATACCTGGACCGGATCCGGGTCACCGAGCGTGTCGGGGATGACCGAACTATTCTCTAATCCTGGGAACAGCGCCGGAGGTGCCTGGCTGGATTAAAGCGCTTGACAAAAAGGCCATATTGGTCTAGTCTACATTGCGCTTATCTTTCCAGATATAGAAAGAGTAGGAAACCCAGCTGAGGTTTGTCTGAGGGGTATATTGGCTTAAAAAGGTGTGTTTTTGCCAGTGATCGTTGTGCGCGTACTGAGTCTAGCAAGTATTGAAATTGCAGCAGTTTGTCTCCCGGTGGCGGTCTCGACCGACGCAGGGGGCGAATCAGGTGCACCATTCATCAATAATCTGGATACGAATCCTGGGTGCGATACGGTTTTTGCCGGTTCCGGGGCCCGTTCCAGCATGGTGGGTCTCTCCGGTTGGCTCCGTTTTGGCCGTGAGACTGCCCAAGGCGAGGTAAGGCAACCCTAATTGTCCTTAGGCGTTGCCGATCTGATCTGGGAAAAAAGTTCTTGACAGGAATCACAGGTGTCGCTAGCATATATGTCGATTGTTTTTCCACATCAACTCTAAGGAGGACGTAATGAAGAAACTTTTGGGATGGGTAAGTGTGGTTGCTTCCACCTTCGCTGTAGCCGCCAATATTGAAATAGGGTTGCCAAAGATTCTTGCGCTTTTGCTCGTCCTTGTCTTTGTGCCCGACCCGATCCTGCAGGTCATTATCGCCTTGGTGCTCGCGTTCTTACCCATTGCCGTGGGTATATTTTAAGACTGCAGCGGCTTAAAACGTTCGTCCCATTTCGTCGGGGCGAGCTGACGGTGCATTGCGGGAAGGGTGGCAACACCCACACAGATCATGGTAATTGCATCGCCTGACACTGGTGCCGTTGTCCTGTGATGCGTCGTAAGATGCGGGCTTAAGTTCAGACCGATAACCAAAACGAGATTACAAATTGAAGGAGGATTCAATGAAGAAGGCTTTGGTTCTTTCCAGCATGGTTGGATCTTTACTGGTCCCAGTTGTATTGATGGTGCCGAAGTTGGGTTTCTTAGCGCTATTCATATTTTTTGGAGTGACGCTTGCGACTTCGTCCAGCACCGTCATCGGGCTGTTTTTCGTTTTCTTTCTTTCGTTCTTCTCGGCAGGGGGGATAACGCCGGCAGAACTTTTCATCGCCTTCTAGCTGGCGACAGAATGGTGAAGGGTTTTGGGGGAGTACCACTGCAGGATTGATTACTGGCAGAACTCCCCCTATACGTCCAGCACGAGTCGGGTTTGAATTTAACGGAGATGCCGTCTGCCGGTAGGACGGTGTCTTGTTTTTGTTTGTGCTCGGCCGATCCCGCCATCCAAACCCGAATTCCCATTTCCAGTTTAGTCTAAATAGGATGTCCAGGTTCGAGGTACAGGTGTATGCGTTTCTTCATGGCACAAAGACTCAGTTTCGCGATAACCATCATTACTATTATCGTTGGTCTATGCTCGGCCGGCCCTGGTTTGACCGTCAGGTCGGGCCTGGCGGAGGCTCAGGCTACCACTCCTTGGGTCTCGACCCAAACCGAGGGTGCTCCGTCGCAAAGGCAAATGCCGAGAGCGATTTGGACGGGTCGAGAGATGATCGTGTGGGGCGGTGCTGACCTGATAGGGTTCCCTTTCGGTACCGGCGAAAAATATGACCCGGCGCCTGACGAATGGGAGCCCGTGAGTCAGGAGGGTGCTCCGCAATCCCGAGTCCTGCACACTATGGTCTGGACCGGGCAAGAGGTCATTGTATGGGGGGGGACGAGCAGTTTTGGAGAGTTTGGGAATGGCGGGCTATATAATCCCGGGCGCGATCAATGGACGATGACCAGCAATGCGGGAGCTCCAGCGGAGCGTCACGGACACGTTGCGGAGTGGACCGGCAGGGAGATGATTGTGTGGGGCGGGATCAGCGGCTTCAACCAACTCAACACCGGTGGCGCGTTTGCTCCCGCCACCGATACCTGGCGCTCGATCGCGGTCGTCAACGCCCCGACGGGAAGAGTCGGCGCCACGTCCGTGTGGACGGGGAACGAAATGATTGTCTGGGGCGGTGGCGGGGAGAACGGCCTCGATTCGGTCAATACCGGCGGGCGATACAATCCGGGCACCGATACATGGGCGGCCACCCCCACGCTCGACGCTCCCGGCAATAGATCCGCTCATACCGCGGTATGGACCGGACAGGAGATGATCATCTGGGGAGGATTGGATGACCACTTCCGATACGTAAACACGGGAGCACGCTATAACCCGGCAACAGGAATCTGGACCCCCACGAGTACCGTCAATGCGCCCTCCGGGAGGTCCAATCACACGGCCGTGTGGACGGGGTCGGAGATGATTGTTTGGGGAGGTTCGGCCCAGATCGGCTACCTCAGCGACGGGGCGCGGTACAACCCTCAGACCGACACCTGGAGTCCCGTGAACGCCACGGCGTCACCCGAGGCGCGAGGCCTTCACGTGGCCGTCTGGACCGGACGGGAGATGATCGTCTGGGGGGGACTCGCCGGCGAAATCGTGATCCCGATCCTGAACTGGGTCTTTGTCGTCCCGAACGCGCTGCAGACGGGCGGCCGGTATAACCCTGCTCAAGAGCTGCCGCTTTGACCTGATGAGCTGCAAATATTTAATTCAAGTTGGGGAGGAAGTCGAATTGTGTAGCGCCTTGCATCGGGTCAGAACGCCCCATCCAGAGTGGTCTTTGGAGAACCGGCGGTTCACGGAAGCGCATTGATTTAGTGTATTATAGCCCGATTCCGGCCAAAATATTTCTTGACAGGGTTCCGACCTCTATGTATACTTCGCCGTGGCTTTCAATATCAATCCAGACTAAGGAGGGTTTTATGAAGAGATTTCTGGCGTTGACAGGCGTTCTTTGCGCACCCCTGTCGATCCTAGGTGCAAGCATGGCTGTTCCGAAAGTCTTGGGCATATTGTTGGCCCTTCTTCAATTGGGCAGCAATATTGGCTTTGGCAGCCTCATCACTCTCTATACCGCCATGTTCGCGGCGCCGTTCTTCCTTTGGGAGGATGTTCTGTTTATTTTGTAGGTCCAAGATCCTGAGTCGCTTCCCGGATCCCAAACCAGGTTTTGAAAGCGGCTTCAGTTTCGATCCGATGTTTTTAGGGCGTTCGTTTGGTATTAGTTTGCTCCACGCGGTGTGGAGAATAATTGAAGTTTGCAGAGCGACAACGCCTTGAAAACATTCTTTGACGGTGCACCTAGCGGTATGTATGTTGCTCAGCGGCTTTCAATCTCAACCCAGACTAAGGAGGGTTTTATGAAGAAGGTTCTAGCTCTGACAGGCGTTGCCCTATCACCCTTGGCGCTGGTCCTGTCCGGTTCGCTCCCGAAAGTTGGATTTCTGTTGCTGGTGTTTAATCCCTTTGCCTTCCCACTTACCGATATTATCGTCATCGTTCTCCCGATTCTGATCATCGGGATACTCGGCTTGTTGGGAACAACTGTCTCAGACAGCATTCTCTTCATTCTGTGATTCTGGACCGGATTAGCTTGCTTCCCACGGACACATAACCGTCCGCGGGAAGCAGCACCGCGAGTTAGTCGCATCAGCCCGACCAATCCCCTCCCCTCCACGCCGCCACCAGATTCGGTAGCCGACCGATCTCGGCTGGTCGATCTCCCACTACCAGTAGGCCGTGCCTTGGACAAGCGTTTGTTTTTTACCTGCTTCCTAGTCTGCATAGCCATCGCACTCATCGGCTTCCTCATTGGTGCCATGGCGGAGATACCCAGGAGTTTCCTGCCTGAATCGGTACGTCCCGATGCAGCCGTGCTCTCGAAAATCAGTACCGCCGCAACTTTCAAGACCATTTTCTTCAATAATTCGCGTGTCTTCGCTGCGTTCGTGGTCGGCGTCCTGACCTGCGGGCTGCTTTCAGTCTTTGAAACCTTGCTGATCGGAGCCATGGTCGGCTTCATCTATAAACTATCGACACAGCAGGGCATTTCCAGTGAGCTGGTCGTCGCTTCTCTCGCGCCCCACGGCATACCCGAGGTTTTTTCCTTTCTCGTGGTCGGCGCGGTAGGGATTTATTTTGCCGTTCAGCTCTATCGCAGTTCTACGGGCAGGGTCATCCACTGGCCGAGTGAGGCTCGCGCCTACTTCTTCGTGGTCGCCGGAGCCTACGTGGTCCTGGCTATCGCCGCGGTGATGGAAACCTATCTGACCCCGCTGATCGTTCATGAGGTCTTAAGGTAGTCCGCCATGTCAGAAATCAAATCGAATGCCGTCTCCAGTCAGGACGTCCCGGTGGCTCGCTATCACGCGGCCGTGCTCGGGTTCTTCGTAGTAAGCCTGGCAGCCCAGGCGATGCTGGCCCGGCAGTACATCAGTCTCCTGCCCTCGTCACTGCGGGGGATGTTGCAGACCGTGGTGGTTCTCGGGTTTGGCGTTCAGACCGCACTGCTCGTTTCCACGATTCCCCTGGCCATGGTTTTTATTTTCGGCTGGCTATATCTGAGCGATACCCAGGTGAAGGTGCGGCAGCTCTATCCGATCGTCGTTCTCGCCATAGCTCCGCTCCTGCTCTTCATGTTCTTCTCGCTCGCTTATCTGCTCACGGCGCGGGGTATCGATCCCTCTGTGCGCGAACGCATGGCCGTGATCTCGCGGACGCTCGAAGCCGAGATTGCCGGAACCCAGGATGCCACCAAGATGAATCCCGCGCATTTCCAGGAGCTCGGCGACATCTTGAAGGGGGACATGAGCCGGCGATGGGCACCGATCAATCTGCTCCTCCCCCTGCCACTGGCGATATGCTGTCTGTTGTGCGGCTGGCTGCTGGCGCACAGATTGGCCATCGGGCCGATCCGAGCCTACCTGATTCCGATCACGTTCGTGGCTTCGGTCGCGCTCGTGCGATGGGCCACCGCATCGACTTCTCAAGACTTGGTTGAGAAACTCAAGGGCATGGTGCAGCCCTGAGCGGGTGATCCGGCCAGGCTTCGCGGACCAGCTCTTCCACCTGCCTAATCGTCCGGCACTGGAGGGCGCGCTCGGCCACCCGGCGTGCCGTCGCCCAATCCGTAGATTGCAGCACGGCCCGAATCCTGGGAATCGCGCGGGGCGTCATACTCAGCGAGCTTAATCCAAGCCCGACCATCATCAGGACATCCGGAACCTGACCGGCGGCCTCCCCGCACGTCTCCAGTGGTATGTTTCCTCTTCTCGCCGCATGGATCGCCCTGGAGATCGTGCGGAGGACACCGGGATGGAACATCGAGCGATGCTGCGCGACCGGGTGCTCGCGCGCTTGCCCCAGCACCTCCGGGATCAGGTCGTTCGTTCCAAGGCTGAAGAAATCCACCTCCCTCGCTAATCGCCCCACGGCCGCAACCGCGTCAATCGTTTCGATCATCGATCCGAGCTTGACCGAGGACGCGCGCGCGATACGCTCGCCGTCCAACTCCTCCGCTACACGCTCGAGCGCGGCCCTCACTTCCCGGATTTGCTTAACCGAAGTGACTTTCGGAACGAGAACTCGTAGCGATCCAAAGGCTCCGGCCCGCAATAGGACGCGGAGCTGAAACCAGCAAGCCGGTTCCGCCGTCGCCAACCCCTCCGGTTGCACTTCCGGGGCCCCGCACGCGGTGGATTCGATAGCGAGGAGGCGCTGAATCGACGGTGGATCATAGAGGCGAACCGTCACACTGAATGGACGAACCTGGCGGACCAGCTTTCCATACACGTCAACCTGGGCCTCTTCATCGAGCCGCCGCCGGGGAGAGAGGAGGGCGAGGTACTCCGACCGCACCAGACCGATGCCCTCGGCACCGACCCGCCGAAGGTCTCGGGCTTCCATGGGCGCCGACAAGTTGGCTCGCAGCGTAATCGCTCGCCCGTCGCGCGTAACACAGCCGGCAGAACTCCCGGAGGACGGATCCCGTTCACCCTTCAATTCCCGCGCGCGTCCTTGTGCAGCCCGCAGGACTACCCGGGTCGGCGGGTGGATCTGCAACACCCCGCGATCGCCGTCCAGCACGGCCGGCGCGCCGGTCTGCAACGACCTGTGTCCCAAATCGAGTCCGGCCAGGGCTGGGATCGCGAGGCTTCGAGCCAGAATAGAGGTGTGAGAAGTCCACCCTCCTGAGCCGGTCGCGAAAGCGCGGATGCCCCGTGTCGCCCACTCCGCAAGAACGCTGATGGGCAGATCCTCGGCCAGCAGGATCGCGTCCGCGGGGATTTCCCTTTGTCCACGAGACCGCTTCTCCGAAAGGGCGAGAATCAGTCGCTGCGCCACGTCCTGGATTTCGCGGCTTCGGTCACGCAGGTATGCGTCCTCGATCGCGAGCGTGGCGCGAAGTATCGGGTCGGAAGTCAATCTGACGGCGCAGGAAGCACTGGCCGATTGGGTTCGAATGACCCGCTCCACTCCGGCGGTGAAGTACCTGTCGCCGAGCATCAACAATTGCGCGTCGATCAGACGGGCCCGCTCCCGGCCGGCTCCGAGATCGAGTCGCTGCCTGATCCTCCGGAGCTGCTGACGAACGAGCCGCAGCGCTCGCCGAAAGCGCTCGCACTCGTGCCCGATCCGGGCGGGCGGTACTCGGTTCTCTTCAGGCGGGGACGGCGCCGGCTCGATACGATAGAGCCTGCCGGCCGCCATGCCGGGGGAAACCGCCAAGGCTTCCAGGGAAATCGATCGATACCGCTGCGGGCGGGCTGGCAGGTCTATACTCCATCCGGCTCTTCGATCACCCGGGCAATCGCCTCCGCGGCCGCCAGCTCATCGATCCCCGAGGCGGATACACTCAGCTCGGTTCCGGCCGTCGCCGCCAGCATCATCACTCCGAAAATGCTCTTGGCGTCGACCGAGCGACCGCTGGCCACGTGCCGGATGGTAATCCGGCTCCGATAGGCATTCGCGACCTGGACGAGCCTCGCCGAGGCGCGGGCATGCAGTCCCAGCTTGGAGGCCACTTTCGCGCTTCGCTCCATCATCAAACCTCGTCCGTCGGGCGCAGGATCTCACTGGCCTGGCAGATGTCTCGCCGGCCCTGTTCGAGTACCTTTCGGGCCACTTCGGCCAGTTCCTCCCCTTCGACTTGGGTCGACAGCCGGATCAGCATGGGAAGATTCACGCCGGTAATGACCTCCAGACTCGGCAACGACAGAAAACTGGCCGCGATATTCGTAGGTGTGCCGCCCATCATGTCCGTGAGCAGAATCACCCCCTCCCCCCTATCGACCCGGTGAATGGCATCGCGGACCGCCTCCCGGGCGGCTTCGATGTCGTCGTGCCAACCGATCGACACGGCAGCCATATGCGGCGCCTCCCCCACGATCGTCTCGACCGCGTTCAACAATTCCGTCGCCAACTGTCCATGCGTCACCACGACGCCGCCGATTTTCGGCACTTCCGCTCCTCCCGCTGCTTACGTGGCCCTAGATCTTGTCGATATCCCGGTGGGTCACTCGGATTCGGACGCCCCCCTTTCGCAGCCTTCGACGCAGTTCATTGGCCACCATCACCGATCGATGCCGTCCTCCGGTGCAGCCGACGCCGATGGTGAAGAAACTTCGACCCTCCCGCTGGCACTTGGGCAACAGAAATCCTAAGAGGTCCTGGTACCGATCGATGGTTTCACGGGTTTCGGGATCCGCGCGCAGGTACTCGAGCACCTTGGGGTGGCGGCCGGTGAGGGCCGCCAGTTCGGGAACGAAATAGGGATTCGTCAGGAAACGCGTGTCCAGCAGCAGGTCAAGACCATGGGGCACACCGTGTTTGAACCCGAAGCTGATCATGGTGATCCGCATCTCCAGGGTCGATTCCGAGGCCCGGAACTGATCGATCAAGTGCTGCCGGAGGCTGTGCACCGAATGATCCGTGGTATCGACCACGAGATCGGCCAGCGCCCGTATCTCCTTCAGTTCGACGCGCTCTCTCTCGAT
The DNA here is from genome assembly GCA_016210985.1 of Acidobacteriota bacterium. Lineage (GTDB taxonomy): Bacteria > Acidobacteriota > Blastocatellia > HR10 > JACQTD01 > JACQTD01. Next base: position 11,201 of record JACQTD010000249.1, read on the forward strand.
CGCCCGTGGAAGATCGAGCTGTTCGGAGCCTAGGGGATGGGGGCGACGGGTCTCGGAAAACCGCCTCATCAGCGCCTCATCCGCGGCTTCGAAGAAAAGGACTTTGACCGGCACGTGCCGCTTCTTGAGGTCACGGTAGATGGCTTGAAAATGAGGCAGGAACTGCCGCTCCCGGATGTCGACCACGAGCGCGGCGCGGCGCACGATCTCTCCGGAATTGCCCGCAAGCTCGGCGAACGTAGGGATGAGCTGTATCGGCAGGTTATCCACGCAGAAGTAGCCCAGATCTTCAAAGGCCTTTACCGCGGAATGCTTGCCCGAGCCGCTCAAACCGGTGATGATCAGGATGACGGGATAGGACATGAAGCATCAACACTCGCGGCGAAGCAGGTCATCGTGGGATCGAACGAACGTGCGGGATCGTGATCGTGTGCTCGAGGCCTGCGGCGCCGGCGAGGAGGCGCAGACCGAGCTCCGTCGGAGCTCGATCGAGCAGGTCCGCAATCGAGAGGTCCGGGGCGAATTCCTCGGTCCCGCCGGTCACGGCTCGATCAGACCGTAACTGCCGTTGGTCTGCTTATACAGGACGGCGATCCGTTCGTTATCGGCATTCCGGAAGACTACAAATTGTCGGTCACCCCCCTGGAGCACCAGGGCGGCATCCTCCGGGCTCATGAGCTTGATCGCGTAACGAGGCGTGCGAACGATCCGGGGCTCGGGGGCCATGGGCTCGGGCGGCGGTATCGTCCTTGAAGCCCGGCGCGCTTCGCGCCGGCGACCGGCGAATTTCTCCTTCTGACGGAGCGTCTGGCGCTCGATCTTCTCCACCGCCTGCTGGATCGACTTGCGCACTTCGGCCGACTC
>JACQTD010000255.1 GCA_016210985.1 Acidobacteriota bacterium
AGATGATGCAAGTGTGGCGAACCCCGAGCAGCGGCACGCCGCCGAATTCCGCGTAGTCGAAACGGTTCTTCAGCCGCTGGAACGCGGGGCGGGACAACAGCGCACCCACTTGCGTCCGCACGCTCTTGGTCATCTCCTGCCGTCTCAGATCATCACCAATCCTGATCTGGAGCGCCTGGTCGAGACCAGCGACGAGTGGATTTACAGCCGCACCGGGATTCGGGAACGACGCCGGGCCGCGGAAGGAGAGGCGACATCCTGGTATGCCGCCGGCGCGGGCCGGAATGCGATTGAGATGGCCGGGATCGAGGCGTCCGAACTTGACGTGATCGTTTGCGCGACGGTCTGTCCCGACATGATGCTTCCGGCCACCGGTTGCATTGTACAATCGATGATCGGGGCCCGGCGCGCTGCGGCTTTCGATGTGGCAGCGGCATGCTCCGGGTTCCTCTACGGACTGACCATCGCGGAGGGCTTCATCAAGTCCGGACGGGGCCGCAACATCCTTCTGATCGGGGCGGAACTCCTCACACGCTACGTCGATTACACCGATCGCTCGACCTGTGTGATCTTCGGGGACGGCGCGGGCGCCGCGGTCATCCAGCCTGTGCCTTCGCCTCGGGGCCTGCTGGCGTCCCGCCTTCAGAGCGACGGCGATTACGTCGAACATCTGTACACCCCGGGGGGCGGTACGAAGTATCCCGCGAGCGAGAAGACGGTCAGCGAGGGGCTCCACTATATCAGGATGCGGGGCAATGAGCTGTTCAAGGTGGCGGTGCGCAACATGAGCGAGATCTCCCGCAAGGTGCTCGACGATCTCAGGATGTCTCCGAGGGACATCGATCTTTTTATCCCCCACCAGGCCAATCAGCGGATCACGGATGCCGTAATGGATCGGCTGGGCCTCGATCCGGCGAAGGTCTATTCCAACATTGAACGCATCGGCAACACCTCGTCGGCTTCCATCCCCATTGCGTTGGATGAATGCGCCCGCGCGGGCCGGATCGCTCCAGGTTCCCTCGTCATGATGACGAGCTTCGGCGCCGGGGTCACCTATGGCGCCGTGGTGCTCAGGTGGTGAGCTCACCGCTTGCGCTTCTGTTTCCGGGTCAGGGTGCCCAGTATGTCGGCATGGGGCAACAACTTCATGAGCGATACCCGGAAGCACGTTCGATCTTTGAACGAGCGGATCGAGCGCTCGATTTTCCCCTTAGCAAACTCTGCCTCGAGGGACCGGAAGATCAGTTACGGCTCACGGCCAACACCCAGCCGGCCCTCCTGACGGTCTCGGTCGCGATTTACGAGGTCTTCCGGCGGCAGGGGGCGGAGCCTGGGTTCGCGGCCGGGCATAGTCTCGGGGAGTATTCGGCGCTGGTCGCCGCTGGTTCGCTCGCCTTTGAGGACGCGGTGCGGCTCGTGCGCACGCGCGGCGAACTCATGCAGAACGCGGTACCGGTGGGCGCCGGGGCGATGGCGGCCATCCTGGGACTGTCGGCTTCGGTCGTCGAGGAGGTCTGCGCGGAAGCGGCCGGTGACGAGCTCTGCGCGCCGGCCAATTACAACTCTCCCATGCAGGTCGTGATCGCGGGCAACGCCGGGGCCGTGAGCCGCGCAGGCTTGATCGCCCGGCGGCGGGGCGCGCGCAAGATGGTCATGCTGGAGGTGAGCGCGCCGTTCCATTGCGGGCTGATGCTGTCGGCGGAAGAGCGGCTTTCTCCGCTGCTGGACCTGATCGAGTTCCGCGATCCCGCATTCGCGATTGCCTCCAATGTGGACGCACGACTGATCCGCACGGGTCCAGAGGCCCGCGAGGCCCTGCGGAGGCAGGTCTCGCGGCCGGTACGCTGGGAGCCCAGCATGCGACTTCTGCTCGAAGCGCCGTCGCCCTGGTTCGTGGAAGTCGGTCCCGGGAGAACGCTGACGGGTTTGTTGAGGCATATCGATCGGAAGGCTGCAGTCTCCAACACCGACCCGCTCGAGCACCTGGAGAAGGTGATGGCGCGGCTGCGGCCGCTCGGGACCGCGACCGGGAGGTCCACCGGTGGCTGAGTCAGCGAGCCCGCCGGCCCCCATGTTCTCCTTGCGCGGCTGCGTCGCGATAGTGACCGGCGCTTCACAGGGGCTCGGACGGGAAACGGCTCGGGCCCTGGCCGAGGCCGGATCCGATGTGGCGCTGGTCGCCCGGAATGCGGCGCGGCTCGAGACGCTGGCCGAGGAGATTGGTCAGGCGGGCCGGCGGGTGCTCTGCCTCCCAGCGGATGTCACCCGGCCGGAGGAAATCAAAGCCGCCATATCGCGCATCGCCGGCGACTGGGGCCGGATTGACGTGTTGGTCAACAACGCCGGTATCACCCGGGACGGCCTGGTCATGCGCATGAAGCGTGAGGATTGGGATAGTGTGCTTCAGACCAACCTGACCGGGGCCTTTCTGTGCACCCAGGCGGTGCTCCCGGTGATGATCAAGGCCCGGTACGGCCGGGTGATCAACATGGCCTCGGTCATGGGGCAGATGGGGGGAGCCGGTGCCGTCAATTATTCCGCCTCCAAGGCCGGACTGATCGGCTTCACTAAGGCGCTCGCCCGGGAAGTCGCCTCCCGGAACATTACGGTCAATGCCGTAGCTCCTGGTTTTTTCGACACGGCGATGACGGGAGAGTTGCCTGAGAACACCCTCCGGCAAGTGCTGGAGACGATCCCGCTCGGGCGAGCGGGCGCGGCCCGCGAGGTCGCCGCCGGCGTGGTCTATCTTGCCTCCCGTGAAGCCGGGTATGTCACCGGTCATGTGCTCTGCATTAATGGCGGTATGTACATGTAGTCCTGCGGATTTCCTTGATTGACCTCTCACGCCTGCGTACAATCTCGCGTTTGTGATAAACACCCCTTTGGAGGTTCGGCTAGATGGCGCAATCGAATATTGAGGAGAAAGTGAAACAGATCATCGTGGAGGAACTCGGCGTGGATGAGGCGGAAGTGACGCCCAACGCCCGCTTCATCGATGATCTGGGGGCGGACTCGCTAGACACCGTAGAGCTCGTCATGCGGTTCGAGGAAGAGTTTGAGATGGAGATCCCGGATGAAGACGCCGAAAAGATATTGAGTGTCCGGGATGCCTTCGATTACATCTCGAAGCACAAGAAGTAGGCCAGCCATCGCCAGCCATCTGACATCGCACTAGCACGACATTCGACTTCTTCCCCGAATCGTATCCGAGGGTGGAAGGATCATGTCCGAGGGGGAATCGACTTGAATCGCAGGGTTGTTGTCACCGGTGTAGGGATCACGAGCCCGCTGGGTAACACCGCGGCGGAGACGTGGGAGAATCTCGTCCTCGGGCGAAGCGGCGTGGCCGCCATCACCCACTTCGATGCCAGCCGGTTTCCCGTCCGGTTCGCGGCCGAAGTGAAGCATTTCGATCCGCTGAACTTCATTGAGAAGAAGGAAGCGCGAAAGATGGACAGCTTCATCCATTACGCCATTGCGTCGGCGGATGAGGCCATGAAGCACGCGGGGCTGGTCATCCGCCCGGAGATGCGTCCGCGTGTCGGGACGTTCATCGGCTCCGGTATAGGCGGGTTCAGCTACATCGAGCGGGAGCATTCCAAGTACCTCGAAGGCGGTCCGGGCAAGATCTCGCCTTTCTTTATCCCGGCCAGCATTGTCAATCTGGCCGCCGGCCACGTGTCGATCCGGTTTGGCGCGAGGGGCCCGAACAGCGCCACCGCCACTGCCTGCTCAGCCGGCGCGCACGCGATCGGAGATTCGTATCGGCTGATCTCCCGCGGTGACGCCGATGCCATGATCTGCGGAGGATCGGAGGCGGCTGTCACCCCGATGAGCGTGGGCGGCTTCGCCGCGATGCGCGCGCTCTCCACTCGCAACGAGGATCCCTCGGGCGCGTCGCGGCCCTTCGACCTGGAGCGGGATGGCTTCGTGCTCGGTGAGGGCTCGGGAATTCTGGTTCTGGAAGAGCGCGAGCTGGCGCATCGACGCGGCGCAAAGATCCTTGCGGAGCTGGTGGGCTATGGAATGTCAGCCGATGCGTATCACATGACCCAGCCATCGGAAGATGCCGACGGCGCGCAGCGGGTGATGCGGGCCGCGCTCGCCGACGCCGCGCTGGATCCGGCGGCGCTGAGTTACATCAACGCGCACGGCACGTCCACGCATTACAACGACAAACTCGAGACTTTCGCGATACGACAGGTGCTGGGTGAAGCGGCCAACCGGATTCCCGTCAGCTCCACCAAGTCGATGACCGGGCACCTGCTGGGCGCCGCCGGGGGATTGGAAGCCGGCATCTCGGTGCTTTGTCTGCAGCATCAGCTCCTGCCTCCCACGATCAATTACCGCATCCCCGACCCCGAGTGCGACCTCGATTACGTTCCCAATGAAGCCCGGACCGCGGAAGTGCGGTATGTGCTATCGAATTCGTTCGGATTCGGCGGCACGAACGCCGCGCTCATCTTCAAGCGGCACGAGGATTGACGGATGAATATTGTCGTCTGCCTCAAGCAGGTTCCGAGCCGGGAATCGATCCTGCGTCTGGACGAGGCCGGCCGGTCGATCCGGGAGGGAGATCTCAGTTACGACCTCAATGAACCGGATGTTTTTGCACTCGAGGAGGCGCTTCGGTTGAGGGAGAAACACGGCGGAGAAGTGGTGGTCTGTTCGCTGGGTCCGCCCCGGGTCCAGCAGGTGATCAAGGAAGCGTTCGCGAAAGGCGCCGACCGGGGGCTGCACCTTGACGATCCGAGCTTCGATGGCGTGGATCCCTTCCAGACGGCGCAGGCCCTTGCGGGCGCGATTCAGGGCGAAAAGTTTGATCTCATCCTCACCGGGCTGCAATCCGAGGATCAGGGATTCGCCCAGACCGGCGTGATGCTGGCCGAGCTGCTCGGGATCCCCCACGCTACGATCGTGATGGAGATCCAGGTGGCCGACGATGCGCTTTCGATCAAGGTGAAGCGGGAGTTGGAGGGCGGCTGGTTTCAATGGGTCGGGATGCCCCTTCCGGGCCTGTTGACGATTCAATCCGGGATCAATCAGCCCCGGTACGCCACGCTCAAGGGCATCATGGGCGCCAAAAAGAAGGAGATCAGGAGAGTAACCGCCGCGGACCTGGACCTGACGGCATCGAGCCCGAACCGGCAGCGGATCGAGCGCATCTTTTTTCCCGTTAAGGCGAAGGCGACGGTGCTCATCGAGGGTCCGCCGCCGGAGGCCGCAGCGCGGCTCGTGGAGAAGCTGAGGAACGAAGCAAAGGTGATCCGATGACCCCGGGTGGCGTGCTCGTCCTCGCCGAGCAGCGCGGGCAGAAGGTCTTGCGGGCCAGCTTCGAGGCCGTGCGCGGAGGACAACTGCTGGCGCGGGCCATCTCCGCGCCCCTGGCCATCGCCATCCTCGGAGCGGAACCTTCAACAGCCATAGCTGATGTGAGGGCGCTGGCCGCCACCGAAATCATCTCCGTCGAACATCCGTTACTCGAACCGTACACGCCGGACGCTTACGCCCTTGCGCTGATCCAGCTGATACGGTCCTCGCCGCCGCGTTGGGTTCTGATGAGCCACACCTATCAGGTCCGTGACTTCGCACCCAAAATGGCCGCCGCGCTCGAGCGACCGCTGGCGGCCGATGTCATCCGGATCGGCCTCGAGGAAAGGCCCGTGTTTGTTAGGCAGATCTACCAGGGAAAACTGCACGCGGAGGTGAGCTTCGAGGGCGAGCCGCCTTACTTCGTCTCATTCCAATCGGGCGCGTTCCGGTCGGATGAGGCTGAAACCACGGGCGTCCCGCCACCGGTAATACGATTCGAGCCCGAACTCTCCACCGGCGACATCCGCACCCGCCCGCTGGAGCCGTTCCGAGAAGCCAAACAAGCGGTTGATCTCACCAAGGCCGAGGTGATCGTCGCGGTAGGACGAGGCATCAAGGCCAGGGAGCATATCGCCCTGGCGGCGAAGCTGGCGGAGGCGCTCGATGGTGAATTGGCCGCTTCGAGACCGATTTGCGATAACGAGTGGATGCCGATGGATCGCCAGATCGGGAGTTCGGGGCAGACCGTCAGCCCGAAGCTCTATGTGGCACTCGGCATTTCGGGCGCTATCCAACACCTCGTCGGCATGAGAGGTTCTCGCACCGTGGTCGCGATTAACAAGGATCCGGACGCGCCCATCTTCGACGTCGCCGATTATGGGATTGTGGGCGATTTGTTTGAAATCGTGCCCACCCTGACGACCGAGATTCTCAAGTCGAAGGGTTCGTGAGGGTAGGGAAGAGCGTTGCCCGAGTCTTCATCGCTGCTGAGGCGAGTGTACGACTTCGCGCCGCTCAACCGTTTCTCACTCGGTAAGCGGTTCCTTATCCGGGCTATTGGCCTCGCCGCATTTTTCTTTATACATATTCTGGGACAGACCCTTCGATGGCGTATCGAAGGCTGGGAGCATTTCGAACTCGCCCGGTCTTCCGGAAGGGGAATCATCTTCACCTTCTGGCACAACCGGGTCCTCCTCGCCACCTGGTTCTGGCGCCGGCGCGGGATCGTGGTGATGACGAGCCAGAGTTTTGATGGCGAGTACATCGCCCGTTTCATCCAGCGGTTCGGATACGGCACGGCCCGTGGCTCATCGAGCCGGGGCGCGAGCCGGGCGCTGCTCGTCATGGTGGCCTGCATGCGGCATGGCCGCGATACCGCGTTCACCATCGATGGTCCCCGCGGTCCGCGCTACGTGGTGAAGGGCGGGGCAACGCTGCTGGCGAAAAAGACCGGCGGTCTCATTCTTCCCTTTCATATCTCCAGCGGGCATTATTGGGAGGCGGGAAGCTGGGACCGGTTGCAGATCCCTTATCCTTTCACCCGGGCGGTCATTCTGATCGGCGAACCGATAGTGGTGCCGTCGGAGGCCTCCGATGAGGAAACCGAACGCGTCCGGTCGCGCCTTCAGCGCGTGCTGGATGAGCTGCGCGAAAGAGGCGACCGGCTGTGACCGCAGACTCGACAGGCACATTGTCATCGAACGGTTTTTGGCGTCAAAACCGCCTCACTTTGCAAAAACACCACAGTTTTCTAATTAACCAGACGGCTCCGGCATCCGTCCTTCTGCGCCTCTAAATAGCTTCGCAGGTGGGGCCTGCATTCGACGAGCAGGGTCCTCGACCCACTGGCATGACGCTTGCATATCAAAGCCCAGGAGTACCAGGCGTCGGAGATCAGGAAGAGTCTTAGGATCCACGGTTAGTTGTGCCCCTAATCTCCCCCGGCCTCAGGCTGGTTGGAACGGTTTCGGACAGGCCGCTCGAACTCCCCTCCAGCGGCCGTACGGTGTGCGGGGAAGGGCGGGGCCTTCTCCGCACGCCGGCTTCTTCACGGTTATCAGGTCGGGGCCGTACCAGCCAGGCACCAGCCACCTGGTCACCGCCCCGTATCCTCACGATAATCAGCGTGACCGGAAGCGTGCTATAATGGATTCATGACTCCGGTTCCGCCGCGCAGGGAAGCGAAGGTGCGCCTCATTCGGGCGGGTGAGGAGAAGTCGCCCGACGACGAATGGACAGGATGTTCACCTGAGGAGCGGATCGAAGGTGTCTGGATGTTAACCAAGCTCTCGCTTGCTTGGGGCAACTTATCGGCTAGTGAACCTCGACTTCAGAGAGCTGTTACTCGAGTTCAACGCACGCGGCGTTGAGTATCTTGTCGTGGGCGCCCACGCACTTGCCGCACACGGTCATGTCCGCGCCACGAAAGATCTTGACGTGTGGATTCGGCCGGATCGAGAGAATGCGAGGAGAGTTCTTGCGGCGCTCACCGGGTTCGGATCGCCACTTCGTGATCTGACGGAAGCCGATCTGATCGAGCCAGGAACCGTGTTCCAGATTGGGCTGCCGCCGTTGCGCATTGACATCATTACCGCGATCGATGGCGTCGGATTTGAAGAGGCGTGGCCCGACCGGATCGCGACACATTTCGGCGATGCGCCCGCGTTCGTGATCTCTCGCCATCACCTCATCATCAACAAGAAGGCCTCAGCCAGGTTGCAGGACCTGGCCGACGTCGAGCGGCTGGAACTCTTGAAGGACAACACTTGAACTCACAGGCTTTGAATCCCCCGGGGGTCACCCGGGGGGGGTAGACGACGCGCTCACTTGCCGGCAGGCACCGAGCACGGGCGCTCCCGGCGCATCGCCAGACTCTGGTCTCCGAATTCCAGGAGCACCGGGGTCGTCAGGCCGGAGAGGTGGAACGACGGGGAGATCGAGAGGTATCGGTCGAGCGCACCGAAGGGCGAGCCGCCGTAGTAGTAATCGTGGATACTGAGATTCAGCCAGCCGGGCATCTGACCGTAGGCCGAGATTAGGTCGAAGCGGGGTCCGATCTCAACGGGGACGAGGAGTGGAGGTCTCCGGGGTCTCAAGATCGATCTGAAATCGTTCGGCCATTCGATACAAGGTGCGGCGGTCGACGCCGAGGATCTCCGCCGCCCGGCTCCGGTTTCCACCTGCGGATTTGAGCACATGCAGGAGATATCGCTTTTGAAGCTCATCCAGCGAGGGCAAGTCTTCATAGAGCCCGGATTGCGGATCTGAAGCCGTTAGCGCGCGCGACGGCCTCATCGGCTGGATGCGAGCTGGCAAATCCTCGGTGGTGATCAAACCACCCCGGGCATGGAGCGCGGCACTCTCCAGCGTATTCTCAAGTTCCCGAACATTTCCGGGCCATGCATATTCGGTCAGCAAGGCGCTTGCCGCGGAAGAGAGCGCCAGCTCGCGTCCGGGCGCCGGGCTCGCCCTCCGTAGAAAATGGCGCGCCAGCAGGGGGATATCGTCCCTCCGTTCCCTGAGCGGGGGAACGCGCAGGGTGACGACGCTCAGGCGGTAGAAGAGGTCTTCGCGAAATCGACCGGCCTTAGCCTCGTCCTCGAGATCCCGGTTCGTGGCCGCGATCACGCGGACATCCACCTGAGTGGATCGCGTGTCCCCCACCCGCTTGATCTCGCCCTCCTGGAGCACGCGCAGGAGCTTGACCTGGAGCGCCGGCGTGGTCTCGCTGATCTCGTCCAGGAGGAGAGTTCCTCCGCTGGCCTCTTCGAAATAACCCTTCTTGTCGGCGATGGCTCCGGTGAAGCTGCCCTTGACGTGCCCGAACAGCTCGGATTCGAGTAGCGTCTCCGTCAGGGCGCCGCAGTTGATGGCCACGAAGTGGCGCTGGCTGCGCCGGCTGTGCTGGTGGATGGATCGCGCGATCAGTTCCTTACCGGTGCCGGACTCGCCGATGAGCAGCACGGTCGAGCGCGACGGCGCCACGCGGGCGATCTCCTTGTAAAGGTCGACCATTTGCGGCGTGCGCCCGATGATGCCCGAAGCCGGGATTTCGAGTCCGCCTTCCCGCGGCGTCGATCCTTCCGCATTCTCGCCATGGCGGTCGAGCGCGCGGCTTACCGTTGAAATGATCTGCTGGACCTGGAACGGTTTGCTGATGAAATCGAATGCGCCCTCCTGGACCGCCTCCACAGCGATTTCGAGGCTTCCAAATCCCGAGATCAGCACGATTTCAGCTCCCGAAGCGCTCTTCCGGAACAGTTTGAGCAGGTCGAGGCCGCTCCGGCGCTCATCGAGACGGATGTCGCTGACGATGCAGTCGTAAGCGACGAGTTCGGAACGCCGGACGGCTCCCCTGACTGTACGGGCGGTGTCGACTTCCCACCCCTGGCTCTGGAAGATTTCCGCCAGGAAGCGGCAGGTCTCAAGATCGTCATCGATGACGAGAATACGGCTCATGGAAAAGGCCTACACGGCAGCCGGATCGCAGGCCGGCAGCCTCAGCATGAATCGCGTACCCCGCTCGGGCGAGCTCTCCACATCGACGGTGCCGCCGTGATCCTTGATGATCTGTTGAACGATGGCGAGTCCAAGGCCAGTGCCGAGTCCGTTGCGCTTGGTGGTGAAGAGCGGGTCGAAGATGTGTTCGCGCGTGGCGGCATCCAGGCCGTGTCCGGAATCCTCGAATTCGACGACCGCCTGTCCGGCTGCGTTAGGACGGGCGGAGACCTGAATACGTCCGCCGGTCGGCATGGCGTCGAGGCTGTTGTCCACGAGGTTGATGAAGACCTGTTGAAGCTGTTCCGGTGACCCCCGGATGACGGGGAGGTCCGGCGAGAGGACAACGTTCCAGCTCACCCGCTGGAGCGCGAGCGTCGGAGCGATGAATTCGCCGGTTTGCTGCAGCAGTTCATCCAGGTGGACGGGCACGTGCTCGACTTTGGGAAGCCGGGTGACATCGAGCATCCGCCGGACGATGCGCTCGATCCTGTCGGTCTGGGTCCGGATGACCTCGATACGTCGGAGGCTGGGGTGCTGGATCATCTCCGATTCAAGAAGTTGAATATGGCCTGAAATCAGGTTCAACGGCGTGCCCACTTCGTGCGCGAATTCCGCGGCGAGCTGGCCCGCAGCGGAAAATCGTTCCATCTGCATCAGGCGCCGCTGCAGGTGAAAAAGTTGCGCCGTGGCCGCCTCCAGCTGTTGATTGCGGTCCTCCAGGATGGCGGTCGCCTCATGCACGCGATTCGCCAGGCTGCTCCGTTCGTCCTCCAATTCACGTTGAATCCCCGCGATCCGGCCGATCATCTCATTGAAACCGATGGCCAGGCTCCCCATTTCATCGAGTGCCCCAACCGGCGCCTCCACGGTCAGGTCTCCCGACTGGGCCGTCCGCATGGTACGGAGGAGTTGCTCGACGCGGCGATAAACCAATTGCCGCAGGAGGAGGTAGATCAGCAGCGTCACCGAGATGACGGCCGCGACCTGAAGCAGGAGCCGCTTGCGATTGAGCTTCTCCATCAGGTCCATCGAGGCGGACGAATTCAGTCGCAACGTCACGGCCCCCACCGTCCTGCCCCCGGCCTCGATCGGGGCCGCCGCCAGAATGGTGAATCGGTCACGATCTTCCTGTTCGATCACGGAGCGCGGCCTTTGCTCCCGGATGGAGGAAACGGCGTCCTGGGGGAACGCCTGCGGCCCCCCAGGCGGCAACGTGACGACTTCCGTGAAACCCGAAGCGGAGACAGCGTAAATTCGAATCTCCACGACCTCATGATGGATCTGCTGGAAAAGGAGGGCATAGTTCCTCAGCGCGGCCAGATGGCCTTCGAGTTGCTCGGACGAGAGACGTTC
>JACQTD010000237.1 GCA_016210985.1 Acidobacteriota bacterium
CCGTAAACGACTACCTGGCCCGACGGGACGCGGAATGGATGGGGAGGATTTATCGCTTCCTCGGCCTGAACGTGGGCAATATCGTCCATGAGCTGACCGACGAGGAACGCCGGGCCAATTACGGGGCGGACATCACCTACGGCACCAACAACGAGTTCGGCTTCGACTACCTTCGCGACAACATGAAGTATGAGGTTACGCAGTGCGTCCAGCGTAGGCATAACTTCGCCATCGTGGACGAGGTCGATTCGATTCTCGTCGATGAGGCCCGGACTCCGCTCATCATCTCAGGCCCCTCGGAAGAGAGCACGCAGAAGTACTACGACGCCGACGCGGTCGTTCGGCGCCTGGAGAAGGAGCTGGATTACCAGCTGGATGAGAAGGCCCGGTCGGCCTCTATGACCGAGAAGGGCGTCGAGAAGTGCGAGCAGTTACTGGGATGCGGAAATCTTTACGATCCCGGAAATATTGACCTGCTCCATTGCGTCAACCAGTCGCTGGTAGCCCATACCCTCTACCATCTCGACCGGCATTACGTGAACAAGGATGGCGAGATCGTCATCGTAGATGACTTCACCGGAAGGCTGATGCCCGGTCGCCGCTGGTCCGACGGCCTTCACCAGGCCATCGAAGCCAAGGAGGGCGTGAAGATCGAGCCGGAGAACCAGACGCTCGCTACGATCACATTCCAGAACTACTTCCGAATGTACAAGAAACTCTCAGGGATGACGGGAACGGCGGAAACGGAGGCAGAGGAATTTGGAAAGATCTACAACCTGGATGTGTCGGTGATCCCGACGCATAAATCAATGATCCGCGCTGACAACTCGGACCTCGTCTTCCGCACACAGGAGGAGAAATGGGAGGCCGTGGTCAAGGAAATCGACGAATGCCATGGCCGAGGTCAACCGGTACTCGTGGGCACGATTTCGGTTGAGAACTCCGAGATGCTCTCGAAACGCTTGAAACGACTGGGCTTGCCTCACAATGTCCTGAATGCAAAACCCGAGAACGCCGGGCGCGAGGCCGAGTTTGTCGCCCAGGCAGGCCGAAAGGGATCGATCACGATCGCAACCAACATGGCCGGCCGGGGGACCGATATTCTGCTTGGAGGCAATCCGGAATTCCTGGCGCGCGATGTGCTGAAGAAGTTGGAGGTGAATCCCGACGAGGCTACACCGGAGGAATGGGCGCGTGCGATCGAGAAAGTGAAGCCGACCACGGAGAAGGAGCACCAGGAAGTGGTGGCGGTGGGCGGATTGCACATTCTCGGGACCGAGCGCCACGAATCCCGCCGGATCGATAACCAGCTCCGGGGCCGTGCCGGAAGGCAAGGCGATCCCGGATCCTCGAGGTTCAGCCTTTCGCTCGAGGACGACTTGATGCGCATCTTCGCCGGAGACCGGGTCAAGCGAATCATGGACCGGTTGGGCGGATGGCCCGAGGGGGACCCGATCGAGTCCAAGATGGTCAGCCGGGCGATCGAGCGTGCCCAGAAATCGGTTGAGGCTCATAACTTCGGCATCCGGAAACACCTCCTCGAGTACGACGATGTGATGAACAAGCAACGCGAGACCATCTACGGTCTGCGCCGGCAGCTGCTTGAAGAGACCGATCAGCGCGAGTTCATTCTGAGTGTGGCCCAGGACCTGTTCGACGATGTGGTCGATCAGTACCTCGGCGTGGAGAGCGGTCAGGAGACCTGGGATTACGGCGCCCTGAAACTGGAACTCCGCAACCTCTTTGCTTATGAGCCCGAGGGTCTGGAGCTGGACCGGATGAACCCCGCGGAGATCAAGGATCAGGTCTGGCCGCGTGTACTCGCGCAGTACGAAGAGAAGGAGTCCCTGGTCAAGGCCGAAGCCCTTCGATATTACGAGCGGGTAATCATGCTCAATATCGTTGATTCCCAGTGGAAGGACCACTTGCTGGTTCTCGACCACCTCAAGGAGGGCATCGGGCTTCGAGGCTACGCGCAGAAAGATCCGCTGGTCGAATACAAGAAGGAGTCGTTCAGCCTGTTCCAGGCCATGCTCGACCGCATCGACCGGGAGACGATCCGATTCCTGTGGAATCTGCAGGTGAGCGTAGAGGCGTCACCGAGAGAGAGGCTGGAACGGAGAGCGCCGAGGCGCCAGCGTCTCAACTATCAACACGCCACCGTGAGCGCCATGTCCGGCGCCAATACGGCCGACAGCGAACCTCACACCATCCGCCATGAAGGCCCCCGGGTCGGACAGAACGACCCCTGTCCCTGCGGTAGCGGAAGGAAGTACAAGAAGTGCCACGGCATCGGTTGACCTGTTCAAGGGCTTTTGAAGTTGACGATCGCGCCCCAGATGTCGGCACTCCTTTTCCGATAGTCCGTCCAAACCGGATAGAAGACCCGGTCGTACGCCGCGCCGTAAGTGTAATCTCCCACAAACGGTTGACCGCCGAAGATCGGATCGTTGGCAGGATCGAGGCTGACGGTCGTCAGCTTTATGTTGGGTTCAAACGTTTGCCCCCCGTCTGTGGACCGGGTCATGTAGACATTCATAAGGTAGTTGTCGGGATCATCCCTCCAGTCATAGAAGGATACATAAACTTCGCCGGTGACTGGATCGACGGTAAACCAATCCTCGCCGTTCGGGCCCACCGTAGGCACCGAGCCCGAGGCGTTCGAAGTTTGCGATTGCAGGTCGATCGGTGCGGTGAAGCTCGCTCCGCTATTGGTCGAACGCGAAAAACGGATCCGGCTCGACCCGGAGTCGAGCGCGAACGTGGTCCAGGAGATGTAGATGTTGCCCCGAAAGGGACTCAGCGTCATATCCGCTGCCATGAACTCCTTGTCTTCCAGGGGCGCGTTGGACTCCCGGATATGCTGCACGACTGTCCGTGGCGATGACCTGATAACCAAAGAGGGCTTGGGGATCCATTCCGGGATGAAAAACCTGACCGTAATCCAGTCCGAAGCCCAATACTTCAACGGTGTCCCGGGGCCGATTGATCGTGAACTTGATCACCAGCCGGGATGGCAGGACGGATTCCTTAGACGCCGTCGGATCTGTCGCCGCGTCCTGCTGCCAGTCGGCCGCGCGGCCTTTCCGGACTTCGCCGAGTGAGGCGCACCGGGAAAGCCCAGTGTCAACGGAATGAGGAGGCACCCGGCGACGTAGCGACAAGCCCGAGTTAGGGGAGCGCGCTCAAAGAGGGCCTTTAAGGGAGATCTGCAGCGTAGTCGGGACATGGGATTGCTCCTGACTCGTGAATTTTGGAACTAGAGCGTGCTCACGCGGGGCTCGTGGGTTGCCTCGTAAGCCGAAATGGCGTCGGCGCTCCCAATCAGATAGCCAAGCTGATCGACCCCGTCGAGCAGGCATCGTCGCGCGAATCCTTCTATGGTAAACCCGATCGTCCGGCCGTCAGGCAGCTGGAGGATCTGATTCGGCAAGTCGATCTCGATCTCACCGTGCTTCGAGGCCATTTCCAGCAGTTCACGGTGCACCGTCGGATCAACCACGATCGGCAGCAGTCCGTTCTTCAGCGCGTTGTTTTGAAAGATGTCGGCAAATGAGGTGCTGATAATTGCGCGGATGCCGTAGTCCAGGAGCGCCCAGGGCGCGTGCTCGCGGGAGCTGCCGCAGCCGAAGTTGTCGCCGGCCACCAGGACGCGGGCCCTCGCGGCCTCCGGCCGGTTGAGTTGGAAGTCCTCCTTCGGGCTTCCATCGGGAAGATACCGCCAGTCAGCGAACAGGACCTTCCCCAGGCCGGTTTTCACGGTGCCCTTGAGAAACCGGGCAGGAATGATCTGGTCAGTGTCAACATCGCGATTCGGCAGCGCGACCATAGGGGAACGGAATCGAGTGACGGGCTCCACGGCTAAGTCAGGTACCTCCTCGCGTCGGCGATGGCGCCCTCGATCGCCGAGGCCGCGGCCGTCAGCGGGCTGGCGAGAAAGGTGCGCCCCCCCTGGCCCTGGCGTCCCTCGAAATTGCGGTTACTGGTGCTCACGGCATATTGGCCGGGGGAGAGCTGATCGCCGTTCATCGCGATGCACATGCTGCAGCCCGGTTCGCGCCATTCACAGCCGGCCTCCAGGAAAATGCGGTCGAGTCCTTCGGACTCGGCATCCCGCTTGACCCGTTGCGATCCCGGTACGACGAGCACCCGCAGTCTCGGATGGACTTTTCGGCCTCGCAGCACCGACGCCGCCGCCCGCAAATCCGACAGCCGGGAATTGGTGCAGCTCCCGATGAAGACGACGTCGATGGGCTGGCCGAGCAACGGCTGGCCCGGCTTCAATCCCATGTAAATGAGCGCCTTTTCCAGCGCTTCGCGTTCATTGGCCGAGGCCATCTCAGAGGGCGTCGGGATCCGGGCCGTCACCGCCGCTCCCATGCCGGGGTTGGTGCCGTAGGTGACCATCGGCTCCAGCGACGAGGCGTCCAGCGTGATCGCGCGGTGGAAGCGGGCCCCTTCGTCGGTCGGAAGGCGCCTCCACTCCGCCACGGCTTTGTCGAATTCCCTGGGAGCAAACCGCCTCCCGGCCAGGTATTGAAAGGTCGTGTCGTCGGGCGAAACCAGTCCGGCCCGGGCCCCGGCTTCGATGCTCATGTTGCAGACCGTCATCCGCTCCTCCATCGAGAGGGATCGAATGGCGGATCCGGTGTATTCCAAGGTGTGTCCAGTCGCTCCCCCGATACCGATCCGCGCGATCAGCGCCAAAATGATGTCCTTGGCCGAGACGCCGGGACGCAACTGGCCGTCCACCCGGACCTCAAAGGTCTTCGGACGGGATTGAAGCAGACATTGGGTGGCCAGCACGTGCTCGACCTCACTCGACCCTATCCCGAACGCCAGGGCGCCGAAAGCGCCATGGGTGCTCGTGTGGCTGTCCCCGCAGACGATCGTCATGCCTGGTTGGGTCAGCCCGAGTTCGGGACCGATCACGTGCACGATGCCCTCGCGTCCGCTCGTCATGTCGTGGAACGGAACGCCGAATTCCTCGCAGTTCTTCCGCAGCTCAGCCATCAGGCTGACCGCCAGGGGATCCTGGATGGGCAGGGAACGGTCGTGCGTCGGAATGATATGATCGACCGTGGCCAGCGTGCGATCCGGCCGGCGCACGCGAAGTCCCCGTGAACGCAAACCTGAAAACGCCTGCGGCGAGGTCACTTCATGCACGAGCTGGAGGTCGATGTAGAGCACTTCCGGACACTCCGGCTCGGCCTGGACCACATGTTGATCCCATATCTTTGCGAATAATGTTCGGGCACTCACGGCTTCACAATGTAGCAAAATCCGACCCGCCAAGCGAGCGCAAACGGCCGGGTAGTGCTCTAGTTTGAGGTTGAGGTGAAGCTCAACAGGTTCCGTTCTCGGTGAGGCAATCCGCTCTGTTTGACCCAATCTGGAATCAAACGTAGAATCATGGTTCCAGGCAAAGGAGGGTCGATATGAAGTCTGGTGTCATGGCTCTGTTGTTAGTTTGTGCCTGCGCTCTTTTTTGCTTCCCCGTAGGCCAAACCCGCGCCCGTGCCGGGATTCTGAGTGAGCAAGGGGCGATGTATCAGCGTATGCTGCCTGAGTTGGAGGCTTCTGATGTTGGTTTTGCAGAAGTGTTTTCGACTGAGGATCTGCTTAAGACCATGGAGCAACTAAATCAAAAGCCATCCCAACAGTACTTCATTGAACTCGGTTCGGCTGCTGATCTTCGCGGCATAAAGCACGCTATCATTTCGGTCTTTGGCTTTGAACCGCCAGAACAACGTATTGCTGAGGACGGCGTCACGCGAATTAGTGGCTTCCGTTTCCCGCAGCCGCGGGCGACTGTACAGAACTATCTCACAAGTTTTAGGCGCTTGAGATCGTCCTGAGTCCAGCGGGCTCCGATGAGGAGATTCCGAATGACATACGGCGGTAGGGTGTCGCTGCCTGTGTGGTAATGGATCACGACCCGCCGACCATCCGAGTGGCGGTAGACTCGCTGGCTACCCTGGCGCTCCGTAAATTGAAACCCATCTCGCTCAAGGGCGCGGACAATGCGGCGAACCTGAAGGTTGCGAAGCAGTGTGAGCGGAGGATGCTCCTCAGCCATTCTGTCATATGGTCACCGCCACCACAGGCCCGGTGATAACCTGGGTAGCGGCACCTTGGGGAATTTCCTCGCCCGCCTTCTGAACATCACGGATGTAGGCCGCAACTGCATCGTGGATATTATGGAGCGCTTGCTCCCGGCTGTAGCCCCATGTGGCGCAACCAGGAAGCGCGGGGACTCCGGCGCTCCAACGGCCATCTTCCTCGTGGACAAGCTCAACCCGGAAAACGTAGGTCGCGGCACCCCCGCTTGTAGCAGTGGTAGGTTCCATACCCCCAAATTATACCAAACAAATGAGAACTCGCAAAACTTCTAAGCTCTCTCCCGAAAGCAGTTTAGCAGTTAGTTGCTCCATTGATTCGTGTTGGCAATCGCAGAGAACGATACCGATGCTAAACTCCTCCTCCTTGTCTTGCAGCCCGAAAAGTTGCATAAATATCGGACGCGCTCGGCCAAGTGACCGGGAGTCAAGTTCCGAGAAGCGCCCGTCGCCGACCCTGACCGTATGGCCGACCTGATCCCCGCAGCTTTTGAGAACCTGCTCAGACGCATCTTTCTCGAACTCGAACGTGAGGGGAAGATCTTCGATTTGCCGGCGGGTAAGTTTTACCGTCATACCAGCTCGTCGCCTGACCTATCAGTTCAATTTCACGGCCTGCGGGCAAGTACGCCGGTCGGACCGGCGGCCGGGCCCCAGGACCAACTGGTACAGAATATCGTGCTCTCATGGCTTGCGGGGGCCCGTATTCTCGAGCTGAAGACGGTCCAGATTAATGACCAGCTTCAGATCCCTCGCCCCTGCATCGACGCCACCAATGTTGGCTTCAATGTGGAGTGGTCCCAGGAACTCACCTTGGAGCAATCCCTCCAGGAATACGTTTCCGCGAGCATGATGGTCGACATTCTGAAGGCGGCCGGCTTACCCGGCGAGGATGCGCCGGCCTCGACCAGGGACACCATCTTCGATATGAGCGTGGGTTATGATCTGGCCGGCATTCAGTCGCCCCAGGTCAGATCCTGGATCGCTGGGATGAAGGATGCTTCGGCGCTCGTCGAGGGGCTGCGCGCGCGCATTCCAGCCGACTTCTCCCGGTACCGGGACTTGCCGTTCCGCACGAGGATTAGCAATACCCTCACCCTCTCGACGTTTCATGGCTGTCCGGCGGAAGAGATTGAAGGGATCGTTTATTTCCTTCTGACCGAGATGGATCTCCACGTCACCATAAAGATGAACCCGCCGCTCCTGGGGCGGGAAGGGGTCGACTACCTCTTGCACGATGTCCTGGGGTATGAGGATATTCAGACCCGGGAGGAAGACTTCGACCGGGACCTGAAGTTCCCGCAGGCCCTGGAGATCGTCGATCGGCTGAGCGAAGTCGCGCGGTCGCGGGGGCGCACACTGGGCGTAAAGTTCAGTAATACGCTCGTAGTGCGAAATCATCGAAGTTTCTTCACCGATGAGACGATGTACATGTCCGGAGCCCCGCTGCATGTCATCACCCTCAACCTAGCGCAGAAATTCAGAGAGGCGGTCGGTGCCGGCGTTCCGATTTCATTCTCGGCCGGAGTGGATCAGTTCAACTTTCCACTCTGTGTCGCCATGGGCTTCGTGCCCGTGACCACGTGCACCGATCTGCTGCGGCCCGGGGGGTACGGCAGACTTCACAAGTACCTCATCAATCTCGAGCAGAAGATGAGTGACGCGGGAGCGGGTGATATCGCCAATTTCATTCTCAAGAGCGAGGGGCATGGCGGGGCGGCCGTCGCGCGGGCATTCGGAGAAGTCCGTTCCGCCCTGCAGATTCTCGAGGGCTCCATCCCAACGGCCGACTTGGGGCAGGTCAACCTCTTTCTGGACGATTCCGAGCGGCGTGCGAAAGACCACCTGGGAACGCTGGCTGCTGACCTCGGTGAATGGTGCCGCGGGATGATTCGGGACTTTGAGCGGCAAGTGGCGCCCGCCATCGAGCGATGGGTTGCCAGTGCATGCCATCAAGCGCTCGAACGTATCCACGATCGGGCCGTCCGGGAGGCCGCCTATTTGAACACACCCGGGATCGTCGAGCGCGCGACGGCCGACCCGCGGTATCGGCTTGAGAGAAATCGGGCGATCCCCAGGAAGATTGGATCCAGACTTTATCTTTACGACTGCATCAACTGCGACAAGTGCGTGCCTGTCTGCCCGAACGATGCAAATTTCGTCTACGAGGTCGAGCCGGTCGAGGTGCAGCTCAGAACCTATGAACTGACGGAGGCAGGCGTCAGGATAACCGAGGCTGGGCGATTTACTGTCGCCAAGTCGCATCAACTGGCGAATTTTGCCGACTTCTGCAATGACTGCGGCAATTGTGATGTATTCTGTCCGGAGGATGGCGGGCCTTACCTGGTCAAACCCCGTCTATTCGGTTCCCGAGCCGCATGGGAGAGATCGACCACCCATGATGGCTATTACGTAGAGCGGAGGAACGGTCATGATCGAGCATTCGGCCGCATCAACCAGCGTGAATTCTCGCTCGACCTCGACCGGGAGCGCGACCGCGTTGTTTTCACGGATCAGGTGCTCAGCGTGGAACTGGAATACTCGTCCGACGAGCCTGTATCGGTTCGGGTGCTGGATGCGCAACGTACCGGACATGCGCTCAGCATGGAGCCTTATTATGTGCTGCGAACCCTGATGCGGGGCGTGCTTGACCCCCGCCGCGTGAATTTTGTGAATGTCACTTCGATCGATTGAACATAGGCGGGAACCTTGCTCACACATCTCCAACACTATCATCGGCCAAATTCGCTTTCGCGCGCATTCGCCGTGTTGCGGCAGGACCCGCAGGCGGCCAGATTGCTCGCGGGTGGTTCCAAACTGCTGGCTTCGGAATTACCTGAAGTGACCCAGGTGGTGGATGTAGCCAATCTGGGCCTGGGTGGCATCGCAGCGCGGAGTCGCACGCTCACCATGGGTGCGGCGACCCCGGTGCAGGACCTGCTGGAATCGGCCGAAGTATCGGCCTGGACGCGGGGTATTTTGGGGGAAGCATGTCTGGCTGCCACTTCCTCTCTCCTCCTGCGCAACCGGTCGACGCTCGGTGGCGAAATCGCGGGTGCCGGCGTCCAAGCACCCATCGTCGCGGCGCTGCTCGTCCTCAAGGCCTCCCTATCTGTTTATACCGGATCGAAAAGCAAAATCGACCTCGCTGACTATCTCAGTGCACGAGCCGATGGATCCCTTGGGCCTCACATCGTTACCGCCGTGGCGGTTCCCAAGCTCGATCGCCGTCTGGATACCCGGCTGCAGCGCCTCACACAACTGGCCTCAGGCCCATCGCTGGCGTTGATCGTGGTGGCCCTGGAATCACGGCGAGCGGGCTGTGGCCAACCCCGTATTGCAGTGACTGCCGCAACCCTTTCACCCTCCCGGCTTCGGGCGGCTGAGGAGCTTCTCGACGGCCGGCGTTTGACCGCGGAGACGATTCGCGATGCGGCCCAGGCCGCGTCCCAGGAGGTTCAATCCTTTGGCGACCAGCATGCGAGCGCCGAGTATCGCCGCGAGATGACCGGTGTGCTCCTGCGCCGGGCGCTCGTACATCTTGCCGGTCCCGAGAGCGCCGGAGCTTAGAACCCATCATGCACATTGAAATCAGGATCAATGACGAATTGAAGATCTTCGAAGTCGCCGCCGGCGAATTGCTGATCTGGGTGTTGCGTCGCGCCGGGTATTTCAGCATCAAGCACGGGTGTGAGACCGGCGACTGTGGCGCCTGCGCCGTGCTGGTCGAAGGCCGGCCGGTACCGAGCTGCATGATGCTGGCGGCGCAGGCCGACGGGCGCCGGATTACCACCGCCGAGTCGCTCGGCACGCCCGATGCGCTTCATCCGGTGCAACAGGCCTTTGTCGATGTGGGCGCCATCCAGTGCGGCTACTGTACCCCGGCCATGATCCTGGTGGCGAAGGCGCTGCTCGACCAGAACCCGCAACCCACCGAGCTGGACGCCCGGCAGGCGCTCTCCGGGGTGCTTTGCCGGTGCACCGGCTATGTCAAACCGATCCAGGCCATACTTCAGATTGGAAACACGAGGCCTGGCGCCTGAAATGTGAAGCGTGATGAGTAATGAATGATGAATGATGAATGATGAATGATGAATGATGAACGATGAATGATGAACGATGAATGATGAACGATGAATGATGAATGATGAATGTTTCGTGTTGCGGGTTGAGTGAGGTGCCAGACGTAAAGCGCAACACCCAACACGAAACATTCATCATTCATCATTCGTCGTTCATCATTCATCGTTCATCATTCATCGTTCATCA
>JACQTD010000238.1 GCA_016210985.1 Acidobacteriota bacterium
CCAGTATCAGGAGGGGCGGCTGTTCAAGCCATTGGCATTCACCAAGAACTTCTCCATGGCGATCGCGGCGGTGTTGGCGATCACGCTCGACCCCGCCCTTCGGTTGCTGCTCATGCGCACGAGCGAATTCAATTTCCGGCCGCGCTGGCTTGCGAGGATCATCAACGCGGTTGCGGTGGGAAAGATTCACAGCGAAGAGAAGCATCCGATCAGCCGTCCTCTTATGCGCCTTTACCATCCGATGGTGAAGTTTGTACTCAATCACAAGTGGTTGGTCATCTCCTTCGCTGGCCTGCTGGTCGCTGCGACCATACCGATCTTCAATAAGTTGGGATCGGAGTTCATGCCGCCGCTCAACGAAGGTACCGTGCTCTACATGCCTATTACGCTGCCCGGAATATCGGTGACCGAGGCCGGAAAGTATCTGCAGATTCAGGATAGGCTCATTAAACAGTTTCCGGAAGTGGTGAGCGTGTTCGGAAAGATCGGAAAGGCGGAGACTTCGACGGATCCCGCCCCGTTAAGCATGGTTGAGACGACGGTGGTCTTGAAGCCGGAAAAAGAATGGCGAAAGGTTCGCGTGGAAAGGTGGTACTCAAACTGGGCGCCGGAGTTGGTGAAGAAGGGCCTGCGATGGATATGGCTTGAAGAACAACCGAAGACATGGGAGGAGCTGTTGGAGGAAATGGACCGCGCGGTGCAGATCCCTTCCTATGCCAATGCCTGGCTATTCCCGATCCGTACCCGGATTGACATGATCACGACCGGCGTCCGTACGCCCGTAGGAATCAAGGTGCTCGGAAAGGATCTGGATACGATCCAGAAGATTGGCGTGGAACTCGAAGGCGTGCTGAAGGAGATTCCGGGAACCCGCAGCGCGTTCTTTGAACGCGTGACCGGAGGGTATTATCTTGATTTTGAGGTGAAGCGTGAAGAAGCGGCCCGCCACGGACTGAGCGTTGGCGAGGTCAACGATATCATCGAGTCGGCGATTGGCGGAAAGAACATCACCACGACCGTTGAGGGTAGGGAGCGCTACCCGGTAAATGTAAGGTACGCGCGAGAGCTTCGCGACAATTTGACCAAGCTGGACCGGGTCCTGGTGCCTACGCCCGCGGGAATGCACGTCCCGCTCTACCAGCTCGCCGACATCACGTTGCGGACCGGCCCGTCCATGATCAACAACGAAGAGGGATTCCTGTCCGGGCGTCTCTATGTGGACGTCGCCGGACGCGATATGGGGCGGTACGTGGAAGACGCGAAACGCACGGTGGCCGAAAAAGTGACGCTGCCGCCGGGTTATCAGTTGATTTGGAGCGGACAGTACGAGTACATGCTGCGCGTCATCGAACGCCTGTATGTGGTCGTACCGATCACCCTCTTCATCGTCTTTCTGTTGCTCTATTTTAACACCGGGTCAATGGTCAAGACGATGATCATTCTGCTGGCCGTGCCCTTCTCGGCGATAGGCGCCATCTGGTTCCTCTATTTTCTCGATTACAACATGAGTATCGCCGTCTGGGTTGGCTTGATCGCGCTGCTCGGCGTGGATGCTGAAACCGCTGTATTCATGCTCCTGTATCTTGATCTGGCATACAACGAGAGGAAAGAGAAGGGAAAGATGAGGTCCATGGGAGATCTGAAAGAGGCGATTGAGTATGGCGCGGTCAAGCGCCTCCGCCCCAAAGTGATGACTGTCGGCGTCATGTTCATGGCGCTGGTCCCCATCATGTGGTCTACCGGGGCTGGTTCAGATGTGATGCGCCGGATTGCCGCTCCGATGATCGGCGGCATCTTCACTTCGTTCATTCTCGAACTGCTGGTGTATCCCGCGATCTACGAGATCTGGAAGGGGTTCGAGGTGAGAAGATTAGCTCGAGCGGAGGCGTCCTAGAGGATGGTGAACCGATGAGATCCCTTGTCCAACGGTGCGTGGGGTGCAGCGTGATTCTGCTGGCGAGCACGAATATTCAGGCGGTCCAAAGCGCCGCGTCGCCGCCAGCTGGCCCGATTTCACAGGAAGACGGAATGAGCGGCTTGCCGGCGGACGTGGAGGTGATGCTGGACGATCTGAGGAAGAAGGTCGACCGTCAATCTGAATGTGCCGAGCTGATCGGTCGATCACAGCGTCTTTATGCCGAGGGCGAAGCGTCGTACAAGCGAGGGGACCGGAAAGCCGGGGAAGCCAGGTTCGCCCGGGCACAACAAATCATCCTTGCGACCGACGAGGAGACATTCTATGAACCGCCGGTCCACAGATTTTTCTTACAGCTCACAAATCAGATTGCCAGCTTGAAGCAAGAGACCCCGTCGTACACACTTGGAGCACAGCTTTCGGATGAGGCCAGCGAGCGAGTTCGGTCGTTCGTGAACTACTACCAGGGACCGGGTCGGCGTGTCCTCCGCGCGGCGCTGTCCCGCTTGGGACAGTTTGAAACGATGATGCGGACACTTTTCCGTGAGGCAGGAGTGCCAGAAGATCTCATCTATGTCGGACTGGTCGAGAGCGCATACAACCCATACGCCCTCTCACCGGCCGGGGCCAGAGGCATCTGGCAATTTGTACGCGAGACCGGAAGGCGATACGGGCTTAGACAGATCGGTGGCGTTGACGAACGGCACGATCCTGAAAAATCAACCCGTGCCGCCGCCCGCTACCTGCGCAATCTCTATTCCCTGTTCGGTAATTGGCATCTGGCGCTGGCAGCCTACAACGTCGGAGAGCGTCGGATTATGAGGATCGTGGAGAAGACCGGCATCGGGGATTTTTGGCAAATGAGCCGGAGAGGGCTCCTGCCCCAGGAGACGCTGAACTACGTTCCATCAGTCCTGGCCGCCATTAGAATTGCGGGGCAGCGTATCAAGCAGGAGCCAGCGACCGCTGCGACCGGGACGAATCCCGCGTCAATTGCGACCGATTCACCGCTCATTGGAGGTCGATGGTTGGTACCGGAAGGCATACGATGACCGAGCGCGATCGCAGGGCCCATCATCCCATCTTCGCGAGGCTTTTCGCCCGGATGAGCCTTGCTGCACTTGCCAAGGGCCAGGCCGATCACCGGCGGGAGCTGCTCACAGGGCTTGCCGGACGCGTGATCGAGGTGGGCGCCGGTAACGGCCTCAACTTCGCTTTCTACCCTATATCTGTTACCGAAGTGGTTGCCGTGGAACCCGAACCTTACCTGCGCTCTCTTGCCCTCGATGCTGCTCGAGCAGCGCCTGTTCCCGTCGTGGTCACCGATGGGTTGGCGGAAGAACTCCCGGCACGGGATTCTTACTTCGATGCGGGCGTCGCTTCGTTGGTGCTTTGCTCAGTTCGATGCCCAGCCGATGCTTTGTCAGAGCTGCTACGCGTGATCCGACCAGGAGGCGAACTGCGGTTCTACGAGCATGTGCGGGCGGATAGTGCTCGTCTTGCCACACTTCAGCGGATGGTCGATGGGCTATTCTGGCCCCGAATAGCCGGCGGGTGTCACACCAGCCGCGACACGCGGGCAAACCTACAGAATGCGGGCTTCAAGGTCGAGATCCACCGTGGATTTCCTTTCCGGCCCTGCTTCTTGTTAGCTCCGGTGTCGCCGCACATCTTGGGTGTAGCCCGCCGGCCGGCAGGCTCTCCAGCGATCGACACGGACTTGAGGAGGACGTTATGAACCCGGTAACGGTTGCGCAGTAGCGAGGAGAACCTGACGGTAATTCTCGTAAGGAGGATGGTATGAAAACACCAGATGTCATTCTTTCGGGGACAGCCATTCTGGTCACATTGCTCCTCCTGATCAGTGTGGTTTACCCCCAGGAACACCAACACGAGGCTCCGCCGGAGCCCTCAGCAGTGAAGCTGGCCACGGATCTGGTCTCATTAAGCGTTACCGTGACCGATCGTAATGGTCAGGCGGCCTTGGGATTGAAGCGGGAGGACTTCAAGGTCTACGAAAATGGGATCGAGCAGCCGATTAGCTTTTTCAGCGCGGAAGAGGCGCCGGCCTGCTGGGGACTGGTTCTGGACCGGAGCGGCAGCATGTCCGAGATGATTCAGGACGTCTACCGGGCCGCGCTCCATGTGATGGACAAGGGAACCGATCAGGATGAGATGTTCATATTGACATTCAACGATCGCACGGAAATCGTCTCCGACCTCACCTCAGACCGGCACAAATGGGAGAACTCCATCCTGGGCCTGCGGGCTGGAGGAATGACGGCATTGTACGATGCGGTAGCTGGCGCGCTCGATCATATCAAGCGGGCGAAGCATCAGAAAAAGGTGTTGGTCGTCATAACCGATGGTGAGGACAACCGAAGCCGGCTACGGTTCCGACAGCTCGCAGAACTTGTCGAGGAACGGGGTGTGCTTGTCTACACCGTGGGGATGTTCGAATCGATGGAGCGGCCGGGATTCGGCCTGGCGGGTGGCTCTGGCCGCGGCGCACTCGAAAAGCTAGCGGAGATTACCGGCGCCAGCAGCCATTTCCCGACTAACGTCCAGCAGTGCAAAGAAACGATGAGGATGATTGCTCTCGAAGTCAGCCGGCAATACAGCGTTGGCTACTATCCCAGCAACAAGAAACGTGACGACCAGTGGAGGAAGATCAAGGTCTCGATCGGCGTGAGTGACCGTGAGAGCAAATTCATAGCCCGGACCCGCAGAGGCTATTACGCTCGAAGGGGCGAAGATCTGAAATGAACACAAATGTGGCGACGGAAGCTCGACCAGGCATAGGATCAGAATTGGCCGCCATGCGCAGGAAATGGCGTGGGGTCATTCATCGAGGTCCTGGTCGAAATGGGCTCACTCCAGTATTGATCGCATCGAGTATTGTGGGTATCACGCTGCTCCATTACCAGACAAGTACGCAGCACCTCCTGCTGCACGAGATCTACCAACGGCTCTATTACATTCCAATTGTCTACGCCGCTTATCGCTACGGTTTGCCCGGGGCGCTCGCGGCCTCGATCTCGAGCGCCATACTCTATGCGCCGCACATTTTCATGCACTGGGAACACAGCCATGTTTACATGCTGAATCAATACGCAGAGATCATTATGTTCCAGGCCATCGCCGTCGTGACCGGCCTGCTGGCTACAGCGGAGAAACGGGAACGGCTCCGGTACGAGCGCGCGGCCAATGAGCTGCACCAGACATACGAAGAACTGAGGCAGGCCTACAACCAGCTTAGCCGGGCCGACCGACTGGCCTCCTTGGGAGAGGTTTCCGCAGGGATCGTTCATGAGATTAGGACGCCCCTGACGTCGATCAACGGAGCGGTGGAGGTTTTGCAGACACCGGGCGTATCGGAGAGTACCAAAAGCGAATTCTTGCAGATTATTCACCACGAGGTCGATCGGTTGAATCGGATAGTCGGCGAATTCCTTCAATTTGCCCGACCCAGGCCACCCGAACGATCACCGACGGATCTGAACCAAATCGTCCGCTCCGTGATGCGGCTGTGCCAGAAGCAAGCCGCCAAGGAAAAGGTGGACATCAGCGCGCGGCTCGAGGAGCCGCTCCCATCGGTCCTCCTGGATTCGGAACAAATCAAGCAAGTACTGCTCAACCTCGTCATTAATGGCATTCAGGCGATGCCTGGAGGAGGCGCGCTGAAGCTCACGAGTCGGCGTGAGCCGAGCGCCGTAGTGTTAGCGGTACAGGACTCTGGCCCGGGGATCGATGAATTTCTCTTGGAGAAGATCTTCGATCCTTTTTTCACGACAAAGTCGGACGGGACCGGACTAGGCCTATCGATTGCCTATCGATTGGTTAAGCAGAATGCCGGCGAGATCGAGGTGATCAATTTGCCTGGTGGTGGCTGTGAATTCAAGCTTGTGTTTCCCGTGGCCGGGAATGAATGATGCTAACCAGAGAAATCCTCGTCGTTGATGATGATAGCTCCGTACGGCGCGTCTTGGAATACCATCTCGAAGAAGCCGGCCATGGCGTGCTGGTTGCTCCGGACGGAGGCACAGGATTCGATCTATTTACCGGAAATAGAATCGATCTAGTCATCACCGATATCATGATGCCGGAGATTGACGGCCTGGAACTGCTGCGTCGGATCAAGGCCATGTCCCCTGAGACGGCGGTCATCGTGATCACCGCTCACGGCTCAATTGAAAACGCGGTGGCGGCAATGAAGCTGGGGGCTTACGACTACATCACTAAGCCGTTCAATCGCGAGGAGTTGCTCCTCACGGTCGACAAGGCGCTCCAGATCAGCGCCGTGCTTCAAGAGAATCGCTATCTCAAGCAATTCATTCAAGATCACTTCACGCTTGAGGGCATCCTCGGAACGTCCAGAAAGATGCGCCGTTTGTTTGAACGGGTGAAAAAGGTAGCCGGAACCGACGCGCCTGTGTTGCTACTGGGGGAGAGTGGAACCGGGAAGGAGCTATTCGCCAAAGCAATTCACCAGCACAGCAGCCGTCGTGACTACCCGTTTATGGCTATCAATTGCGCGGCGATTCCGGAGGGCCTGTTGGAATCGGAGCTGTTCGGCCACAAGAAGGGTGCGTTCACCGGCGCGCACGCTGATCAGAAGGGGAGAATCGAGATAGCCGACCACGGCACCGTGTTCTTAGATGAAATCACGGAGTTGCCGCTTCCGTTGCAGCCAAAGCTCCTGCGTTTGCTTCAAGATGGAGAGTACAACCGCGTCGGGGAGACATCGGCACATCATGGGGATATCCGCACGATCGCTGCTACAAATCGAGATATCGAAAAGTTAGTTGAAGATCGAGTTTTCCGCGAGGACTTGTACTATCGCATCAACGTGGTGCCCATCGTCTTACCGCCACTGCGGGAGCGACGAGAGGACATACCGCTGCTCGCCAATCACTTTCTGCAAGAATTGGCGCAACGTTACAACCGGCCCGACTTGCGGCTGGATAAGGAGGTGTTCCGGTACTTCCATCAATACCCATGGCCGGGGAACGTTCGGGAACTGAAGAACGCGATCGAGCAGATGATGATTTTCAGTCCGGGGGATGTGCTGGACGCGACTGGCGTCCCTGATCATATCAAGCGACCGCATCCGCATGCGGGAAACGTTCTCATCCAATTACCCGACGAGGGGATCGACATGGAGGAGGTCGAAAGGGACATTCTCCTTCAAGCCCTTAAAAGAAACGATTGGTGTCAAACCACAACCGCCAAGTACCTCAACATCACCCGCAGCGCGCTGATCTACCGGATGCAGAAGTTTCAGCTTCGGGAGGGCCAGGACAAACCCAATACCACTGATGGTGGGTGAGCCAGCACGCGGTCTGTCTGATATCGAACAGGGTTGCAGCCGGGCCATCACGTGGCGCGCCAGGTCTGAATCCGATCGTCCAAGTCCTCGCTTCATATCTGATTGAATATTCACCTCCATACAGAAACAGAGCTGCAGGCTCGGTGAGCAGCGGGCCATTGAAGAAACGCCTGCTGCGTTTGGCACACTCCTTGCGTCAAATTCACCAGCGAGTAAACGTTTTCAGAGATGTGCAGTGTCGGTTGTTTGTCCCAGGGCCACCGTGCAGGAGAGGGCGATTCTGGGTTTGGTCAAGATGTCCCACTCGCCCCACGACCGCGAGAAGAGAGCAACACATGGACCGGCCTTCCGTACGGCCGAGAGAGATTCAAGATGCGATCAAAATTAATCTATCCCGATGCTTGTGGGGCTACTCATAGCGTTGGCGCCCCAAGCCTCGCATTCCAGCAAGTACGTTTTATGGAATACAGATCTTTGGAGGCGTTTTTGCGAAACCCAGATGAGCTTTCGACGCCCTTGGAAAGGGAGGTGTCGACAGTTTGAACGAGACCCGCAACACAGGAGGCAAACCATGACAGCGATAAACTTGAAGGTCAATGGACGCACCTACGACCTGGATGTCGATCCTGAGACCCCGTTGCTCTACATCCTCACGGACGACCTAGCCCTGAGGGGTCCGAAATTCGGATGCGGATTGGGCCAGTGCGCAGCCTGTACGGTCATCATCGAAGG
>JACQTD010000242.1 GCA_016210985.1 Acidobacteriota bacterium
AGACGGCTTGAGATCTCCGCAAACGGCGGAGGCCAGTCCGAGAACATAATTCGACAGACGAATATCGGACATCCAGTTCTCGCTCTGACCCGCCGGGCGCAAAATGTAGAAACTCCAGCCCACGCTCGGAACGAGTCCGCACCCCGGACTTCCAGCGTGCATTCCGTCAGGCGAACCGCCCGATCGGAATCCCAAACTCTTTCAGCTCCGGTCTGCATGCAGGATGCATGCGGTCCCAGGCTAAAAATACCCGCCGCGAAGGCAGTCGAAGTAGTCGATCTCCTCGGGATCCTCAATCTGGTACTTCTCCCAGATCGTGCTGTAGCCACGGATCTCTCGAAGTACGGATTTCACCGAATCGACATCCTGTGGAAAAATGATATTGAAGTTGATTCCCGGCGCCCCCGCCGCCAACAGCCGCGAGGCAATCTCGGATGTCAGGGCGATACCCTTGCGGGTGGCTGCATCGCGATCAAGATGCGCCAGCGCTTCCACGCACTTCGATGGGACCTGAATGTGCAGTCGCGTGCGGAGGAACTCACACCGGCGCTCCGTGGTGAGCGGAATGACCGAAGGCATCACCGGCACATCGATTCCCCGTGCGCGTGCTTCCGCCACATAGGCGGTATAGCGCTCCGGTTCCGTCACGATGTTGGCAATCATGGCACGGGCGCCGGCTTCAATCTTGGCCACCTGATAACCCAGATGACGGTCAAGCTTATCGAGCGGATACTCGGGATGGCCGGCGATCAGCACGTCCAGGTTGTAGGCCCGCTCCGTCTTGTAGTCATTCATCAGCCGGATGAGCTCCACGGTGGAGAATTTGTAAGAATCCGTCTGGTGGGAGTTCTGAGGACTGCGATCACCCCGGATTACGAGTGCATCGGAGACACCCAGTCTGGCCATCTCGTCCAGATGGGAATAAACCGTCCGAACCGAGCCCTCATCCCGCGCCGTGAGATGAACGATGATGGGAATCGAAGGCAGAACCCGCCGCACAGAGGCCACGACCGCGAGCGGATTCAGCTTGAAACTTCCTCCGGTGTTATTGGTGATCGCGATAGCCCGGAGATCCAGGTCCTTCAGCGCCGCGGCGATCTCATCGATCTTGACGATCCCCTGATAGTTGATCGGCGGGCTGATTTCGGCCGTGAAGGCCTTCTCGGCTCCGTTGGCTTTTTGGAGTAGCTGGTCGGCAAATCCCATGCGGATTTAAACTCGTCTGTACGGGGCAGGTAGCCCTCCCTCCTCCTTTGGCGGCGTTGAGCGAGCTGGACACTTGAGGTAACCTCGCGGAGCCGCCCGGCAGCTTCCCTTCACAACCGGTACGCAGTCAGCAACATAGAATGATCTCTTATACCATCAAGATCAGTGCGCTTCAAGGAATGAAAAAAGTGGTTCTCCTCCGAGTGGAAATACGAATCGGCTTCCGCCAACGCGGGCACGGGGTCCCAGTCCTTCTGGATGTAGGTTGGCGGTGGTTCGCACGGCTTGCAGCCGGGCGCAAAATGTAGAAACTCCAACGGTCGGCCCTGAAAGGCCTGTCCTATTCGGGAGTGCCATAAATCAAATCCCTGCGATGCGGGAAGAATTCCCCACTTAGTAAGCCGGCGTTCCTCCCGATGATGCTTCAGTGGCTAAGAGCCCAGCCGACCACCCCGGCGCCGACCAGAAGGAAAAAGGGGTTTACACGCAGAAACGTCATGACCAGTCCGACCGAGACCGCAATCAGGAGCGCCGGCCAGGATTGGATGGAGGTCCTTCCGATGGCGAAGGCGCCGGCCAGGAGCAAGCCCGTGACGGCCGGGGCGATCCCGTCCATGGCCCGCCGAATCCAGATGCTCTCTCGAAAGCGATGAAGATAGGCAGAGGCGAGAACCGTGAATACAAAGGAAGGCAGGAATATAGCCACGGTGGCAAGAAAAGCGCCTGGAAGTCCCGCCGCCATCTGTCCGATAAACGTTGCGGTGATGGCCACGGGGCCGGGCGTAATCAGACCGAGCGCCATCCCGTCGGCGAATTGTCGCGGCGTCACCCAGCCAAACCGGTAGACGACGTCATTCTCGATCAGGGGAACCATGACATATCCGCCGCCGAAGGTGAGGGCGCCGATCTTAATGAAGAGTGTGAAGATCTGAAGCCAACGCACCGGCAGGATTGAGATCAGCAGCGGAAGGAGAAGGCAGATCGGCGTGGATCGGCGCCGTGAATCACGCTGATCGCGGGGATCGCCATCTCGGAGCCGCGATACGGGTTCGTTCTCCCCCTGCAGCGAGAGGTCGCTCGCATCCGAAGTTCGAAACCAGGGTAGGACGATGCCGAGTAGCGCGGAGCAGAGGATCGATTCGACGGCCAGATTCCTGAAGACCACAACGACCAGGCAGGCTGTTACTGCAAGCCCTGCTCGCGGCCACGTTCTGGCCGTCCTAAGGCCGAGCCGCAAGCCGGTGGCCGCGATCAGCCCCGCCACCGCCGGATTGATCCCGGCGAATATGCTCTCGACTGAGAGCGTATGGAGGCTGCTCCGGTAGATCTCACTCAAGCCTACCATGATCACAAAACTTGGAAATATGAAGGAGGTCAGGGCCAGTGCCGCGCCGCGGACGCGCCGCAACCGGAAGCCCATGAAGGCAGCCATATTGGCGCCGATCACGCCGGGCAGCGTGTAGCCGACGGCGGCGGCTTCTACGAATTCGTCCGCCGTCAGCCAACGCTTCCGGATCACCAGGTATTCGCGGGCCAGCGCTAGGGAGGTCGCAGCGCCGCCGAACCCGATTAGGCCGAGCCATCCGAACGTGCGGATAAGCTGCAGGCTCGTCACCCGTTTGGGGTCAGAATCCGCCGATGCCGTCTTCATCGCCCTTAGAGCATATCGGACTTCGACGGCCTGAATGAAGTTCGTCAAGCGCTTAATGGTGGCTCAATCCGCCACCGGGTCGTATCATAAGCCGGCGCTTGAACCCATCGCGACGGGGAACCCTTCCTTGGCCGGCACGTTGTTCCAAACGCTCTTCTCTCGGTTTCAGGTCGACGCGGCCGGTTCGACACTCGGCCGGGAATGCATGGCGGGGGTCACCACCTACCTCGCGCTCGCCTACATCTTCTTTGTCCAGCCTGCCGTGCTCTCCGCCGCCGGCATGGATTTCGGAGCCGTCCTCTCGGCCACCTGCATTTCAAGTGCCGTCGCCACGCTGCTCATGGCCTTTCTCGCCAATTACCCGATCGCGCTGGCGCCGGCGATGGGCCACAACTTCTTTTTCGCTTACACGGTGGTTCTAGCTCAGGGTGTGCCATGGCGGGTCGCGCTTGCGGCGGTGTTTATTTCCGGCTCGGTCTTTATCCTGACCTCGTCGTTCGGCTTCCGCGAGCGATTGATCGAATCTATCCCTGAGTCGATGCAACATGCGATCGCGGTCGGCATCGGTCTCTTGATCGCCCTGGTTGGACTCGAATGGTCCGGGCTCGTCGTGGCCTCCCCCGGCACACTCGTCACGCTTGGAAACCTGAAGAGCCCTCCGGTGCTGCTCGCGCTATTCGGGCTCGTCGTGACGGCCGGGCTCTTCGCGATCCGGACTCGGGGCGCGCTGCTGTGGGGAATCCTGATTACCTCGGTGGCGGGGGCAATGACCGGCCTGATTCGCTACCAGGGCATCGTCAGCCGCCCGCCATCGCTTCTACCGACATTCCTGCAACTCGATATTCCCGGCACGCTCCGTCCCGGCATGATCTCGGTCGTGCTCGTCTTCTTCTTGCTGATGCTTTTCGATACCGTCGGGACGCTGGTGGGGGTGGCCCACCAGGCGGGCTTTATGAAGGGCGGAAAGTTGCCGCGGGCGAGGAGGGCGCTGCTCGCCGACGCCATCGGTACCGTGCAGGGTGCGCTGCTCGGGACCTCGACGGTGACCTG
>JACQTD010000243.1 GCA_016210985.1 Acidobacteriota bacterium
AGATCCTGGAGGAGATCGAATCGTCGGGCAGCGGCCTGAGTCTCGAGACGCGGTGGCGTTTGTGCCGGAAGGCGTTCGACCACACGGCATGCTATGACACGCTGATCGCCGATGCCCTGGGTGACCGTCTGGCGCTCGGCGAATCCGGTGAGGAACTCGAACTGCGCCCCCCGTCGATCATGCCGCCACGGCTTGGATGCACGCTTCGAAAGCGACAGGAGCTTCGCTACGGGGAGAACCCGCACCAGCCGGCTGCGCTCTACCGCTTTGACGGCGACGCACCTGGGGTGGCTCAGGCCGAGCAGCTCCACGGCAAAGAGCTCTCCTTTAATAATTATCTCGACCTGGATGCGGCCTGGAACCTCGTCACCGAATTCGAGGCGCCCGCCTGTGTCATCATCAAGCACACCAACCCCTGTGGCGCCGCCCTGGGTGAAGGGATCGGAGAAGCTTATCTGCGCGCATTGGCCGCCGACCCGGTTTCAGCCTTCGGCGGCATCATTGCGGCCAATCGGCCCATCGATCGCGCGGCCGCGGAGAAGATGTCTCAACTCTTCGTCGAGGCGGTGATCGCTCCTGAATTCATCCCCGATGCGCTCGAAGCGCTGGCGAAGAAAAAAAACGTCCGTCTGATGAAGGTGCACGGCGGAGACCTGAAAGCCGATCAGGGC
This sequence comes from Acidobacteriota bacterium, assembly GCA_016210985.1. Taxonomy (GTDB): domain Bacteria; phylum Acidobacteriota; class Blastocatellia; order HR10; family JACQTD01; genus JACQTD01. The sequence continues at coordinate 672 of JACQTD010000243.1, forward strand.
GGTTTCGATGTGAAGCGGATCACCGGTGGTCTGCTCCTGCAGACCCGTGATCGAGGCGCCGACGACGCTTCTTCATGGAAGGTGGTGACCCGGAGAAGCCCCACGCCGGAAGAAACGGAGGCCCTCCGGTTCGCCTGGATCGTTTGCAAGCACGTGAAGTCTAATGCGATCGTCTATGCCCGGGCGGGCCAGCTGGTCGGTGTCGGAGCCGGTCAGATGAGCCGCGTGGACAGTGTCAGGCTTGGAGCTCAGCGGGCGGTCCTTCCCTTGACGGGAACGGTCGCCGCTTCAGACGCTTTCTTCCCGTTCCGGGACGGACTCGACGAAGCCGCGAAAGCGGGCGCCACCGCGATCGTACAGCCCGGCGGATCGGTCCGGGACAGCGAAGTGATCCAGGCGGCCGACGAGCACGATCTCGCCATGGTGTTCACCCACCTCCGGCATTTCCGCCACTGACCAGAGTCGAAATGAAAGTCAGCAAACAAGTGGGAGTGATCCTTTTCCAATTGGGCGGCCCGGATTCCCTGGACGCCATTGAGCCCTTTCTCTACAACCTTTTCTGTGATCCCGATATCATCGACTTTCCATTTGCGAAGCTTGCGCGCCAGCCGCTGGCCAGGCTGATTTCATCGACCCGCGCCAAGAAAGTCCGGAATCACTACGCCGAAATCGGAGGGCGATCGCCGATTCTGGAGCTGACCCGCCTGCAGGCGAGCGCCCTCGAGAAGGCCCTGGCCAGCGCGGTGGACGCCAAGGTCTTCGTCGCGATGCGCTACTGGCATCCGTTAACGGAAGAGACTGTGGCCGAATTGGCCAAGCATCGTTTCGAACAGCTGGTGTTGCTCCCGCTCTACCCTCAATACTCGAGGACCACTACCGGGAGCAGTCTCAACGAGTGGAATCGCAGGTTCACTTCAAATCACGTACCGGTGAAGATCATTCGCTCGTTTTACGATTTCGGCCCTTATGTCCACGCGGTCGTGGCCCAGGTGACCCGCACCTTGAGGCGGTTCGGGGACACCTCCGGCGTTCATCTCGTCTTCAGTGCCCACAGCGTGCCGGTCCGGGTGATCGAGGGCGGGGATCCGTATCAGGAGCAGATCGAGGCCACGGTGCGGAACGTCATGGCTCGTGGCGGCTGGGCCTCGCCTCATACGCTCTGTTACCAAAGCAAAGTCGGCGCGGACAAGTGGCTGCAGCCTTCCCTGCATGACACCATTGATAAGCTCGCCGGCGAGGGGGAGAAGAAGCTGCTGGTGGTGCCCATCGCCTTTGTGTCCGACCATGTGGAAACCCTCGGCGAAATCAATCACGAAGCCCGCGAGCAGGCGGAACGGCTCGGGATCGAGCAGTTTGAACTGATGCCCGGGCTGAACGATGCGCCGGAATTCATCGAGGCGCTTGCCGGGCTGGTCCTCTCCGCCCTGGGCTACGACGGTTCCCAGCGGGTATGGCAGGGAGAGTCGAAACGCTGAAGCCCGTTCTCACCGCGCACCTGTTTCGGGGATTGGAAGGGATGCTGGTTGAACTCCTTCGCTCCCTCGAACCTCCTGACTGGGAAAAGCAGACGATCGCCCCCCGCTGGAAGGTTAAAGACGTCGCCGCGCACCTGCTCGACACCCAGCTCCGGAAACTTTCGATCTGTCGCGATGGATACGCCCCCGGTCCGGCGGACGAACCGGGGCCCTTCGACCTGGTCGCGTTCATCAATCGACTTAATGAAGCGGGTGTGCGCCTCTTCCGGAGACTAAGCCCGGAGATCCTGATCGGACTGATGGAGGCGGTGTCACCCCAGTTTTGTGCCTTTCATGAAGGCCTCGATCCGTTCGCCCCGTCGGTTTTCGCTGTCAGCTGGGCGGGGGAGGAGAAGTCGCTTAACTGGTTCGACACGGCGAGAGAATTTACCGAACGGTGGCATCATCAACAACAGATAAGGCAGGCAGTCGAGCGGCCGGGAATCATGGTTCCGCGGCTTTATCATCCGGTACTCGATTGTTTCATGCGGGGCCTGCCGTTCGCCTATCGGGAGATCGACGCGCCCCCGGGAACACTGGCCCGGTTCGATATCGCCGGGCCCTGCGGCGGCAGCTGGTTCCTGTACCGGGACACGGGATATTGGAGGCTGATCGATGCTCCGGAAGGTGAGCCCGCTTCGGTAACCACCATCCCGGAGGAGATCGCCTGGAGAATCTTCACCAAGGGGATCGACCGGGCTTCCGCTGAGGCTCAGGTCCGAGTGACCGGGGAGAGGTGGATCGGACTCCATGTCCTTGGCATGATTTCAATCGTGGGGTGACGCGGTTGATTTTTGATTCGGCGCTGTGAGATATTTCGAGATTCGAAATTGATCGTCGTCATCATATTCTCTTCCGGAGACCCGACATGGAGCTGAGATCAAAAGGGATCAAGACCCCGCGCAAGAAGAAGCCGAAGGTACTCGCCGTAACGAATGAATGTTGCACCGGGTGTTCCGGCTCGCCGGCCTGTGTGGAGTATTGTCCGGTCGAGGATTGCATGTTCTGGGTCGAGGATCCGGAATCCGGTCATTTCGGGAGAATCGACGTCAATCCCCAGCTCTGCATTGGCTGTGAGAAGTGCACGAGTAAGGGTCCGAACGGCGCCTTCCTGGACGGCTGCCCCTGGGACGCTATCGATATGGTGTCCTTCGTCGAAGTCGAGAAGCGCGTCGGCCCGATGGCGATTTAACCCTTCGCGGACTTAGCCCGCAACTCGCTCCGTTTTCCCTTCGGTTTCTGCATGCGTGCCCGGCCACAAGCCGGACAGACCCACTTCCGTTGTTTGTGGAAGCTCCGCTTCTGCTCAATCATCTTGACGTGACAGTGTGAACAAACCATCGGGTTCTCACGCCGAGCCGCGGAGTCGCAGAGTGCTTCTTCTTAGGATCAGCAACACTTGTCCTCTGCGGCTCCGCGGCTCCGCGTGCGTCCGCTCCCCAAATTCGAAAACCGACTCAATCGCGCTCCCCTTCGAACGCCACGATCCTGCCTTCGATCGCGGAGGCGGCTACGGTGAGCGGGCTGGCGAGGTAGAGCTGTCCGGGTCCGCTGCGGCCGGGGAAGTTCCGGTTCTGGGCGCTGATGGCGACCTGGTCGTTTCGCACGGTCGCGCCCGGACCCGCATTGATGCAGGCGCCGCAGCTCGGTTCGATGAGCCTGGCTCCGGCCCGCCTGAAAACGTCGATGTAACCCTTCCTCTCACAGTACTCGCGCACATCCTGCGAGCCGAACTGGATGTAGAACTCCACGCCGGGAGCTACGTGGCGACCATGAACGAGGGCATGCTCGAGCACGCGCGCATACATGTCCATGTCCTCCTTCTTGCCGGCCGTGCACGACCCGCCGTACGCGATCTCGATCCCGACGGGATGATCCAGTTCGTCGATGAAAACGCCCTGTCCGGGATCCCCCGGCAGGGCCACCAGGGGCCGGAGTTCGGAGGCATTGATTTCGATTACCTGGTCGACTGGCGCGGCCGGATCGCCGGCCCACCCCTCGCAGAGCCGTTCGGCGTCAGCGCGGTGCATCCCTCGACGCTCCACGAGGAATTCGGACGTTTTGCGATCAGGCGCCACGATCCCGGTGAATCCGCCGACTTCGGCGGCCATATTGGTCAGCGTAGCGCGCTCATCGATGTCCAGTGATTCGACAACTTCACCCGCATACTCGATCACCTTGCCGATCGCCTGGCCGCTACGGACATAGGCGGTGCGTAGCAACGCGAGGATGAGATCCTTGGCGGTGAGCCCGCCGCGCAATTGACCGTGAATCAGCACCCGGACCGTCTCGGGGACGCGGATCCGGACATCGCGCGTGATCCAGGAATTGAAGATGTCGGTCGTGCCGACGCCGAAGGCCATCGCCCCGATCGCGCCGCTATGCGGTGTGTGCGAGTCCGAACCGATGATGAGCTGCCCCGGGAGGGCGTACCGTTCCAGGATCAGGCTATGGCAGATGCCTTCCGAACCCTTGCGGTCAGCCAGTTCACCATGCAGGCGGATGCCCTGCCTGCGTGCGAACTCCGCCTGCTTTTCCTCCAAGTGCCTGGCCAGGTCGATGAGGCCCATCGCGCGCCGCTCGGGGGGCATCACATCGTCCAGGAACGTCAGATGGTCACGGAAGAAGAGGATGGAAGCGGGGTCGTTCACCGGTTCGTCCGCCCCCACCAGTTTTTCAAAGAAAATAGCCGCCATCGGCGTCACATATTCATGGCTGAACCTCAGGTCGGTTCGGACAAATCCGCTATCGCCGGGCTGAACCGCGGGCAGGCCGGCTCGTTCCGCGGCCGGGTGCGCCACGAAGTGACGCGCCAGGATCTTCTCCGCCAGGGTCATCGGTCGGCCGGGCGTGGTGATGAGCGGGACGGCGGCTCTGCCCTGAAGTCTGGCGACGTTGAAATTGAAAAGGCCGCCGAACGCCACAATCTGCGCCGTGATGGGATCCTCTCCCTCGGTGAAGGCCGAAAGCGGGATCTCCTGGCCGGAACGGATACGCGGGATCAGATCTAGATCGGTCGCGGTCAGCAGACCCAGATTCTGGCAGTTCTGCTTGTAAATCCGTTCGAGGTTTTCGGCGAGGACCACCCGGATTCCCGCGCACCTTTCGGCATACGGCGATTGCTCGCGACTCGAGCCCTTCCCCCTTCGCTTCCCGGATACCGAAGCCACGAAACCGCCCCGGCGGACCGCGTCACGGGTCACGGGAAACGCCGAGCCGCACTTGAGTCCGAGGTAGGGGAACTCGCCCAGTTTTTCGTCATAGTGGAAGCAGATGTGGGCGGGGGTGATCTCGTCGGTGCTGATGTCGTCCCGGAGTTTCACCTCCGGTTTCCAGTCGAGGTCTTCGCCGTCGAGCTGTTGCTTCACCAGCGCCGGATCCTCGGTCAGGTAGAGAATCCGGCCCTCGAACCTCACCGGGTCCCTCCTTCGTTCGATTCTCCTTTTCAACAGGGAGTCGATCATGGCAAATGCCTGTCGGCCGCCTTTCATTATATGCAGCCGGTCTCCGGATGAACAGACTCACCCCCGGGAGCGCATGCATCTTGCATGCCCCAATCGGAGCCGAACTCGCCCCGGGAATCGGAACTGGCCAGCGCACGGCTGCACGCAAGATGCGTGCGGTCCCGGGGGAGCATTTAGGGTTTGACAACCGCGCTGACTTCAGGCAAAGTCTGCGATTTTGTTGTGGTCCGGGACGCGCTGATGTCGGGTTTCGGACAAGGGTAGAAACCTCTAAGGAGCAAATGAACTATGGCAAAGCGAAGTGCAGCCAAGGCGGTGCGACTCACCTGTCCGAAGTGTATGGCGGCCTTTACGGTCGTCGCGTTTCTCTCAGGTAGCGTAGATAAGGAAGCTTATTATCAACAGCGCGCCGGCGAGCACGATTGCACCGCGCACGCGAAGATGCTCTCCAGCGGCAACGGAGAGGGCATCAAGAACCCGCTCAAGGCTTCGAAGGCCGCCGCCAAGGCGCGCTAGCCTTTCCCGTCCGCAACCGGGCGGCCATCCTCATCGATCGTAAGGGTACCGAGCCACCACGGTGGTCCGGATCCCGCCTCGCGGGGTGAATTCGCCTGTCACCTCCGCCGATACCGGCGCACACGCAGCGACGAAGTCTCGCAGTATGCGATTGACCACATTCTCGTTGAAAATCCCCAGTTGTCGATAAGCCAGCAGGTATTCCTTCAGCGATTTCAGCTCGACGCACCGC
>JACQTD010000239.1 GCA_016210985.1 Acidobacteriota bacterium
CTCCAATCGCTTCCGTGCCGGTGCTCGAGACGCTCACGCGCTCGGTTACCCCCGTCAATCGATCCCGGACAAAAATATCACGTGCCTTATTGGTATCGCCGGGAACCAGGTTGGTGGCGTCCGATTCGAACGCCACGAACCGTCCATCGGCGCTGATCGAGGCAGATCCGGAGTAGTCATACGGGTCTCCAATCGCTTCCGTGCCGGTGCTCGAGACGCTCACGCGCTCGGTTACCCCCGTCAATCGATCCCGCACAAAGACATCATGTGCGTTATTGCCATCACCGGGCACCAGGTTGGTAGCTGACGAATCGAACGCCACGAACCGTCCATCGGCGCTGATCGAGGCAGATACGGAGTAGAAATACTGGTCTCCAATCGCTTCCGTGCCGGTGCTCGACACGCTCACGCGCTCGGTCACCCCCGTCAATCGATCCCGCACAAAGACATCATGTGCGCTATTGCCATCACCGGGCACCAGGTTGGTGGCCTCCGATTCAAACGCCACGAACCGTCCATCGGCGCTGATCGAGGGTCGATCAGAACGAGCATCCCCTTCGGACTCGGTGTAAAGCTCACCGAAGTTCTCGGGTATTGAACCCATGGCGGGTCCAGCGGTCATCCCCAGAAACGACACTGGGAGCAGCACCGCAACCATGGCTGCCAGAAAGTCCTCTTGATGGATTCTCAGTGACATTATATTCTCCTTCATCTTGTGACGACCACTGGTCCCCTCCTCACCCGAAGGGGCACCATAGCAGACAAAGCTCCCTTACTCGGTCTAGGCAACCGGTGTGCCGGGGCAATCCACGCCGACTGTTGCATTAATTGATTGTCATTGTTGAATGTATCGCTCAAAGCTCTGGACCCAACCAGGAATCGATGGGGCAATTCACCCAGACCATTGAGGGTTTTTACGCAGCCGATTCAGTGCAGGCGATTCCATTTGCCAAAGGTATCTCTCCATCCTATCTTGATCGTATGCGGACTCATTTCTGAGTCGATCATGATGCATGCCTCTACCCTCAAACCCTGGCTAAACGATGTAACCGGAGGCAAGGTCTCTCGCAAGGTCTAGGATCCCAGCGAGGAATATTTCGAGGAGTTACGCAATCTCGGCCAGTCCGTTGACTTGAACTACCATAATGGGTTGACGAATAGTCCCCGAGGCCAGGCTGACTGCCGGCTGCCGTCGGGATTCCCGTCGTTCGCATCGAGGCCGGTGACGTCGAAGCCGCCAGTTCGAACGCCCCTCGGCCATAGGTCCCGACCTGAATCCTTCCTTCCGGTTGCGCCGCGAAGGCCATCACTGGCACAGGGGGCAACCCCTCGAAAAGATGGGGTCATCTATGAAGCAAGCGCCGGAGTCAAGAACACCACGGGATAGCCCCCCGGTTCCTTCGGATCGGACGGAGTTCGGCCGGCGGCGGACACTCGCGTCCATGTAACACCGCCATCCTGGCTTTGGTAGACGCCATTGTTTGGCGACGTTCCAGCGAAGGTTGCCGCCAGCACGATCTGGCCTCCATCGGCGGACCGGAGACGTGTCGGCACGATCCGGCTGATCTTCAGCCCGGCAAAGGTGTTCCCCCCCAGAACGCTCCAGTGATCTCCGTCGTCAGTCGATTTGAGCACGCCGACGGCATTCCCCCCGTTTGTTCCACCGTCCAGGCCGAATGTGCCGCTGCTGAAACTCCCGGTGCCCGCATAAAGGGTGTGCTGGTCCAGTGGACTGAAAGCGAGTGAGCCGATTGAGAGGGGCGATGGTGTTCAGTCGAAAATGGCACCTTCGAGCGTTCTCGTGCGTAGAGCGACTCGGTACTTGGCAAGGCGGGGTACACCATTACGAGCCATCCGAGTAGGTGTGACCATGGCTGAGCGTCCTCGTTTACAACTTGGCTCTCACCGGGTGGAGTCGGACCTATTATTGAGGTCCCGGCCAATCCGGAGATTCGGAAATCGTGGTCGGGCAAAACGCTAAAGGGACCAATAATTGGGATGAACAGCGGCAAGACCCTATTTTGGTATTTTACGTGGTGCCTCACATTTGTATTTAGTTCGAGCGGAATCCATGGGTCCGGTACAAGCATTTGAAACGGTTCTAACCGGTGACGGCCCGCGGGGACTAAGATCAGTCTCGGTACTGGACGTGTTGAATAGCAGGGACAATTTACGCGATTGCACGCTCCATCCGGCAGACTTAAGGTCCACAGTCGTTGTTAAGTAATGGAAAGCCTGAGAGTTTTTAGAGTCTTCCTCTCTGGCACAGTTCTTGCCGCGATCTCCATGGAGCGGCTTGGTAATGGTTGGCAGCATCACAAGGTGCTCCATAGTCGTCGGGCAAGAATTCGTGGCGACAGGAAAGTGTGGAAAGGAGGAAGAAATGAGGGTGAAGATCCTGGTATTTCCCGTGCTCCTTCTCTTGTTCTCGGTGTCATTCCAGCAACAATGTCCCCCGGCTCCGCAAATCATCTGTAATTGCACAACGCCGGATGGACAGCCAGGGGTGCGGGCAGGTGCGAGCAACGTCTGCCTGCGCGTACCCTGTGTCGAGCAGTGATTTAGCTTCGTTAGCCCGTTCCTCGGCGCTTGGACTCTGACCCTGGCATCGCGCATATCACCGAACGCAAAAGTGTATGGACAGCTTCGGATGACTTGAAAACTACCGCGATATCGGGTTCTAGAACAATTGCGACGGTACTGCCGCGACCGCTTCGCCGTGAACCGGTTGGGGTTTGCCTTACCGTAATCGAAACGATACTCCGGCTGCAACGTATCCCGTGGACGTTGCCTTTTCTTACGGGCTGACGGTGTCCACAGGTCCCCCCGGATGCGCCACGGTCGCCTACACCTTGCGTACGGGCCCGGGGTATCGGGCCAGTCGCGCGTCGCCGGTGAGGAGGACGATGCCTTCAGTGATAGCCTGAGCCAGCAACAGGCGGTCGAAGGGATCTTTATGCAGGAGGGGCAAGCCGTCGATGTTTACCGCCTGCTGGCTGGTGACGGGAAGCTCGGCGTAACCGTTGTCGAGGAGGCCCCGGCGCAGCAACCGAGGCTCGGCGCGGAAATCCTTCCGTCCCAGGGTGTTTTTGATGGCGATCTCCCAGAGGCTGGCGGCGCTGAAGAGGAGTTCGTTGCGCGGGTCGTTCAGGAGCTTGCGCGCCGACGCCGAGAGCCGCTCAGGCTGACCTGCCGCCCAGAGCAGGATCTGAGTGTCCAACAAGAGCTTCACGCGCCGCTCCCGAACAGGGCCGCGATCTCGGCTTCACCCATGCGGTTGAAATCTTTCGGGACGGCGATCTCGCCCGCCAGGAAACCCAGCCGTCGCGGCGCCGCGGGGGCATCCAGCGCCGCAACCTTCACCAGCGGCTTGCCCGCCTTGGCGATCACGAAGGCTTCCCCCTTGACAGCTTGATCGACCAACTTCGAGAGCTGGGTCTTGGCTTCATGGATGTTGACGGTGACCATAACGATCTCCATAGACTAAGTTGACAAGACTAAGTCTATCCCACCGCCCTCCCCACGTCAACCGTGAGTCGAATGATCTCTGAGACTCAGTGCCAAATGGTTCCCCGCCTGGCGCTCCACCCTCGGGGAACGGTTTAGCGCATTACTGTGCCGCGGACGGCACACAACGTCCGGAGCCCTCGCGCAGAGTCCGTATGGCGCCGACGAGTCCCATGATCCAGCCGACCGGGTAGGGCACAAGGACGAGCGCCCACCAATACGAGTGGCCGGTGTTGCCCCCTAAGCCTCCGAGCGCGCTCATCCACCACAACGCGCCGACGCCGGCTGCCACCAGGATGAAAGACCAGTAAAGGAGAATTCGGTGTCGGCTCTTGCCGAGCGCTGCTCCGAGCGCAACCAGGCCGGTCCCCGGCAGAATGACGAGTGACCCCTCGAGCGGGTCGAGGGCTCCGATCACCATGGCGACGAGCCCCACAATGGCCAGAATCCGCGACCACCGGCTGGCTCGATTCATAGAACCCTCCGCTGGCTAACATTAATTTGAAGGATATGGCGTTTACGTCCTACCACGCCACAATCCGTGTGCTGTCCGTAACTTCTGCCGGAGCCCGGTCCGCCTTGCCCTATCGCGAGGGCACCACGGGCAGATCGATGAAACTAGCCGTGCCGGGGGCGTGATAGATTCGCTGAACCGCTTTCACGTAGTCTTCCGGTTTGGCAAAGAAGATATTCGGCACAAAGGTCTGCGGATTGCGGTCGTAGAGCGGGAACCAGCTCGACTGAATCTGAACCATAATCCTGTGTCCGGGCAGGAAGACGTGATTGACGGTCGGCAGGATGAACCGATATCGCAGCGGCTGATTCGCCGGAATCCGCACCGGCTTCTCAAAGCTTTCGCGATACCGGCCACGGAAAATGTCCATCGCGATGCCCAGTTGATAACCACCCATCTCGCGTTGGCTCGGCACCTCATCGGGAAAGACATCGATGAGTTTGACCACCCAGTCCGAATCCGTTCCGCTCGTTGAGGCCAAGAGATTTACCACCGGCGCACCACTGGTTCGCACCGGCTCGGTCAGCACCGGTGTCATATACGCGAGCACATCGGGACGGTCAGCAACGAATCGCTGATCGGAGACCAACCAGCGCCTCCAGACGTCAGAATCCTGGAAAACGACCGGGCGGGGGATATAGGGAACGGGCTTGGCCGGATCGGAGACATACTCGTCATCGTCCGCCGGGGCCGTGGTGTCATTGCCGTCGGGCGGCGTGAACGACAATCCGAACCCGGATCTCAGATAAAGCGGCCTGGACTTAACCGTACACCCACTTTCGCAGGCCAACGGCCACGACTGGAGCCGATCCCAGAGATTCTCACCGGTGTTGTAGATAAAGACCGGGGGTGTGTCGGCTCTGGGCGCGCCGTCTTTCAGATAATGATCGAAGAATGGCTTGAGCACATCCCGGCGAAACTGCAGCGCCGTGTCGCCATCCCACTTCAGCGGACCGAGTGACGAGCCGTCGTAATTCGCTCCGCTATGCCGCCACGGGCCCATCACGAGATAGTTCAAATTGTTGGCAAGGTCCTTCGGTTCGACGGCGAGGTAACAGTGGATGGCGCCCCACATGTCTTCCTGGTCCCATAGGCCCTGAACCCACATGGTTGGCACCTTCAGCGGCTGTGCCGCCATAACCGTGTTGAGGGCTTGCTCCTTCCAGAATTCATCGTAGGCAGGATGCTCCGAGATCTTGCGCCAAAACGGCAACTGGTCCAGTCCGGCTTCCTTCGCGTAATTCCCGGCTGAACCGGCACGGCGGAAGTTCTCGTAGTCGTCGTACCCTTGGCGGACTACATCGTGGCCTTCGCCTCTTACTGTAGTTTGACCGGTGAAGTAGTCGAAGTTCACCTGACGGAAGGCGCCGAAATGAAACCAGTCATCGCCCATCCAGCCGTCGACCATCGGGCTCATCGGCGCGGCCACTCTCAAAGCCGGGTGCGGATTTACCAGGCCCATGACCACGGTGAACCCTTCGTAGGAGCTTCCGAGCATTCCTACCCTTCCATTGCTTTCCGGAATGTTCTCTACCAGCCAGTCGATGGTGTCGTAAGCGTCCGTCGCGTGGTCCGTCAGGCTCGAATTCAGCGGCCCCCTCAACGGGCGGGTCATCACGTAATCGCCTTCGGAGCCATACTTGCCGCGAATATCCTGAAAGACCCTGATATAGCCGTCATTCACGAAGACTTCGTCACCCTGGGGAAGCGTGGCGAGCATCCGGCCTGAGCGGATGCGCTCGGTGCGCCCCGCGGCGTTATAAGGCGTGCGGGTGAGCAGCATCGGCGCATTCCTGGCGCCTCGGGGGATGACGATTACGGTATACAGTTTCACACCGTCCCGCATCGGTATCATGACTACCCGCCTGACGTAATCAGAGGGCACCGCCGGCGCTTCGAACTTACCAGGAATATCAGGCGTCTGCGGAGCGGTCTGGGCATGGACGAACGTCAGAAGCATGACAAAGACCGCCGCGCACGAGGCCAGTCTTTGAAGAAGACGTTTTTCAGTCATAATCATGGAAGGGGTTTCCTCATGACCTGCGATTTTCGGTAATCAGCAAATGGAATCGGTTCTTGTTAAATACTCAATAGCTCCCCCAGCGCGGTCTTGAACTTCGCCATCTCACCACCGGCGCCGATGGTGATGCGCAGCATCGTGTCATATGGCGGGAAGGGCCTTCCCGGCACCACCCCCTTTCCCACCAGCGCCGTCCCGAGCTCGCGCACATTGCGCCCTGTGTCGATCATCATGAAATTGGCGTGTGGCTCGATGTACTTTAGCTTCTTCATCCGGCACCACTGGGTCAGGTCCGCACGTGTGCGCGCAATCATGGCTCGCCGCTCACGGATCAGGTCGGGACCCATTTCAAGTGCCGCGAGCGCCGCGCGTACGCCGACGATGCTGATCACATTGTTCCGAAATGGCTTCATGCGCAGGATCAGATCCGCAGGTGCCGCGACAAACCCGACGCGCAATCCTGCCATGCCGTACAGTTTAGAAAACGTCCGTAACACCATCACCCGCTTCCCCGACCGGACGAGACCTGCTGCGCGCTCCGCCTCCGGCGGCTCCGTGAAGTGGATGTACGCCTCATCGACCAGCAGGTAGGTTTCCGGCGGGAGGTTTTCCGCCAGCCAGCGTATCTCCTCGGCACGCGTGATCGACGAAGTCGGGTTATTGGGATTGCAGACATAGATCAACCCGCCGCCGGTCCGGGTAGCCTCGCCGGCCAGCCGTTTCACATCCGAGGCGTGATCGCTGGTCAGCGGGATCTTCACTACCGGATACCCTTTGGCGGCCGTCAGCTCCGGACCGGCTTCGTAAGAAGGCCAACCGGTGATGAACGGCCGGGTTGGGCCAACGAAAGCTTCCACGGCACAGTGCAGCACTTCGCTCGACCCCGAACCCACCAGTATGTTGCCGGCTTCGAGATTCACACTCGCAGCGAGCGCTGCGGAGAAAGACGCGAATTCGCCGTAGTGGTACCGGTTGGATTCACTCAGGACTTTCATCATCGCCGCGATCGAGGCCTGGGGAGGTCCTTCGGGATACTCGTTGACATTGAGCCAGACTACGCCCGGCGGCGTGGCCGTTGGCCATGCACGCTGCGCCAGGACGGCTTCGCTGAGGCCTGCGGCCAGCACGCCGACAAATTTTCGCCGAGTCAGCATCTTGAGAGCACCTCCACCGGGTATCGAGTCTTGACTCTATTAAAGGTTCCCAGGCATCTGAATCTTAATGCCTGGGTCAATACTAATGCGAGGGCCGCGACTCGCTCAACGTGGATCATGGTTGTGGGAGCCCTTCTGCTGCGGGCGACGGCGTGCGGTCATTACGGCACCCCTCGGGCTCGGTCGCGGTAGGGACGTCGGTTGCCCGACGCCCCCCGCACAGATCCGTACGTGCAGCATTCCTGCATACGGCTCCTACCTTGAAGGGATAGCGTCAAAACGCACGTTGGGATAGGGATGCAGAATCCGGGCACTCGGGATCCAGCGATCCACCAGCCGCAGAAAACGCGCACAGGTCATCCGGCTCCGCTGGCTGCGACGGCGCAGCGC
>JACQTD010000241.1 GCA_016210985.1 Acidobacteriota bacterium
TCGGTCCAGCCGACGGAACAATCAATCAGGCCTACGAAGGCGACCCGATGATGCTGCTGTTCAAGAATATGAGCTATGGCCATCGCAAGAAACCCGCCCATCGAAAATCCGAGAAGATAATACGGACCCCGCGACTGGTGCCGGCGGATGACCCGGGAATATTCCAGCGCCAGTTCTTCGAAGGAGGGAAGCTCATCTCCGGCTCCGTTCAACGCGCGGGACTGGATGCCATAGACGGGTTGGTCCGGGGGCAGCAGCTCAACCAGGCTCTTGTAAATCGTCACATGCCCGCCCATCGGATGCAGGCAAAACAGGGAAGGACGGCTTCCCTCGGCGCGTAAGGGCACCAGCGTACTCTTCGACGAATCGGTCTCCGAGGGCGGATCGGGGGATCGTCGCCTGGAGGGCTCCTCCTGAGGCTCGGATACGGTATCTCCCAGAAGGCCGGCCAAGACCTCGGACAGCCTGGTGATGGTCGGCGTTTGCATCAATTCGCGCATCGGCAGGGACATCGACAGATCGCTCTCAATCCGGTTCTGCATCTCAGTGGCCATCAATGAATCGAGCCCCAACTCGGGCAGCGGACGATGGACGTCAAGATTGGCGGCAGCCGCCCCGAGAACTCTGGCCACCTGCTCACGGACATAGGCTTGAATGATTGAGCCATGTTCTTCCGGCGCCGCCTTGGAGAGGAGTCTCCTGATTCGGCCTCGCTCTTCAGCCACGCCCAGCTGATCCACCCGCTCCCCGACGAGCGCGGAAAGACGCTGGGGGACACGGGCTCCCGGTACCGATTTGGCCCATTGGTTCCAGTCGATGCGGATGACGCCCAATTGGATGGAGCCCCTCCCCAGTATGCGGCCCAATGCCTCCATGGCTTGTGCGGGAGAGAGCCCTGTCATACCCAGCCCGGCGAGGTGCTCGGAGACCTGATGTTGACGTGCCGCGTAACCCACGTCCGCGAACACGCCCCAGTTGATTGCGATCGCCGGCAAGCCGCGACTTCGGCGTTCATGCGCCAAGGCATCAAGGGACGCATTCGCCGTCACATAATTCGACTGTCCCGGATTACCGGTCATGGAACTGATCGTGCTGAAGAGCACGAAGTAATCCAATTGGTGGCCGAGGGTTTGGTGATGAAGATTCCAGGCACCATTAACTTTGGGAGCGGTGACCTTCCGAAAGCGCTCCCGGTTGAGTCACCGCATGACAAGCGGTACACTCACCAGCCTGCGGGTCGACAAACCTTGCACCGGCCGCATTCGGACCATATCCCCCGAAGGCTACGACCACTGCCACGACTATGATCGATATCACTGCGATCTTCGATCGAATCATTCTCCCTCCCTAATCTCGCATGCACTGGGTGAACTACGGAGGTGTCAGTAAATTCACCCGACTTCCAATCATCTCCCGGTGCAATCCCCGTGCCACACTTGGGACCCACTGAGCCAAACCACTAACAGATTGCTCCAGCAAGGAATACGGAGTGCTACCCAAGCAATGGACAGACAAATGGGTCCTCTCTGGACATTGTCTGGTATCATACTTCGCGGACATACCAACGACACCGCCAGCGCCGTCGCTGCGGGCTTGGCAGCCAGAAAAGGTGAACTATGAACACATTCATCATTTTGAGCCGATTGTCGCCCGATGCATTTGATGACTATGCGAACTTCCGACATATGGCTGAACGGGTTTCAGCTCGAATTCAGCAGGATTGCCCAAACGTCAGGTGGAAGGATAGCTACGCGACGCTGGGTCGCTTCGATGTGATCGATGTGGTTGAGGCAGAGGATCCGAAGGAGGTTGAGAAGGTCGCTATGATCATCCGCGCCCTTGGCCATTCGACAACAGAGACTCTGGTCGCAACGCCCTGGAAAGAGTTCCTGGCTTCGCTCTGACGCGGGCGACCCTGGAGTGGGAGCCCAGCTAGAAGTGCCGCTTGGTGCTCCCTTCGAATCGCGCATTAACTACCGTGTGCGTTTGATGGAGGTGAACCGTCATGGCCATCCGGAAGCAAATCTCGGTCACGATGCAGAATACGCCGGGAACGCTGGCGAAAGTGTGCAGCGTCCTTGCGGAAAAAAAAGTCAACATCCTGGCTCTCATGTCGAGCGAGCTGGAAGGGAAGAGTCTCGTTCGCCTGATCTTCGACAAAGTGCCCGCGGCGAGAAAGGCACTTCAAGCAGCAGGGTATGCTTGCCATGAGGAGCAGGTTCTCGCGACGAAACTGGCCAACCGTCCGGGCACCATCGCCGCAACTGCGAAAAGACTAGGCGATGCGGGCGTGAACATTGACTACGTGTATTCAGGCGCTGAACCTGGATCCTCGAAACAACTGGTCGTATTCTCGGTGTCGGATCTGCCGCGCGCACGGAAGCTGATCAAGTAGCTCCTCCCGTCGGGTACCGGAAATGCGATCAGCTTCGGCTTCATCGAAGCAGCCGGAGCCTGTTCGATTGTGGACAATACGGCGAGGATCTCACACGCGCCATACCTGAGATCCGAATGAAGTCCGTGGCGATAACTGGAAACCGTTGCCGGGCTTGACCCAACCACCCAGGGCAGCAAAGAGAACCGCTGGCCCTCCCTTTCTGCAGTCTGTCCGCGGCCTCCCACGGTAACGTCTCTGCCCCCTCGTGACGGTCTTCGGATCCTGGTTGATTACGAGGATCCTCATCGATCAAACTGACTCAGCGCCCAGACAGGCGGGCGCGACTATCGCACGATCAGCAACCGGAGACCCTTCATATGACTATTTCGTCCTCATCCGCATCCATGGAGTTGCGCACCACCGGGCAACAACTCCACCGCCGGTCCTGGGCCGAGCCGTGGAAAATAAAGATGGTCGAGCCAATCACGCTCACCACCGAGAAACAGCGAACGGCCGCGCTCAGCGAAGCCGGCTACAACACTTTTCTCCTTCGCTCCGAGGATGTCTACATTGACCTCCTCACCGACTCGGGAACCAGCGCCATGAGCGACTGGCAATGGGCGGGGATGATGCTCGGAGATGAGGCCTATGCCGGCTCGAAGAACTTCTATCATCTCGAAGAGACGGTCCGCCGCCACTATGGCTACAAGCATCTGATCCCGGTGCATCAGGGCCGCGGTGCGGAACACATTCTAAGTCAAATCATGATCCGCCCGGGCGATACCGTGCCCGGTAACATGTATTTCACGACCACAAGATTTCATCAGGAACATGCCGGGGGACAATTCGTCGACGTGGTGATCGAGGACGGGCACGACCTGGCCAGCTTGCATCCATTCAAAGGTAACGTTGACCTCGACAAACTCGAGCACGTGCTGAAGACCGCGAAACGCGTGCCCTACATCAGTCTCGCCGCCACGGTGAACATGGCCGGCGGCCAGCCGGTGAGCATGGCCAATGTTCGCTCGGTTCGCGAAATATGCGCGCGCCACGGCGTGCCGGTGATGCTGGACGCCACCCGTGCCGTGGAAAACGCATGGTTCATCAAGTGCCGTGAAGCCGGCTACGCCGACAAGTCGTGCGCCGAGATCCTGCTCGAGTTTTGCTCTTACACCGACGGCTGCACGATGAGCGGGAAGAAGGACCCCCTGGTAAACATCGGTGGCTGGCTCTCGCTCAACGACGACACGCTCGCTGAAGAGGCGCGCAATATGGTTGTTGTCTATGAGGGATTGCACACCTATGGCGGCATGGCCGGTCGCGACATGGAAGCCATGGCGCGCGGCATCGAGGAATCGGTGCAGGATGACCACATGCGAGCCCGCATCGGTCAGGTCGAATATCTGGGCGGGCTGCTGCATTCCGCGGGTGTGCCCATCGTACTCCCCATTGGCGGCCACGCCGTCTACCTTGATGCGCGGCGGTTTTATCCCGACATGTCGCAGGATGATTTTCCTGCGCAGACGCTTGCGGCGGAGATCTACCTCGACAGTGGCGTGCGCGCCATGGAACGCGGCATCGTCTCGGCGGGACGGGACAGTAAGACGGGCCGGCACCACTACCCGAAACTCGAGTTGGTGCGGCTGACGATTCCGCGGCGTGTCTACACGCAGGCGCACATGGACGTCGTGGCCGAGTCGGTTGAAGCGGTCTTTCTCCAGCCGAAAAAGCCGTGCGGCCTGCGCATGGTCTACGAGCCCAAGTACCTCAGGTTTTTCCAGGCGAGGTTCGAAAGGCTGGGTCCGTAATCCCATTCGAATCGACTGAGACTGCTTGGGCTCCTGCCTACCCTGGTGGCTACCATCTCTTCTACACTCCAGGAAGGGCCCTCGCGACGGGCCGACTGCCTTGCTTGCCACTACAGGTCGGTCCCACGCGTGCCATGGCCAGTGGAAAACCGGTTCGAAGAGTGGTATACAAATCCGCGCACGCAGGCAGATCTCGAGATCAGTATCCTCATCGGCAGCCTTTTCGGTGGCTTGCCTCCGCAGCAAGACCGCTGATCAGCCGATGGATGAAATCATCGCATGACTTTTTCTTAGCCGGCCTTTCTGACCGGGGAGAGGAGAAATGAAAGGTCACTACCGTGGCATAGTCGTTCCCGCCTCATTCAGGCCGCTCTTCATCCTGCGGGCGATCCCGAGTTCATCGAGACGCGGTACGAGTTCAACGGCGACGGCGAGCCGCCGCGGATGATCTATCCGGAAGGCGACTCGGTGGCGTATGTCTACGACAGCCAGAATCCGGACCGCTTCCAGCAAGGCAACCTCCTGGCCGAGATCCGAAGAGCAGATGCCCGGCGCGGCGGCGACCGGGCGTCGACCAGGACAAGTACCCCTACGAGCCGGTCTACAAAGAGGTGCGGACGCTCACTGAAGCGCGCGGCAATGACCCGTGAAACACCGGGGGTCAGGCACGTGTATGGCGATTGAAGCGGCCACCACCTGGGAGAGGGAAAATGAAGAAGATACCCATCCGCCTTGTACTGCTTTTCGGGCCGAGTTGGATGCTCGGTCTACTCCAGTTTCCGAGCACACCCTCGACTATATCGGACTTGGAAGTGTCTATGCCATCTCGGGCGCTGGCGTCACGCCCCATGTCACAGGTGCCTAAGATCGTGTTGCAGGATGATGAGACGGGGGCGTGTCTGGTGATTGATCCGAATACCAACACGGCCTGCTGGAGGTTTGCGGATGATCGCGAACCCATCACGCTCAGGAACGTGATGATCGAGCGGCTTCCCATGGCCCAGGCCATCAATTTCAGCGCCGATTTCGGGCTCGGCAACCTCCAGGGGAGTGTGAGCTTGGATAGCCGGTTCGGTTCGGCGGGACTGCGCGGATTATTCGCTTCCGAGACTATCCACGATCGCAATGTTGACGACTCGAAATGTGACTGTGAGAAGAGAGTGGACTACTCCGTGAATTCGCTGGCGCCCAATCCGGATGCCAAACCCGGCGACGGCAGTTGCGCGACGGCCGACAACAATTGCACCCTTTGGGCGGCCATCGATGAAGTCAATGCGACGGCGGGTACACAGCGGCTCACGATTGGCTTCAATGGGCTCCCGGCCGGAATGAACACGTTTCGCCCGCTCCTCCCTTATCCAGCGATCACACGCTCAAGAGTGTGCATCGATGGGACGACCCACCCGGATGGCTGGGTGGTGCTCGACGGGAACAACATTTCTGGCGGCAACGCCAGCGGGCTGACTTTTAACAGCATGGGTAATCATATCCGAGGGCTGGAGATAAGGGGCTTCCCTCGGGATGGACTCCGGCGCGAATCGGGCGGAGGCAGTGTGCTGGAATGGCTGAACATCCATGGCAATGGCGGTTATGGCCTGGCCGTCTTCTCCCGCGACAACATCATTCGGTACTGTAATCTCTGGGACAACGGTGGTCACGGCCTGGGACTCCTCGGCATGGGCGCCACAGGCAACCGGGTCTCGAATTGCAACATCGGCACCGATGGCCGCTCCTGTGCGGGTTCCGATGGCCGACCTCTCGGCAACCGCGGCGAGGGCATCCGCAATGAGAACGCGCCCGGCAACATGATCGGGCCTGGCAACGTCATCGGGTGTAACTCAGATGGTGGCTCGATCATCGGCCCGAACGCCACCGGCAACATGATCTTGAGCAACTTCATCGGCACGGACTTGCAATGCATCCAGGATCTGGGCAACCAGGGCGCAGGCCAGGGATTCGCCGCGAGCGCCTCCAACAACATCGTCAAAGGCAACGTGTTCGCCTTTAACGGCTATGGAGTCATCGCCTTTCCCGGCAGCCGGAATCTGATCTCGGAGAATTCGATATTCTCGAACGAGGTCCTGGGGATTGATCTGAGCTTCCCGGGCGGTGTGACGCAGAATGATGCAGGCGACCGGGATGGCGCGCAAAACTTTCCTGAATTGGCAGCCGCCACCCAAGCCAACAGCACCGTCGTTCGCGGGCAGTTCAACAGCCTGCCGATTACGACCTTCCGACTCGAATTCTTCTCCAACCCCACGTGCCATCGGACCGGGAATGGTGAGGGACAATTCTTCCTCGGTTCGACGATGGTGACCACGAATATTTTTGGCAGCGCGACCTTCAATACGACCTTGCCGGTGACGGTGCCCGGCAGCCAATTCCTCGTCGCGACGGCGACCGGCCCTGCGGGCAACACTTCCGAGTTTTCTCGGTGCATTCGCATGGAGGGATCAGCCCAACCGGATGTAGCGTTGACGATGACCGGGCCATCGAGTCTTCGTTGCGGGCTTGAGTTCTTCAGCTATTCGATCACGGCTCGCAATAACGGCGGGGCCAGCGCTGTGGGCGTCATAGTCAGCAATATGCTGCCGGATTGCCTGATTGGTTCACAGATTATAACGACACAGGGAGAATTCACCCTCAGGGATAAGAGGTTGACCGCTGATCTGGGAACGCTTGAACCCGGGGCGTCGGCGACGATCACGGTCGCGACATCGAGTGCCCGGAACTGTGCGCCCGGCTTCAGCAACACAGCCAGCGTGACGTTGCCCAATGATACGAATGTGGCGAACAATACAGCGACGGTGACAACGAGAGTGAGCTGTGACGCGCAAGTCATCGGCTCATCAATGAACCGCCCAAAGGTGACCGGCGCAGGGACTGGATTGGATCAAGTCCCAACGAACGCGAGGACCAGACCCCCGAATTCCGCATCGGATCCGGGTTCTAATCGGAGAACAGGTGCATGGCCGCGATGATGGCCTCCCCGAGCAGGCACCTGCGCGCCGATCCGCATGGGGCGGACCTCATCGCCAGCTTCCGTTATCCCTACGACCGGCAGAACAACAAGCTCTCGAAGCGGCGCGTCGGCCAACCGGATGCGAGCGAGGCTGCGCCGAAAGGGGAGGGGCGCTTGATCCTCAGGATACGGCCGAGCGGGATGAAGGAGGTCTACTACCGCTACAGGGCAGGCGGGCAGGCATTTAAGGACTGCACTTTCACGACCTGCGTCATGCTTTCGGATCGAGGTTGGCCCAAGCTGGCGTACCTCTGACGACAATCAAAGACAAGATGGGTCACAGCACGATCAGGATGACCGAGCGATTCTGCCACGCGAGCAGACAGCGGGAAGCCGTCGACCTGCTCCTAAAGCGAAACCCACGAGTCTCTGCTAGAGAATGCACTACAATTTCAAAATTACGCGACCAGACCACTGTCGCTGCTGCCGCTGGAAGTCGCTAGAGCGGAAAACCTTAGAGGTGGTGGCCAGGGACAGAATTGAACTGCCGACACAAGGAGTTGAAGTTCTATCCCATTCCTTAGACAGGAGTTGTCACGACTGGACTCGAAGAGCTTAGCGCCATGGTCTTTGAGGTCTGCTCGGCTCCTGTCCCCCCCGGTCGCTACTCTTGCTGCTACGTTTTCCATTACCCTGCCCTGACGGAGCAGTAAGATCCTTGACGTGTACGGTACAACCGTACATACTAACACCGTGAATGGATGATATGCAGCTTGTCCGCTTTCGCCGTAAGGGGTTGAAACAGCTCTACGCGGACCACAATGCCAAGGGGATACCCCACGACATGGCTGACAAGCTGCGAAAGCTTCCGTTTGCCCTTGAAACCGCCGAAAGCCGCGACCAGGTTGGACGGTTTCTGGGATGGGAAATGCATCCTTTGAAAGGGGACCTGACAGGGTTCTGGAGCCTGACTGTCACAGGAAACTGGCGCTTGGTTTTCCGCCATGACGAAGCGGCGAACAGCGTCAGCGACATCGACTTGATCGACTACCACTAAGGGAGA
>JACQTD010000251.1 GCA_016210985.1 Acidobacteriota bacterium
CGGCGGTTGAGCGCGTCGTAGCGATAGATGGCCCCAGTCGCGCTGTCCGATTTGCGTGTGACGCGGCGCAGACGGTTCAGCGCATCGTACTCGTAGCGATTCCTTCCGTCGTCCGTCAGGTTGCCATTGGCGTCGTATTGCTGTGCAACACCACCTATCTGCTGGTATTCGTTCATCGCGTTGACTTGGTTGGCAGTCTGATTGCGCCTCATCCAATTTCCTACACCGTCCAGCTGGAAAGTGTCGGCCGATCCGGAGCTGGGAGCAGACTGAACGAGCCGGTAGAGCGAGTCGTAGGTGTAGCGCTCGCTCACACCGGGCTGGTCCAGGCGCTGCTCCGAGAGCTTGTCATTTTGCCGGCTGTGGGTATAACCGAACCCGGCGATGAGGCTGTTGTCGGCACGCAGATGCCGTAGCGTGACCACGCGCTTGATTCCGTCATAGCCGATCTCCCGCTGCCGCGCGTCGTCCAGATAGGTCAGCCGTGCGCCGTTCGCATAGCTGCGTTCCAGTACTCGATTGGGTCCGACATAATCATAGTCGGCGATGAGTCCGGAGTCTGATGTCCGGCGTCCGGGGTCCCTGATCTTGTCGATGCGGTCGAGGTGGTCGAAGGTGAATGCGAGTTCGCGATTATTGGGATACACAAGTCCCAGCCGGCTGTTGTCGCCGGCCCAGCGGCTGGAGACCGCCTGGCCATTCTGGACTTCTTCAAGGCGGCGATTGAGCGAATCATAGGCCAGCGTCACCACCGCATCGTCCGCGGAGTCGCCGGGTTCATTGTTGTCTACCGCCCGCACCAGACGGGACAGCCCGTCATACTGGAACGATTGTTGGGTCGTCCCGATAACGCCGGAACCTCGCGTGATGTTCAGGTTGATCGGTCGGTTGATACCATCGTATTGCCGGGCGATGACCGACCGGTTCTCGTCCGTGGTTTGAAGCCGATTATGGTCGGCATCGTAGGCATGAACATTCATCGTGCCATCGGCGAACACCACCCGCACCCCCCGGTTCAGATTGTCGTACTGATACCGAGTCGCATTGCCGTTGTCATCCACGCGCGCGATGATGCGGCTGTTGGCATCCCAAGTCGTTTGCAACGTGACTTGTCCGTCGGAGTTGGCCGGATTGCCCGTGTCCAGTGGCTGGTTGCCCTGCCCGTCACGGCGCAGACTCCGAACTTCAGCGATCCGGCGGTTGAGGCCATCATACAGGTAGCTCATGGTGTTGCCGGACCGATTGATCGTAGTCGCGAGTCCCGGGTCTCGGGTCTCCGGCGGGAAGAGCCCCAGGGGGTCGGCGATCAGATCGGCTGCGTTCGATGACTGCTGCGCGTCGCTGGTGAGAATCAGATTATCCCGGCTGTCGTAGCTGTGGCGGCGCGTCTGACCTACATTGCTGGTCGCGCGGATCAGGCGATCGAGCGAATCAAAGACGTTGATCGTGGTGAAGGTTTCCTTCAAATCAGGCGCTTTCCCCGCTCGAACATCCTCACGCGGAGTGATCTCGTGTTGGATGACTTGTACGACATTGTTCTTGTCATCATAGGCATATTTCATCCGGTTTTGTTCCGGATCGATCTGTTCGATCACCCGATCCACGCCATCGTAGAGCGTCTCGGTCGTATCCAGGTCATCCTGGATCAGAAATGTCTGGCGGTTCTTGCGGTCATACTCGTAGCGCGTCACCACGACGCCATCATCGGCACCACCCAGCGGACCGTCAGTCAGGTGTGGCGCTCGCCCGTAACTCACACCCTGACCCTGGTAGTCAAACAACCGGTTGTGAATCTCAAATACGCGGTTGCCCTCATCGTATTTGCTCTCAGCCTGATTCAACAGTGGCTGCCCGATGTTGGACAGTGTCAGCGGCTGGGTGAACGTGGCTGCTTGATTGTCCGTCGGGCTGGGACCACTCACTGGACCAAATCGAGATTCGCGCACCCGGTTGCCGACAGGATCAAAGTTGGTGAAAGCCTGATTGCCGACGGCATCAATTGTGCTCACCCACCGGTCGAACCCGTCGTGCAGATAGCTTGTCACCTCAGGCTGACCGTCGCCGGTGTTGTCGGCGGCATCGACGAGCTCAGTCAGGTTCCGGTTCAGATCATAGATGCGAGTGTAGGTTGAGAGCTCAGGGCTATTTGGAATCTGATTCCGCTCCGGAATGTCCGTGTGGGCCGCCAGATTGCGGAAGGACGGAGTCAACCCCCCGCGAGTCTCAGTGAACAGCAGGTCGCGTTCATCATAGACCTGCGACACCACATTGCCGGGCTGCCCGGCCGCTGCGGCGATGGGGCTGATCTCCAGCACCTGATTCTCATTCCGGTCGTATCGGTACCGCGTCACCAGAAACTGGCGGGGTGTTTCACTTACTTCCGATGTTGTCTCGATCTTGTGATCGAGGATGTCATGCGCGGTCGTGAATTCGATGAATGAACCGGCCAGTTCTCTGTTGTTCGAATCGCGATTCTCCACTTCCAAACGAACCAGATTATTGTTGTAGTCGTAGAATCGATTCGTGATATAGCGAAACGCCACCATCCCGGCCTGGCACTCGACCAGGGTCGGATCCGGGCAATTTCTGAAGTTCGGCTCCTCGGGGTTCTCCAACGCCTCGCTGACATCGGCGGCACGGATGATCCGGACGATCTGGTTGAGTTGATTGACGACGTACCGGGTCGCGACCCCCCGTCCGTTGACTTCACGGATGACATTCCCGGCGCGGTCATAGAAGAGCTGCCGGCGAATCCGCGCCGGTTCCGGGTCGGTCCGGGAGTTTCTCAAGGGGTTGTTTTCCGCATCCCGAATGACAACTTTCAGGTACCCGAACGGGCCGCTGGTCATCCCCGGCGTCGGATCGCGCCCGTCGCCATCGGGATCATTCTCGGGATAGTACTCCCGCACCTCGACGTTCATTTCGGCATCGATCTTCCGGAGCACCTGGCCGAAACTGTTGTAAACATAGAGCTCTTCTCTCAATTGACGCGTGCCGCCTTCGACGCGAACCATGTTGGAATCCGGCAGGAGTTGGACAGCCGGGTGGATCACCTTCACCACGTTCCCGGCAATCTGATCCGTGCGACCGTCACCGTTGACGTCCCCCAATCCCATCGGGATACCGGCCTGCTGGAGCAGGTTCCTGACTTCGGCTTCCGAAACGCCGAGATCCCGGGCCAGCGCGGCGAAGTTTATCCCTTCCTGGTAATCGAAGATCGACTCGGTCCGGTAGCGCTCCGGCCGATTTGCCCCGCCATTGGGCGGCACGTAGCTCGGATCGTTCCCCCGCGGATCGGTCACGGTTCGCTGTTGATTGTAAATGGGTTCGTAGGTGTAGCTGGTCCGCAACGACGGTTGATCGCCGCCCCTTTTGGCATCGGCCTGGCGGATCTCGGCCATCAGGTTGCCCCGCTGGAACCGCAGCCGATTACCGGCATCATAGACATACTCAACCGAGTTTCCCTCGGGATGAATCATCCGGGTCATCTCGCCGTCCGGGTTGTACTCATACCGGGTCTCGTAGAACTCGGGATCCTCGGGACGGATCTCCCGGTTGGTGAACTCGCGAATCCGGACGATATTGCCGAGCTGATTGAACTGATATTCGGCGCGATTGCCGTTGCGGTCGGTGGCCGTGGTCTCGGTGACCGGTGCATTGAAGTCGTTCGGGTTGGCAGAGCCGAGGAACTGGTACTGATAGCTGATCGTGCCGCCTGCAGGCACACGAACATCGCGGCGGAACTGAATCTGGCCATTGGCAAAGCTTGCCGGCGAGTTGGCGCCGCCGATGGTCTGTCGCAAGGCGCGGTCCCGATTCGGCGAATTCGGGCTCGTCTCGTATTCCACGCGGATTCTGGGCTGACCGCCGGAAGCCACTTCGTTTGGCGCGGTGATGGCGGTCAGGTTGTGGTTGAGCGTCTCATCGGAGAAACCTGTCGAGTAGGCGTATCGGGTCGTCTTGCCCTGAGGGAAGTTGTTCTGGGTCGGCGTGCCGGTGACCACCGGTGAGCGGGAAGCTATCAGGTCCCCATTCGAATCGTATTCGAACAGGAGCGTCCGGCCGGTGAAGTCGACGACCTCGATCAACCGTCCATCCCCGTCATAACGGTAGTCGATCGGTCGCCCCAGCGTATCGATGATTCGAACCAGCTTCCTCTGTACGTTGTAGATGAATCGCATGGTGTTGCCCTGGCGATCCGTGACTTCGGTCATTAAGGCAAGGCCCCGGGTATCGGGCCGACTGTAGCGGATCTTGGTGCCATTGGGCTCGCGTTCGATCAGCGAGCCATCACCGTTATTCCTCAGGTCGGCGTAAACGCCCGTGGGCGAGGTGAAGGCCCCGTTGCCTTTCGGCAGGTAGGCATCGGCGCGAGCGAAGCCGTCCATCCGCAGGACCGGTCCGCCGGCGAGCAGGAAGAGCCGCCGGTTGTAGTTGAACTCCCAGCCGTGGCCCATGGGACCGTTGAATTTCATGCCGCTGCGGTAGGAGCGCGCGAATCTCCAGTTGAAACCGCGACCCGGGATTTCAAGATCGACCACATGGTGAAAGAACTCGCCGTTATGGAGATAGACGGTTCGGCCGCCGGTTTTTTGGGCGATGCCGGGATAGCTGCCGATATGCTTGCAGTTGGAGCAGGAGGCGTCGGTGAAACTGGTGCGTGAACCGTCGGTACAGCCGCAGGCGGCCTTTATTACCGGGTCAATTTGGAGATTGTACTCCGGCGGTCCATTCTCGACACCCTCGCTATCCGGCGGAATCCACGTCTTGGTCGCCGAAGAACAGGAGCCTGCTCCTTGTGCCGTGGCTTCGATGGTGTCGGTCCCGGCCCCGGCCTGGACATTGCTGGAGTAGGTGAAACTGACCTGACCGCCGGCGTTGGTCTGTCCGCTGTCCGAGAACCCGGCATTCGGACCACTGCTGATGTTGAGCGTGACCATTCTTCCCGACACGCCCTCGCCATCATTACACGTATAGGTGACGGTGACGGTGTGTGAGGTACCCACGGTATTGATAGCCGAGGAAGGGGAGATCGAGCAGAAACACGCCAGTGGGTTGGCATGCCCTACGGCGCCCGGACCCGATTCCGCTGATGGTGAAGCCGGTAAGCCGGCTCCAATCAGAAAAGTGAATGCAAGCGTTAAGAGCCAGAAACCGCGAATAGACCCTTTCCGTGAAGTATTCTCGTTGATCATCGAAATCTCCCTCGCATCCCGCAAGTTCATGGACAACTCTAAAACAGCAGTCTCCCGGCCCCGACGCTTGGGTCCCGGCAATCGCCCTCCCCCATAGCCGTGAGCCATTCATCAGTCATCTCCAATCGCCTTGAAACGTAAAAGCAGCCCAGTTATGAGGATGCCGGCTTTTGAGCAGTCCGTGGGTGGCGAACTGCAGGACGCGGTATTCAGCCAGATCGACCCCCATCGCCGTTGATTTGCTGGCGGCAGAATCGGTAGCCCTGAGGCCCTGTTCCTTGGACACAAGGGCAGCAATCGAATCGGCCTCGGTCCGGTTGAAGCGAAGCCGCTGAAAACTCATGACCCCCGATTCTCTTAGAGACGAAGAGAGGATGAGCCAATCTGATTTGGCTCACCCCCGGAAAGAAGATCCAGGTGAACCGGGTCATACAACTCGGCGGTGGCATCATCAGGTCCTCCCCCGCCCCCTGCAACCAGCACTTTTCCGTTCGCTAGCAGCGTCATGGTGGCCATTTCGCGTGCGGCAGTCAGATTGCCGGTGGGACTCCAGCTTCCGGTGGCCGGGTCATATAGCTCCGCGCTGTTCAGGCTGCTGCCCCCTCCTCCACCGCCCGCCACCAGCACGTTGCCATCGGGGAGCAGCACAGCCACATGGTTGTAGCGCGGCGTGGTCAGCGGGCGGGTAGCGCTCCATTGACCCGTGGCTGGATCATACAGCTCGGCGCTAGCCGTGGCCCCGCCCGGGACCACGCCTCCGGTGACGAGCACTTGGCCATCGGCCAGTAACGTGGATGTGTGCAAGACGCGGGCTGTGCCCAGTGAGCCGGTCGCGCTCCAGGTTGGCGGTTGCGCCTGAGCCCGCGAGGCGCCTGGCACCAGACAGACGATCATTGCGATGACGAATAGCGAAAGAAATAGATCTCTCATAGCCACCCTCGCTGAAAGCGCCACATCCTCTCACTCCTCGCCAATTGCTCGTGCAGATGGTTCGATTCTTCCTCGGCGTGGTATAAGACCGGCTGTTGCTGGATCAGCGCGGAAATATCATCGGACAGGTAGTTGGCCGTAACCAGGTCCAGCTTGTCATCTCGATTAAAGTCCGCACCGCTTTCATAGAGTTCCGCGCTTGTGAGCATAGGCGTAACGCCGAAGCCTCCTGCGACCAGCACCTTGCCGTCGCCTAACAGAGTTGCTGTGTGGTTGAATCGCCCCGAATTGAGATCAGCGGTCGCTGTCCAGTGGCCGGTCGCAGGATCGTATAGCTCCGCACTCTTGAGAAACCCGGTGCCTCCTGCGCTTCCGCCGGCAGCGAGGACAAAGCCCGCGGGCAGCAGAGTCAATGTGTGGACGAAGCGGACGGTAGTCATGTTGCCGGTCGCACTCCATTGTCCGGTCGAGGGGTCGTACAACTCGGCATTTGCAAGGGGGTTGTCCTCGAGCCCTACTCCACCAGCGACCAAAACCTTGCCGTTACCCAGCAAAACACTGGAAGCAACCGGACGGGGGACGGTGAGCTCGCCGGTTATAGTCCAGTCGCCTGCGGCCGGGTCATAGATTTCGGCGGTGCGTGAAGCGGAACTCGGTCCGCCGACGACTTGCCCCCCGGCGGCAATCACTTGCCCATTGGGCAACAGCGTCATGGCATGGCTTATGCGAGCTACATTCATCATGCCCGCGAGACTCCATGTGCCCGTTGCCGGGTCGTACAATTCCGCCGTGTTGAGCGTGCCGCTCGTTCCCAATCCCCCCGTCACTAACACCCTGCCGTCGGTCAGCACGGTCGCCCGGGGACTCTGTCGCGCAGCGCTGAGATTGCCGGTGGCGCTCCAGGCTCCAGGGGCTGGATCGTAAATCTCCGCGGTGTTCAATCGGGTGAACGAGTCATTGACGCCGCCCGCAATCAGGACTTTTCCGTCCGGGAGCCGCACGGCAACGTGGCTGCGCCTCGGCGTACTCGGGTTGCTGGTTGCGTTCCACTGGCCCGTCACGGGGTCATATACTTCAGCGCTCCCCGTAGCGCGGCAACAGGGGACACCCCCCACGACCAATACCTTGCCATCCGTCAGGAGCGTGGCCGTGTGCGAGGATCGTGCAGTGCCGAGCAACCCAGTGATCCTCCAAATCGGTGGTTCCAGTTGGGCGTGGGCCGTGGTGGCAAGCAGCGAGATCAGAAGCCCATGGCTGATAAGAGGGACGAATGCGAATCGCAAACGTGCCGAGAACTTTGATTGACCAAGCTGCTTCATGGAATTTCTCCGACGCCTCAGGTCCGGCCACGAGATTTATTCTTGAGTTCGCGTGAGCTTGCGAACGAGTCGCTCCAGGGCTTCCAGCCGCGTCCGCAACGCCTCGTTCTCGGCTTTCAGGGCCTCATGACCCGCCTTTAATTCTTTGACCGCTTCGATGAGGACAGCGGGCAGCCGACTATAATCAACCGCTTTGTACCCGTCTGTATCCGACGTATGGACCAGTTCGGGAAAGACGGTCTCGACTTCTTGGGCGATTACAACGATGTCTCTCTGTCCGGACGCATGGCCCAGGGCTTGAGCGGCTTCATTCCTCTGGAA
>JACQTD010000250.1 GCA_016210985.1 Acidobacteriota bacterium
GCAATCATGACCAGGCTCTTGCGAGGGGTGTGTCCGACCTGGGCGGGGGTAATCAAGAGATCGTCAGGGACGTTCAAGTAACCCTCGCGCGATGCGGTCTCTACCATCCTGACAAGGGTCTGGCCCACGAGCGCCACCTGGCATTGAAATTCGTAGGCCATTTCCAGAATGATCTGAATGCGATGGATCGAGGATCCGAAGCAGGTGAAGATCAGCCGTCCCGGGCTGTTCTCAAAGATCTTCTCAAAAGCCGGAATGACCGCTCGTTCGGAAGGTGTCCGGCCCTTCCGTTCCACATTGGTTGAATCGCATAGCAGGGCGAGCACGCCCTCCCGGGCGATCTCCTTCAATCGCGCGAGGTCCGTCGGGTCGCCGATAATCGGGCTCTCATCGAGCTTGAAGTCGGTAGCATGGATCAGCGTGCCGAACGGCGTCGTGATCGCGAGCGCGATACAATCGATCGTGCTGTGGGCCGCGCGAATGAACTCCACCTGGAAAGGTCCGATGCTCAGCCTGTCTCCCGGTTCCACCGGGTGAAGATCGACGGAATCGAGCATCCCGTGCTCCCGGAGTTTATGCTCGGCGACGGCGAGGGTGAATCGGGTTGCGTAGACGGGGGCCGGCGATACCTTGAGCAGGAAAGGGAGGGAGCCGATGTGATCTTCATGGACATGGGTGATCAGGATGGCCTTTACCTGAGTGGCGTAGGCTTCGAAGAATGAGAGATCCGGAATGACCACGTCTACGCCCATCAGACTCTCGTCGGGAAACATCATTCCGGCATCCAGGACGATCATCTCTTCGCCCAGGCGAAAGCCCATCATGTTCATTCCGAATTCCCCGACGCCGCCGAAGGGGATGATTTCCAGTTTTTTCTTATGGTTGTTCATTCATGTCGTCACGATATCGAACTGCTCCTGATGGAGAATCGGATCGGACTTAATCGTGACTGACCGGCCGAGGTAGGACTCGATGGCCTCCAACACGCGGCCGAAGCGGTCCCTGAGCGCGATGCCCACCTGCGGATGGACGCGAAGGATGACTTCCGAGCCAGCTTCAATTTCCTTGGATAAGCGTCGGGCTTCGTCCAGGATTTCATAGCAGATCGTTTGGGCGGATTTCACGAGGCCTGCGCCGGTGCAGTGCGTGCAGGGCTCGCAGAGGGTTCGCTCGAGACTCTGCTTGACGCGCTTGCGGGTTATCGCAACCAGCCCAAAATCATTGAACTGGAGAATCTTGGTTGGTGCGCGATCCTTCCGGAGTTCCGCCTCCAGCACCTGCATCACTTTCTGGCGGTTCTTTCGCTCCTCCATGTCGATAAAATCGAGCACGATGATGCCCCCGAGATCCCGCAGTCGAACCTGACGCGAGATTTCCTTGGCCGCCTCCATGTTGGTCCGGGTGATCGTGTCTTCGAACCGATTGGTCTTGCCGACGAACTTTCCGGTATTAACATCGATCGCCACCAGCGCTTCCGTCTGATTGATGACGATATACCCTCCCGATTTGAGCCAGACGCGCGGGCGGATAGCCTTTTCAATCTCGGCCTGGATTCCGTACTCCTCGAAGATCGCCGTGTTTCGGGTATGGAGTTTCACGCGGTTCAGCAGTTTCGGTTGAAACCGGTGAACGAAATCGACGATCTGCGCGTAATCCTCCTCACTATCGACGCGAATGGCGTTAAAGTCCTCGGATAGGCGGTCGCGGAGAATGCGCTGCACGAGGTCGAGGTCATGGTGCACCAGGCGGGGCGGCTTGACCTTCTCGCTGCGCGTGCGCATATCGTTCCAGGTCCGCCCGAGGTATCGCATGTCCTCGGCCAGATCCTCCTCGGTGCTGCTCTCCGCGGCGGTTCTGACGATGAACCCGCCGGTGAGGCTCAATTGGGTTCGCAACTCACCTGCGGTCCGACGCAGTCGTGCCCTTTCGGTCGGCGAAGCAATCCTTCGGGACACGCCGATGTGCTCGGTGGTCGGCATATAAACCAGAAACCGACCGGGAAGCGCGATGTGAGCCGTCACCCGTGCGCCCTTGTTTCCAATCGGCTCCTTGGCGATCTGGACCATGATGTCCTGACCTTCCTGGAGCAACTCCGTAATCGTCGGTTGACCGGTCCGGGCCGGGAGCCGCGGGGGGGGTGGGGGTGGCTCGGCCGGACCGCTCGTTGCTTCGGCCGGAGCAGCCTTCCGTTCGGTATCGCTGCCTGGAGTACGGCGCCTCCGGACACGCCGGCGAACGGCCAGTTCGCTCCGGGACCGCCGTTCGCGGACGGAGGCCGACCCATCCCGCAAAGGCTTCTCCTCGAGCTCGGGCTCCAGCCGGGGTTCCGGAACGGAATCCAAAGCCTCTCCAGCCACCGGGAGATCGGCCTCAGCTCGCGACCGGTCCGCCATGACCGGCTCGTCGATCGTCCCCGGGGCGTCGTACACGCGGTCGGACTGCAGGGCCGGCGTCTCCGCGGCCGCGCGAAACGGAGACTCGTCGTCCACCACCCGTCTCAACTTCGAATCGGTCGCAAACTGGATCTGGAGTGAGCCCACGCGGATCCGGGGGCCGGTCACTTCCACCGGTTCATCGACTGATTCTTCCTCATGAATGGCCCGGATCAGTTTCTCTTCGACGATGGCGTCCTTGATATCGATTTCGGAGGCTGGTGGGGTGGTGTCCCCCTCGCCTTCGATCTCGTCACTCGACTCGGCCTCGGCCTCCATGCCAGCCTCCCGCGCGAGCGACTTGGCGTATTCCACCGCCGCTTCCTCAAGGAAGGCCTCCACGCTCCGGTCATCCGGCTCCTCTTCCGCTACCTCCTCACCCGCCTCTTCAGGTTCGGGCGCCGATCTGGAAGTCCTGGATTCGCGGACGGATTGGAGGAAATCCTCGACTTCGGCGTCGATCAGGTTATCCGGCGGCGCAGCCGCCCGGCTTCGGGGAGGAGGAACGGCGGCGGGAGCCGGCGTTCCAGGAAGATCAAATTCCACATCCGATTCTTCCGTGACGTCGGAAACATAAAGAAACGCGTCGCGCTCCAATCCGATTTCGACAAAGGCGGACTGCATCCCCGGCAGCACCTTGGTTACCCGGCCCTTGTAAATATTGCCGACGATGCCGCCGTCTTCGCCGACTCGTTCCACATAGAATTCGGAAAGCGTGCCATCTTCAATGATAGCGATCCTTCGCTCGAATCCATTCGAACTGATGATCATCTCCTTTGCCATGAAAATTCTCCGTGACATCAGTCGCGAAATAGACTTCTGCTCGAATCATCCAGAAGCTCCGCGACCGGAATGGGGCAGCGGGAATCCAC
>JACQTD010000265.1 GCA_016210985.1 Acidobacteriota bacterium
GCCCGTCGACGTCATTGTGGTCACACCGGGCGACATTGAGATCTACAAAGACAAATTGGGAACTATTATCGGTCCGGCCCTCAGGGAGGGACGAGAGATCTATGCCGCCTGATCACCTGGATCCGGCAAGTCCAGTGAGCTGGTTGCGCAGGGCTCGCAGCAATCTGGCGCGCGCAAAAGCAGATCGAAGCCTTCCGGAAGTGCTTTACGAGGATCTTTGCTTTGATGCCCAGCAGGCCGGAGAGAAGGCGATCAAGGCGATTCTGCTGCATCTGCACGTAGCATTTCCGAAGACGCATGCCATCGCAGAACTGTTGACGCTCGTCTACGAGAACGGAGTGGTTGTACCCGATAAGCTACGGCAGGCGGGTATGTTGACCGATTATGCGGTTGAGGCGAGGTATCCCGGTCTTTCGGAGCGTGTCACGGAAGAGGAATACGTCCGGGCGGTCGAATTGGCCGATCAGGTAGTACGTTGGGCGGAACATATTCTGTCGACGCCGCCGGACCCAAGAGGGGGCAATGGTTGAGTCGAGGCAAGCGGGTTTCGATGAGCGTTCAGAACCACTTATCCCGATCACTTAAGGCCGCCCTCCGCCTGGGAGTTATCGGTGCTGGTGATCAGTCCACCTTGGGTCTCCGGGACTCGGAAATTCGCACGACGACATAGGCGATCAGGGAGAACAGGAAAAATACCAGCAGCATCCAGGCGATCCCCTGCAGGGTGCCGATGATCGTCCGATAGATCTCGAGCACCCAACGGTCGGAATTCAGCTGCAGGATCTGTCCGTCCTTTGCGCCTGGAGTGATGTATTTCTCCAGGTCCCAGAAACGCACGCCTCCCGATATTCCAACCACATACAACGCGAAGCTCAGATAGCGCACCCAGGCGAGACTGATTTCATCCTGGATGATCCGTTGAAGGATCGACTCGATCGGGCGCTTGAATAAGCGGGCGATCAGGAATGAGACCGCGAAGGCCACGACAAAAGTTATGGCGAGCAGAAGAACGAACATGTTAACTCCTCCCGATCTTCCACACGAGCCGCCCGCTTAGCTCCGGTCGGGTTGCGGGACGCTCTCGGGGTCCTCATGCATCACGGGCTCGCGCGGAGAGACAATGACGACCTGCATGTCTTTGGCTAACCGTACGATCCGCTGCACCAGGTTGAGAGAGAATGGCCGGCACCACCGCCATTCACGCGGACGGGCAAGGAAGATCTGAGTAACCTGGTTCCGGCGGGCGAACTCCACCAGGGTGGGAGCCACGTCTTCGCCTTCCAGAATCCGTGTTTCGATCCGTAGATTGCGCGCAAAGTTCAAGTGCTGTTCGATCGCCTCCCGATCGGCTTCGGGCAGGTTGCTCAAGTCTCCTGTCGGCTGAACGGCTACCGCGAAACACTCGGCGCCGAGGAAGTCGCCGACCCGTTTGGCGCGCCGGATCAACATTGCCGTTTCAGGATCAGGCAGGACCAGGACCAGGATCTTGTGCTGTCGCTCCGTTCGAGCGCCGTTTCCTTCCTGCTTTCGAGTGGTGGCCTCCTCGTTCACGATGCGGTGCTCCACTTCGTGAGCCGCCTCGCGCAGGGCCAGCTCACGCAGGGCCACCAGGGTCGATTCACGAAAGAAATTCCGGAGGGCGCGCTCGGCCTTCTCCCGCTCATACACGACCCCGCGCTGTATGCGATGCACGAGAGCGCCCGGGGTGAGATCCACCATGACGATTTCATCGGCTTGCTGCACGACCCAGTCCGGAATGGTTTCCTGCACCCGAATCCCGGCGATCTGCCAGATTTGATCGTTGAGACTCTCGAGGTGCTGGATGTTCATCGTAGTCAGTACATCAATCCCCGAGTCGAGCAGGACCTCTACGTCCTCCCAGCGTTTGGTGCGATCGGAGCCGGGAACATTGGTGTGAGGATACTCATCTACCACGCAAACCCGCGGTCGCCTCGCCAGGATGGCATCGGTATCCATCTCCTCGAACACCGAACCTCGATACGCGATTCTCTTTCTCGGCAACATCTCCAATCCTTCCGCTTTGGCGATCGTGTCCTTGCGGCCGTGGGGCTCAAAGTAACCGATCACGACGTCGACACTTTCGGACCGCAAGGCCCGGGCCTCTTCCAGCACCTTGAAGGTCTTACCCACGCCCGCGGCGTAACCCATGAAGATCTTAAGTCTGCCTCGCCCCGGTTCCACGGTTCCCTATTGAGGAAAGACACGAACGTCCATGCCCTGTGATCGACGGATCAGTTTGTCCGCCGGATTTCCCCACAGGCGGGACCATATTCCGGAACGCTGGCTATGGCCGATGAAGAGCTGGGTTACTCCCCGCGACCGCGCGAAGTCGAGGAGCGCATCCGCGGGGTCATGGCCGCGGAGGATCTCGATCTCAGCACCGGCCGAACGCGCCAGGGCCAGGCGTTCCTCCAGCCCGGCCTGATCCGCCGCGGAAATCTCCGCCTGATGGACATACGCCACGATGAGCTCACCATGAAATCTGTCGGCGACCGTCCGTGCCACCTGGATCATTTCCTGCACATTGGCTCTCGGGGTGATGCAGACGAGAATGCGTTCGTTGGTCCCGTAATGCTGCGGGATCCCATGGCGTTCGAGGTACGCAGCCAGCTGATGATCTACGACGTCGGCCGCGAGAACCAGCGCCAATTCACGGAGTCTCGATAATTGCTGCTCCCGGAGGGAGGCATCGACGTCGTCTTCAGACGAGCGTTCAATGGATTCCTCAGGCGGGGCGTCTACGATCTCGATCTCATCAGCGCACTTGATGAATGAAATCGGAACGGTCTCTGTAGGATAACGGCCGGTGATCGACTCGATCTGTTCGCGCACTTCGGCCACGTAGTGAATGTTTATGGACCCGATCACATTTATGCCGGCCTCCAGAAGATCCTGGACATCCTCCCATCGCGTGGCATTCCGAACGCCCGGCGGGTTGTTGTAGGCCAGACCATCGATGATACAAACGCCGGGACGACGACAAATAATCGCCTCCATATCCATCGCGGTGCCTCCCCCAACGGACTTCAGGGGAATGACCTCGAGTTTTCGCAGCACCGCTTCTGCTCCGGGTGGGACGTCGGGCTGCACTGCGCAGACTACGACGTCCTCGCCGCGCTCCCGCCGCCGGCGCGCTTCATCCAGCATGCGGAAGGACTTTCCGACGCCCGGCGAATAACCCAGAAAAACCTTGAGGCGCCCATTCCTGGCCGAGGCCTCCTCGGCCTGGACGAGACGTAGCAGTTCCTCCGGCGTCTTGCGGCGTGCTTCACGCATCTGCTGCACTCCAGGCGCTTTGCCTTACTTCAAAATCCTGAACATGAAAACCCTGGCCAGGGAAGAGTAGACGATCAATCGGGACACATCCAAGGGCTTATCTGCCATCGGAACGGATGCGCACCCCGCATTCCCTTCCGGCTCTTCGAGCCTCTCGGCGAATCGTTCGTTGAGGGCGAGATTGAGCCGGAGCACGTTTACGCGGGGATCGCCCAGGAGCCCCAGATCCGGGTTTTCGGTCAATTCTTTAATCAACTGTTCGACCTGACTCAGGGAGCGGCCCCGGGCCTTTGCAACTCGAGGGGCCTGGGCGCGGGCGGAATCAGGGCTGATGTGCGGGTCGAGACCGCTGGCCGAAGCGGTGAGAAGATCGGCCGGTATAGGACCCCGATAGTCGGGATTCTCCTGGCGGAATGCTTCCACCGAGACTTTGATACGGTCGGCCAGTTTCTGACTGGTCGGCCCGAGATTCGATCCGCT
The DNA here is from genome assembly GCA_016210985.1 of Acidobacteriota bacterium. Taxonomy (GTDB): domain Bacteria; phylum Acidobacteriota; class Blastocatellia; order HR10; family JACQTD01; genus JACQTD01. The sequence continues at coordinate 3,778 of JACQTD010000265.1, forward strand.
GGAAGCCCACGCGTCATAGCCGTCGCTACCGGCCGCCGAGGGCCGGGGATGAAAGTACTCCGGCTTGGTGAAAACCTGTCCGATCAACTCCGAGCCGATGACCTGATCGCCGACCCGGATCAGGCTCCCGTTCGCGCGGTCCGGAATCAGGACCTGACAAATGGCTGTCACGAGGCCCGTATACATCAAACCCGTGAGCACGGTGAATACCAGCATCAGCCGCAGTCCGGGCATGAATTCCTTAATCATGGCGTTCTCCCTTAGGCCCATCCGAGCGCATGGATGATCTGGTCGATAATCCAGATTCCCGGGAAGGGCGTGACAATCCCACCGATTCCATAGATCAGCAGATTCCGCCGCAGCAGGTGGGCGGCATCGAGCGGGCGGTACTTCACGCCGCGCAAGGCCAATGGAACCAGCGCGATAATGATCAGCGCGTTGAAGATCACCGCCGAGAGCACGGCGCTCTCGGTCGTGTGCAGCCCCATGATATTGAGCTTGCCAAGCGCGGGGTAAGTGGCCATAAACATCGCCGGGATGATGGCGAAATACTTCGCCACGTCGTTGGCGATCGAGAAAGTAGTGAGCGCGCCGCGGGTAATCAGGAGTTGCTTTCCAATGGCGACGATTTCGATGAGCTTGGTCGGATTGCTGTCGAGGTCGACCATGTTACCGGCTTCCTTCGCCGCCATCGTTCCGGTATTCATCGCCACACCGACGTCCGCCTGCGCGAGCGCCGGCGCGTCGTTCGTGCCATCCCCGGTCATCGCGACGAGGCGGCCCGCCAGCTGTTCCTTCTTGATGTACTCAAGCTTGTCCTTCGGCGTGGCCTGGGCCAGGAAGTCGTCCACGCCGGCCTCGCCGGCGATGGCCGCCGCCGTGAGCGGGTTGTCCCCGGTGATCATGACGCTCCGGATGCCCATGCGGCGCAATTGAGCGATCCGCTCTTTCATCCCGCCCTTCACGATGTCCTTGAGGTGGATTACTCCCAGCAAGCGCTTCCCATCAGCGACCGCGAGCGGTGTTCCGCCGTTCCGCGAAATGCGGTCGCTCACCTCCTGGATGTAGCCGGGAACTTCGCCGCCACGCTCCGCGACGAATTTGCAGACGGCTTCCGTCGCTCCCTTACGCAACTGCCGTCCTGCGAAGTCCACGCCGCTCATCCGCGCGTAGGCCGAAAAGGGAATAAAGGTGGCATCGTGTTCCGGAATGTGGCGTCCTCGCAAACCGTATTTTTCCTTGGCCAGTACGACCACAGACCGGCCCTCGGGCGTTTCGTCGGCCAGACTCGACAACTGAGCCGCGTCGGCCAGTTCTTCAGCGTTCACTCCATGGATCGGCAGGAACTCCACCGCCTGCCGATTGCCCAGCGTGATCGTTCCGGTCTTATCGAGAAGCAGGGAGTTGACATCACCCGCGGCCTCCACCGCCTTGCCGCTCATGGCGAGCACGTTGTGCTGCATGACGCGATCCATGCCGGCGATACCAATCGCGGAAAGCAGTCCGCCGATCGTCGTCGGAATCAGGCAGACCAGCAGCGACACGAGCACCACCACGCTCGGAACCACACCCGAGCCCGTCGAATTGACGCTGTACTGCGAAAAGGGCTGCAGCGTCACGACCGCCAACAGGAATATGAGGGTCAGGCCGGCAATCAGGATGTTCAATGCGATCTCGTTGGGCGTCTTCTGCCGTTCGGCACCTTCCACCAGCGCGATCATGCGATCCAGGAAAGTCTCGCCGGGATTCGAGGTGATCCGGATCCTGATCTGGTCGGAAAGCACGCGAGTGCCCCCCGTGACCGCGCTGCGGTCCCCCCCGGACTCCCGAATCACCGGCGCACTCTCTCCGGTGATGACCGACTCGTCCACGGTCGCTATCCCTTCGATCACCTCACCATCTCCCGGAATCAGATCGCCGGCTTCACATAGCACCATCATGGGGGCACGGAGCACCGAAGCGGGAACATGGTCGATTCTTCCGCCCGGGCCCAGCCGTTTCGCGATCGTGTCGGTCCGGGTCTTCCGGAGCGCGTCGGCTTGGGCCTTCCCGCGCGCTTCGGCCATCGCCTCGGCAAAGTTGGCGAAAAGGACCGTGAACCAAAGCCAGAGCGAGATCTGCAGGGAAAACCCGATGCCGCCGGCGCCCGTGACCAGGTCGCGGATGAGAAATGCGGTAGTGAGGGTCGCACCGACCTCGACCACGAACATGACCGGGTTTTTCAGCAGGGTCATCGGGTTGAGCTTAACAAAAGACGCCCGGACCGCCCGCTGAACAATCTCCGGATCGAATAGCGGACGCGCCCGCGCCAGCTTCTTTGGAAGCAACGAAGTGGGATCCTCCTGCGGCTGGTGCGGGGCCGGAGGGGCAATCGGGGTCGTAGGCATGTTCTAACTCCAGCAGGTCTCCGGGAGCGGCTAGAAGAGCTGGCCGGCCTCCATCAGGAAATGCTCCACGATCGGAGTGAGCGAGAGCGCGGGGAAGAAGGTCAGCGCGCCGACGATGATGACGGTTCCCGCCAGCAACGCGACAAACAACGGTCCGTGGGTCGGAAAGGTCCCGCTGGTCGACGGCACGTACCTCTTGCCGACCAGGCTGCCGGCTATGGCCAGCATCGGGAGAATGATCAGGAAACGCCCGATCAACATGGCTAGGCCAATGGTCAGATTGTACCAGGGCGTGTTGACGTTGATCCCGGCGAACGCGCTGCCATTGTTTCCGGTGCCGCTCGAATAGGCATAGAGGATTTCCGAAAGGCCATGGGGCCCGCCGTTGTTCGTATTCGCGATCGCGGCTCCGGGCGGATTCCAATAGCTGTCCTTCGGGAAGTCTATGTTTGCGCTGATCGCGGTGAACATCAGAATGCTCGCGGCGCAAGCCATCAAGGCCACCATCGCCATCTTCACTTCCTTACTTTCGATTTTCTTTCCCAGGTACTCCGGTGTGCGGCCGACCATCAGTCCGGCGATGAATACCGCCAGGACCACGAACAGCAGCATGCCGTAGAGTCCCGCTCCCACGCCGCCGAAAATGACTTCACCGGACTGGATGTTGAACAAGAGCACCAGGCCGCCGATTGGCGTATAGCTGTCGTGCATGCTGTTGACACTGCCGTTGCTGGCGTCGGTCGTCGCCACCGCCCAGAGGGCCGAGGGTGCAATACCGTGGCGTACTTCCTTACCCTCCATGTTGCCGCCAGGTTGGCCGATAGTGGCCCCGGTTTGAATGCCCAGCTTGGCCAGAATCGGGTTGCCCGCCTGTTCGGCCGGATAACAGACAAAGGCACCGATAAAGAAGAGCAGACTCATGGTGGCAAAGAGTGCCCAGCCTTGCCGCGTATCCTTGACCATGACTCCAAAGGTATAGGTCAAGCCTGCTGAGATCAGCAGGATGTAGAGCGTCTGAAAGAAGTTCGAAAATGGAGTAGGGTTCTCGAGCGGATGGGATGAGTTAGTGTTAAAGAAGCCTCCGCCATTGGTTCCCAGTTGCTTGATGGCGATCTGCGACGCCGCCGGTCCCTGAGCGATCACTTGAGTTCCGCCCTCAAGGGTCGTAGCCGTCGTGTAGGCCTGGAAGTTCTGTATGACGCCCTGCGAGCAGAGAAGGAGTGCGCCGATGAGCGAGAGCGGAAGGAGGACATAAACCGTGCCCCTTACGAGATCGACCCAGAAATTGCCGATCGTGGTTCCCTGGCGCCGCGCGAACCCGCGCACGAGCGCGATGGCCACCGCCATACCCGCCGCGGCTGAAACAAAGTTCTGAACCGTCAGCGCAGCCATCTGGGAGAAATAACTCAGCGTGGTCTCGCCTCCATAAGCCTGCCAGTTGGTGTTGGTCATGAAGCTGACAGCCGTGTTGAAGGAGACATCCGGGGTCGTCTTTTTGGTGGTAAATCCCTGCGGGTTAAATGGCAGGATGGCCTGAAGCCGCTGGATCACGTATACGAAGAGAAACGAAAACAGGCTGAATGAAAGCAGGGAAGCCGCATATTGCGTCCACCGCTGCTCGATTTCTTCCTTGATACCGCCGAGCTGATAGAGGAGGCATTCCAGCGGGCGCAGCACGGGATGGAGGAAGGTCCTCTGTCCCTCGTAGACGCGGGCCATGAAGAGGCCGAGTGGCTTGGTGAGCGCGAGGAGCACCAGGAAGAAACCCAGAATCTGTAATACACCTGTGGCAGTCATATCCGTTTCTCAGAACCGCTCCGGACGGAGCAGTGCGTAGATCAGGTAGAGGAAAAGACCGAGCGATGCGATGCCGGCGACGATGTAATCCACAAGTTTCTCCTAGAGTCTGTCGCAGGCCTTCGTGAACGGCCAGCAAGCCAATAGAAACAAGCAACCTACGGCGATATAGAATAGATCGAGCATTTGGTTTCACTCCGTTTCGGATGACAACTCCATCCACGCTTCCATACCCAAGGGTATGCGGCGTCGAGTGAAGAAGTCCTGGAAAAGGCGTGAAGATTTTATGAAGACGCGGGCGTGCCGTTGAAGCGATAACCGACCCAGGGCTCGGTGGTGATGTACTCCGGATGCTCGGGGTTGAGTTCGACTTTCTTTCGCAGGCTCTTTATAAAGACGCGAAGGTAGTCGACCTGATCTCCATAATCC
>JACQTD010000244.1 GCA_016210985.1 Acidobacteriota bacterium
AACGCCGGTCCGGTATTGTACTTCGACAGATAAGTATCGAAACTCCAGTCCCAGCCCAAAGGCACCGGTCAAAATGTAGAAACTCCAGCGGCGGTGGCAAGGCCACCACCCCCTACAGCCTTCGAAATCATCTCGTTCCTTCGAAATAGCCATGAGAGATTCGTTAGTCCAAATCTACCCGCCACCGAACGGTCAGCTTGCAACAGGTAAGGACTCAGCCCTATTCTGTTCTTAATGCCCGGTCTAATTTAACTCTTGGAAAGACCATTCTCTTAATTGTGTGAGGTGATGATGAAGTTGATAATGATGGGTCTCTGCTCGGGTCTTCTTTGGTTTGCAGGTACGGTTGCCACCACTACCACTCACTCGCCGGCGGCAGTGGAGGCGCCTGGGCGCATTCAGGATCCACATCGTGTCCCGCCCCGCTCCTTCCCGGTAGACAATCAAGCGGAGTTATCGGAAGCGTCGCCCCTTCTTGAACTCCTCGAGCGGAGCCGGGCGGGTTCGCGCGAGGCGTTCGACAATTCCACGCTCAACGGGAACTATGCATTCAGCTCAACCGGTGCGACGTCAAGCTTTATCTATTCGGTGATCACCTATTGGCGAACGATCGGCGAGACGCGGATGGGGATCTGGCAATTCGATGGCGCAGGCGCCTTCACCCAAACGAGGATCACTCACGGGTCCGTCCTGCAACAATACGATGGGGTATCGACGGAATTGAAGGGAACTTATACCCTGGACTCTGCGGGTGCCGTGAAGTTTATGTTCGCGAATGGTTTTATTCTAAGCGGCATCGTGACGGAAAATGGCAGCGGGTTTGTCTTCGAAGGACGGAACAGGATCCCCGACACCGGCACTACCACGCACACGGCTGAATCCGGCTCAGCTCGAAAGTTGAATTGAGTCGGGCCCGGGTCGAGTGTCGCGAGTTTCGTGTTCCGGGTTCCGGGTTGGATCGGAGTAACGGTCACTCCAGCGTAACTGAAATCGATTCCCCGATTGATTGGTTCCCTTAAAGGTGAGAGGTTCTCCGGGAATGGGGAGCGTCGTGAAAGATGCGAGCTGATTGGTCGGTTGACCGACCGTGCATTCAGCGTACGATCCGATGCCATTGCCCCTCATGGGATCGATGATCGGTATCGAGGCGATCATCAGCACTGCAATGAGTGCTTTGGAACTTGGCATCTATCCCACGCTCCAGCCTCAGGGGTGCATGAGAAATTCTATCACAGTCGATTACAGTCCTCCTGGGACCGCACGCATCTTGCGTGCAGTAGAGCCGAAGCCCTCCAACCCCGTTTTCCGGTGGCCTCCCGCCGCAGCGTTGCCGGGCGCACTGCTGCACGCAAGATGCGTGCGGTCCCAGGAAAGTCCCAGGGGGACGGCACTTGACGGCGCTAATACGATAGGTTGAGATCGACGGCCAAGCCGGAGAACCAGGCAATGATGACCACGTCCGAACGCGGCTTCTGGAGCCTTATCGCCACTCAGTTTCTGGGTGCTTTCAACGACCTCAGCCTCAAAAACCTGATCATTTTTCTTGTCATCGGAATGGATCTTCCGGCCGGGCAGCGGGAATTACTCGTGCCCCTCATCGGCGCGCTCTTTGCCCTTCCATTCATTCTCTTCTCCATGGCGGGCGGGTACCTGGCCGACCGCCACAGCAAGCGCTCGGTAACCATCGGCGTAAAGATCTTTGAGATCGGAGTCATGGCCTTCGCGATAGCGGCGCTGTGGATGAGCAATCTCACCATGGAATTGGCGGCCGTCTTCTTCATGGGCGTCCAAAGCGCGGTATTCGGGCCCTCCAAGTACGGACTTCTGCCGGAACTGCTGCCGGAGAAACGCCTGTCGTGGGGCAATGGCGTGCTGGAGTTGGGTACCTTCGTGGCCAGCATTCTGGGCACCGCCTTCGGCGCCATGCTCTCGGATCTGTTCCGCGGCCGGCAGGCCTGGTCGGGCGTGATCCTCAGTCTCCTTGCGGGAATCGGGTTGATCACAAGCCTGGGCATAAGCCGATTGCCTGCGGCCGCGCCGGAGAAGACGTTTCAGCTCAATTTCATTTCAAACTTTTGGCGGCAGCTCATGGCCCTACGTGCCGACCGGGCGCTCTGGCTGGCCATGCTGGGGAATACCTACTTCTTTTTCCTTGCTGCGCTGCTCCAGTTCAACATTGTTTTCTATGGTAAGGAGGTCCTCGGACTCGGCGACACGCAAAATGGATTACTGCAGGCCTCGGTGGCGCTGGGAATCGGGATCGGCAGCCTGGCCGCGGGGTATCTGTCCGGAGGGAAGATCGAATACGGCCTGATTCCACTCGGGGCGGTCGGAGTCAGCGTCTTCTCCCTTGGACTCTGGATGCCCGGGCTGACCTCGACCCAATTCGGGCTTCTCCTCGGCCTGTTGGGGTTCTTCGGCGGATTTGCCATCGTCCCCATCTCGGCGCTGCTCCAGCATCGGCCGGCCCGGGAGGAGAAGGGCGGCGTTCTGGCCGCTGCCAACCTGGCTTCCTTCATCGGTATCTTCGTGGCCTCCGGTGTCTACTGGCTATTCGACGCGCGCCTCGGATTCGACCCGCGAAACATTTTCCTCGCAAGTGCCGTGATGACGGCGCTGGCGATGTTCTATGCGCTTTATCTGTTGCCTGATTCCTTCCTGCGGTTGATCTTCTGGCTGCTGACGCACAGCCTCTACCGGATTCGGATCGTCGGACGCGACCACATTCCCGACAAGGGCGGGGCACTGTTCGTTTCCAATCACCTCTCGCTGATCGATGCTTTTCTCCTGCTGGCCTCGACCGACCGCTTCATCCGTTTCCTCATGTACAAAGGCATGTACGAGCGGCCGTGGATCAAACCCTTCGCCCGGATACTGGGGGCGATTCCCATCTCCTCACATGTGAGGCCGCGAGAGATCATCACCGCCTTGAGGGAGGCCGGGGACTGGATCCGGAGGGGGGAGGTTGCCTGCATCTTCGCCGAAGGGCAGATCACACGCATCGGTCAACTGCTGCCCTTCAAGCGGGGGTTTGAGCGGATCATGAAGGATGTGGATGCGCCGATCATACCGGTGTGCGTGGACGGCGTCTGGGGGAGCATCTTCAGCCTGGCCCATGGGAGGTTCAGCTGGAAGATTCCCCGGCGCATCCCGCAGCCGGTCGCAGTCTATTTCGGCGCTCCGCTGAGTTCCCACGCCAATCACCTTGAGGTTCGCCAGGCCGTTCAGGATCTCCAGGCCGAGGCTTGGGAGCATCGCAAGCCGCTCATGCGTATGCCGCATCGGTCCTTCGTCCAAACCGCGCGCCGATTTCCGTTTCGTTTTGCGATGGTGGACGGGATGGTTCCCAAATTGAGCTTTGGTAGCGCGCTCGCACGCACGGTCTTTCTTGCCCGGCGACTGGCCCACGCATGGGCGGGACAGGAGATGGTGGGCATTTTTCTGCCCCCTTCGGTAGCAGGAGCGCTTGTCAATTTCGCCGCGCTGCTTCTCGGCAAGGTGCCGGTGAACCTCAACTACACGGTGTCGCAAGAAACGCTGGCATCGTGTGCACGGCAGTGCAACTTGCAAACGGTGATCACTTCGAAGCGGTTTCTCGAGAAGATCAAAATGGATGCCCCGTCCGGCACAGTGCTGCTCGAGGAGATGGCTGCGAATCCCGGCGCGGTGGAGCGGGTCACGGCGCTGCTGATGGCCCTTCTGCTGCCGGCCCGGCTACTTGAGATCGCACTCGGGCGCAGGAAGAAAGGATCCCTCGACGATGCCGCCACGGTGATTTACTCCAGTGGCAGCACCGGGGACCCCAAAGGCGTGGTCCTGAGCCACTATAACATCGCGTCAAACGTTGAACAGGTCGGGCAGGTCTTCGCCCTGGGTCCCCGCGACCGCATTCTCGGAATTCTGCCCTTCTTCCACTCTTTCGGTTTTACGGGCACGCTTTGTCTCCCGGCTGCACTCGGCATCGGGGTCGTTTACCATCCCACTCCACTGGAGCCGAGAGCGATCGGGGCGCTGGTCCGCCAATACGCCGTCACCTTCCTGCTGGCCACGCCCACTTTTCTTCAGATTTATCTGAGGGGATGCGAAGCCGAGGATTTCGGAAGCCTGCAGGTGGTTATGGCCGGCGCGGAGAAACTTCCGGAGCGTCTGGCTGCTGCTTTCGAGGAGCGATTCGGTATAAGACCGGTTGAGGGCTACGGCTGCACAGAGTGTTCACCCGTGATCACGGTCAACACGCATGATTATCGGTCGGCCGGATTCCGCCAGGTTGGCGCCAAACGCGGAAAAATCGGGCATCCACTTCCGGGTATGAGTGTACGGATCGTCGATCCGGAAACGGGGGCACGGCTGCCCGTCGGCCAGCCGGGCCTGCTCCTGGTTCGCGGAGCCAATGTGATGAGCGGGTACCTCAACCGTCCGGACAAGACGGCCGAGGTGATGCGTGACGGGTGGTACGTGACCGGAGATATCGCCACACTCGATGAAGACGGGTTCCTCCAAATCACCGACCGACTCAGCCGGTTCAGCAAGATCGGAGGCGAGATGGTTCCGCACATCAAGGTGGAGGAGAAGCTTCATGAGATGGCCGGAGCGACCGAACAGTGCTTTGCCGTAACCGGCATTCCCGACGAGAAGAAGGGCGAACGCCTGGTCGTTCTCCACACCCTTACCGATGAGCGGCTGAAGGAGTGCCTTGAGAAGCTTCCGCAGGCGGGTCTGCCGAACCTCTGGGTGCCGAGACCCAGCCTCATCTTCCACGTCGAGCAGCTGCCGTATCTGGGAACGGGGAAACTCGATCTTCGAAAGCTGCGAGACCTCGCTTCGCAACTGGCCTCGCCATCCTGAGCCCGCCAGCGGATCAGCGGCGAAGTCTTACGAACCACCTGTTACAAGCAGGCGCTGCGTGACCGGTTGCGCGGCTATGGCAGCCGGACATTTACGTTGAATGAGCAGGAATCTGTATTCCCGCATGAATCAGTCGCCGAGCAGGTGACCGTGGTAGTACCCAGCGGGAAGAGCGAGCCGGGGGAGCGCGAGCAGGTCATGCTCACGAGCGTGCAATTGGTGGAGAGCCTGACGGTCGGTGGGGGAAAATGAACGATGACCCCCTCCGTCGTACTTTCCTTCGAAAATAGGTCTATGTCGCCCGAGCAGTTGATCTTCAGGCTTCCCCCCGCGCCGCCATTCCCACCGCCTCCCGGTGGTGGAATGAACCGTCTGACCATACCCAAGAGTCCGCCCGGCGAGATCCCGCCTGCGACGTAGAGTCTCGCGTTGATGTTCGCGGCCGTCGCAGCAGCGAAGGCCATCGGCATCGGTGAAAGCTTTGCCCATGCATTGGTCGCGGCATTGTACGCGAGCACGGTGTTGAAGTATCCCGAACGGCCAGCCCGGTACGCATGGTGGGCATGGGAGCCTTTGTGGTCCAGGTCTGGGTCACCCGGTTGTATACATATAGCGTACCGCTCACGTCAGCACACCCTGGAGATCCGCCGACGACATAGAGATTTCCTGCGACGACGGCGGCGGCGTGGCCGGTGAGCCCGACGGGTAACGAGAGAGCATGGACTTGATTGCCTTTTATCGGGAACGGGCGGGCTAATGGATCCCGGGTCCACTGACATTCGGCGTCTCGATCTGGCGGGTCAGGTTGAGCGTGTCGCCCAGAACCCAGCCGTCCACGATTTTGCCGTCACGAAGGCGAAAGATACCGGCGCCGGCGTAACTCACTTGTCTTCCCGTGGGTTCATATCCGAACAGCCGGCCCTTATGGGTGCCGTGGAAGGTCAGGCGGGCGACGACTCTGTCGCCCTCGGCGATCAATTCCTCTACAGTCTTATGAAAATCGGGAAAGGCGGATCGGACTAACTCGACATAAGCTTTGAAGCCGTCCCGCCCGAGGACGGTAAGGCCCAGCGAGCCCCGGAAGGAGATCTTTTCGGAAATGAACTCGTCCACGAGATCGAGATTCCACTCGTTCCAAAGCTCGTTGCAATAGCGCCGGATGATGGCTTTGTTTTCTTCTGAGGTTGCCATAGAAACTCCTGTTTCACGGGACGGGCGACCTGAGGCCGGATCCGCCGTGGCTTACTCGCACGAGCGTTACCGGCGAGTGCTTGAGGCCGGGGCCGGATCGAGCCGCAGGATGCGCGCCGCGTTGCCCCAAAGGATCTTTTCCCGGACCTCATTCGAAAACCCATCGAGCCCGTCGAAGTCGCCGAGCCACCGCTGCGGAGTAATGAACGGATAGTCGCTGCCGAAAAGGATGCGATCCTGAAGCCTTGTCCGGGCTTCATCCATGACGACGCGGGGAATGTACTTGGGTGACCAACCGGAGAGATCCATGAAGACGTTGGTCTTGTGGCTGATGATCGCCAGCATCTCTTCGTGCCAGGGCCAGGCGGGATGGGCTCCAATGATGGTCAGTTCAGGGAAATCGGCGGCCACGGTATCGAGATAGATCGGGCGGGTACGATCGAGTTTGATGCCCATGCCGCCTGGCGCGCCGGCGCCGATCCCGTTGGTGCCGGTGTGGAAGATCGCCGGAATTCCCAATTCAGTGATCTTCTCGTAAAGCGGATAAAACCGGGTGTCGTCGGGACGAAAGTCTTGAAGTCCGGGGTGGAATTTGGCGCCGCGCAAGCCGAGTTCGACCACGGCGCGCTCGATCTCTTCGATCGCCCGTTTGCCCTTCCAGGGATCGACTCCGGCGAATCCGATAAACCGGGCGGGATACTTCCTCACGACGGCGGCCACTTCGTCGTTCTTGAGCGGCGGCAATCCGGTGGCAGTCTCCGCATCCCAGCCGAGGAGCACGCCGACAAGGTCGAGCTCATCGTACAACTTCGCCACTTCGTCCATCTCCCTGCACGGTACCGCCGTACGGAAGAACTGTTCGGCGAGGGCACGATAGGGTTTGAGCGAGCCTTCCAGGAAGCTCGCCGTGGGTAGATGAACATGCATGTCGATGGCCTTCGGCTTCATCCCCTGGCCTTCAGCAGTTCGCGCACTACATAAGGAAGTATCCCGCCGTTGCGATAGTATTCAATCTCGACCGGCGTATCGACTCTCACGGTCGCTTCGAATCGGAATTCCTCATTCCGGTTATTGCGGACCCGGACACCGGCAGCCTGCCCGGGCCGGAGATCTCCGCTGATGCCTTCGATGTCGAATTGCTCAAAACCCGTGAGTCCGAGGCTGGCTCGCGTGTCACCCGGACGAAACTGGAGCGGGAGAATGCCCATGCCGACCAAGTTGCTCCGATGAATGCGTTCGAAGCTCTCGGCCAGCAGCGCCCTCACCCCCAGCAGTAGCGGACCCTTGGCCGCCCAATCGCGGGACGAGCCTGAACCGTATTCCTTTCCCGCCAGGACCAGGAGGGGCACGCCGTCCTCCTTGTACCTGCCCGCGGCGTCGAAAATCGTCATCGGTTCGAGGGTAGGCATGTGGACGGTCCAACCGCCCTCGGTCCCCGGCGCGAGTTCGTTGCGCAGGCGGATGTTCGCGAACGTCCCCCGAACCATGACCTCGTGATTTCCCCGCCTGGCGCCGTAGGAGTTGAAGTCGCGAGGGTCGATGCCGTGCTTGACCAGGTACTTTCCCGCCGGACTGTCCCGGGGTATCGATCCGGCCGGAGAGATGTGGTCGGTGGTCACTGAATCTCCCAGGACGGCGAGTGCACGGGCGTCGCGGATGTCGGAAATCGGAGGTACGTCGATCTTCAAACCGTCGAGAAAGGGCGCTCGCTTGATGTAGGTCGAATCCGTGCTCCAATGGAATAGTTCACCTTCGGGCGCGTGGAGGCCGGCCCATCGATCATCCCCGCGAAAGACATCCTGGTAAGCCTTACGGAATACATCGAGGCGAACGGAGGCAGCCACGGCGGCCTGTACCTCCTGTTCGGAGGGCCATACATCCCTGAGATAGACGGGTTGACCGTCGCGGCCGCGACCCAGGGGTTCCTGATAGAGGTCCACATCCATACTCCCGGCAATGGCGTAGGCCACGACCAGGGGCGGAGAAGCTAAATAGTTGGCGCGGACCGACGGATTGATGCGCCCTTCGAAATTGCGGTTCCCGCTCAGGACCGCTGCGGCAACGAGGCTCTTATCCTTGATCGCCGCGGCAATCGGCTCCGCCAAAGGACCGCTGTTGCCGATACAGGTGGTGCATCCGTATCCCACGAGGTGGAACCGGAGCTGCTCAAGGTCCGCGAGCAGTCCGGTCTCCCTGAGATAATCGGTGACGACTTTGGAACCGGGCGCCAGGCTTGTCTTCACCCACGGCTTCACGCTCAGTCCGCGTTCGACCGCCTTCCGAGCCAGCATGCCGGCCGCAATCATCACCGAAGGGTTCGACGTGTTGGTGCAACTGGTGATCGCCGCGATGACCACCGAGCCGTGACCGATCTGGCCGTCGCCGTCGTGAAAAGGTGTCTTGGGCAGATCCTCCACGGGACCGGCTGCCGGATGTTGGTCGCGCATCTCAGACTCGCTCGCGGAGACGCGGTCTTTAATGTGGCCGTACGGTTTGTGAGAAGCTGCAGCGGGGGTTTGAGCGTTCAGATGAATGGAGACGCGCTTGTCGAACTCGCCTCGCGACTTGCCGTAGCCGCCTTCCGCAACGGGCTTCCCGAACAACGCTAGGA
>JACQTD010000245.1 GCA_016210985.1 Acidobacteriota bacterium
CGCCTGCTGGGCGGCCGGATGGTCAGGTAAGGATGTGACGACGGTCTGCATGGCGCAGACGCCGGCCGGTTGCAACAGTTGTCATACCAAGCTCTCGACACAGATTCCGGAGGGTCATTTCAAGGTAACCGTCGAGCAGGTGACTTTCTGTATTGTTTGTCATTCACAGACCGAATCTCCAAACGCAGCGGCATCCAGATTAGGCTGGTTCACGCATCTTGATCATTTCGGCAATCAGGAGTTCGACGGGACCTGCTGGTCGTGCCATGTGATCAATACTGGCGGCGAGCTGACGCTCGTCGGGATGAAGACGAGCATGGGCATCAAGGTGAATAAGAACCTCGCTACGGCGATGACGGGGTATTACGGCACCTGGGCCACGTCGGAGTTCCTCGATCATACCCACGCCGAGCGGGGCGTAACCTGTGCGTTGTGCCACGATTCGAACTTCCCGACCGAGGCGCCACTGGTGAACCAGTGCCTGAAGTGCCATCAGAGTTACGCGCATGTCGCCGCGCAGACGCAGGACTTATATCCCAACCCGCACGACTCGCACATGGGGGATCTGAGATGCACGCTCTGTCACCATGCGCATGAGAAGTCCACTACCTACTGCAATGAGTGTCATGAATTTGATTTTGAGACTCCTTGAATGCCGGAGTGAGGGAGTATGGCGGGTCTTGGAATAGGCGTGCCCGAGTTGGTTGTCCTTCGTACCGAAGGGCCCGTCGCAGGCGGCAAAGCCGCCGGTATGAACCGGGGGTCGGGTAGCACGACCAGGGAGGAACGGACTAATGACTTTTCAAAGCATTAAGGAGGCCATCGAAGGCATCAAGCACGGGGAGATGATCATCGTCGTCGACGATGAGGATAGGGAGAATGAGGGCGATCTGGTGCTGCCGGCCGAGTATGTCACGCCGGAGAAGATCAACTTCATGGCGAAGAATGCGTGCGGGCTGATCTGCCTCTCCATGACTCCCGAGCGTCTCGATCAGCTGGGACTGGACTTGATGGTCAGCCGCAACACCTCCAAACACGAAACGGCCTTTACCGTATCGGTGGACGCCAGAGACGGCATCACGACGGGCATCTCGGCGCCCGATCGGGCCTGCACCATACGGACCATGGTCGACCCGGCGACCCGGCCGTCCGATCTCGTGGAACCCGGCCATGTCTTCCCGCTGCGCGCTCGTGAGGGCGGAGTCTTGCGCAGGGCCGGGCATACGGAAGCCAGTGTGGACCTCTGCCGGCTGTCGGGGTTATACCCGGCGGCAGTCATCTGCGAAATCATGGACGAGGACGGGACGATGGCCCGGCTGCCCCGGCTCAAGGAGTTCGCCGCGCAGTTCGACCTGATGATCATCACCATCGAGGAGCTGATCCGGTATCGCCGGATTCACGAGCAGCTGATCCAGAGGGTCGCCACCGCCAGACTGCCTACAAGGTATGGGGAGTTCGACGTTCATGCTTATGCCTCAGAAGTCGATGGAAAGGAGCACATCGCCTTGACGATGGGCGACGTGAGGGGGAAGCGCAACGTGCTCGTCCGGGTTCACTCGGAATGCCTGACCGGAGAAACGTTCAGCTCCATGCGATGCGACTGCGGCGAACAACTCGACAAGGCGCTGAAGATGATCGCCGACGTGGGTGAAGGCGTCCTGCTCTATATGCGGCAGGAGGGACGGGGAATCGGATTGAAGAACAAGGTCTGCGCCTACGAGCTTCAGGATGGCGGACTCGATACCGTGGAAGCCAATCTCCAGTTGGGTTTCCAGCCCGACCTTCGGGACTACGGCATTGGCGCCCAGATTCTCAAGGACCTGGGCCTGGGCGCGATACGAATCCTCACCAACAATCCGAAGAAGGTGGTGGGGCTCGAGGGTTACGGGCTGACCATCACCGAACAGATTCCGCTTCTGATCGAGCCCAATCCGTTCAATTACGCCTATCTGAGGACGAAGCGGGATAAGCTCGGGCATGCGCTTTCACACGTCGTCAGCTGACTATGGAAATCAGGCGATTCGAGCTGGATCCAGCTCATCACGTCGACGCCGCTCGGAGCGCCAGGCGCCTCGGTCGAGGCCAGACTCCAGAGACGGGTTCCTTTGTGCGAGGCGTGGTACACATTGCGGGGCATGGACTGGCTCGAGACGAGCCCTTCCTCATGGGCCATGGCGTCGGGATGATCGGCGGGCGCCTCGCCGCCTCGGACTTACCTGCCGGGAACCAATCGCCGCAGCGCTGCGGACATCATCAGTGATCGATCCGCCGGCTCGCCGCTCCAGATCTCATGCTGGCGCGCCGCCTGTTCCACCAGCATTTCAATCCCGGAGATAGTCGGACAGCCACACGCGTTGGCCTTCCTGATCAGGGAGGTCTCAATCGGATTGTAAACCAGATCGAATACCAGGCTGCACGGTGAAGGCGAAAACTCCACCGGAAAATCGACATTGGAGTGGCCGGTCATGCCGACCGGTGTTGCGTTGATGAGGATATCGTACGATTCGGCCGCGATCTCTTCCAGGCCGCCCGACTGGATACCCAGTCGCCGGCCGAGCCGCTCCGCCTGTTCGAGGTTCCTTGCGAGGACGCGAACGCGGGCGCCTGCGGTCTGCAGCGCGACACAGGCGGCCGCCGCCGCCCCGCCGGCTCCGAGCACGATGGCGACTTTCGCCCGGGGGTCCATTCGGCGGCGTACCGGCTCGATAATTCCCCAGACATCGGTGTTGTAACCCTTGAGTCGATCTCCCAGACACTGAATCGTATTCACGGCTCCCGTCCGTCGGGCGAGTTCGTCGACCTCGTCAACCAGCCCGAGCGCGGTAACCTTGTGGGGTATGGTTACGCTCAGCCCTTTCAGGTTCCAGTTCACTTCCCTGGTCAGCGGGTGGACCAGACGTCGCACGAAAGCGGGTAGATCGTCGACCGCGAACGCAAGGTAGACCCAGTCCATCCCGCGCTGCCGGTAAACGGCATTATGAATGGTTGGAGATACCGAGTGCCCCACGGCATTCGCCACGATTCCAGTCACGTGGAAGGAACCATCGGCTTCCGCAAACCGGAATTGGGACAGGAGATCCTGGTATGGAATCTGGCCAGGCGACACCGGCGAAGACGGGCTGTGGGAGGCATAGGTCGCGAACCCACCGAAAAGCGGAGCCACGAGGCGGGTGGCACCCCCCTTCTCACCCATGGCGATGACGATGAGGCGGCGGCCCTCCGTACGTGCCCGGTCAAGCAACGACAGCGCCGATGCCATCTCGTCGGCGCGAGACGGCATGAAGGCGATCTTCGACACGGCACCCGAATACGCGCCCATTTGCAGGTAGACCCGAACCAGATCGGGAACGCCGGGATCGAAGGAGTGATAGGAGACGATGATCCGATTCCAGTCATCGGCGGCTTGACGCTGCAACATCTCCCCGGCGAGATCTATCTCCCAATCGAAGTAGTGGCGGGCTCCGCAGCGGCGGACCTGCGGATCGCTCCAGAACCCGGCCCGACTCATCAAATCGAAATTCCTGAAGCCGCCTTGTTCCGTCGGCCGCAGGGTAAAAACAGCCGTGCCATCGATGCGGCTGAGCCGCACGCATGCTTCACGCAGCGCTGCCCATGAAGCGTTTGCCGGGAGCGCATCAAGGCGAAACTCGACCCAACAGCCGAGGCTCAGCGGTTCCTTCGCCGCCTGCAGCATCCTTTCTATCGTGGGTTCAGCGATCGAGACGATCATGGCGGTCTTGGAAGCAGGAAGGGTCATGAGGGATTCCTCGAGCGCGGAGGCAGCGCCATTCTATTCAATGCGAGCCGGCCGGCTCAATGAGAGATAAAGCATCGGGGTGGCTTCTTCACCTGCGGCGGATGGACTTGGCCTTCAAGATCGGATATCAATGAACCTCCGTTACTGGAAAGAATCCTGCCCGTAGGCAGTCGCCACTCAACGGAGCCCAGGCTCCAGGACCGAGGATGGCCCGTAAGATGCGTCTACTGAAGAGACGATCCCAACCGGCGAGCGTTTTCCTGTGGCTACATTTCTCCTTCCTTTATGCGGGTCTTTCCGCATTCACCCCTGGATGCCACCTGACATCGGCTTCGCCGGGCTTCCCGGTAGCGTTGCGGCGCCTCCAGACCCGCATCGAAAAGATCCGGTACCGGCGGCGCCTGGCGATGGTAGGAGTGACTTCGGGAGCAGGGTCGCTGACCACCGCGTTGGCCGAGTCCATTGAAACGACCGTGAGCACAGATGCGATAGAGGTTCTCGAAGCGGATCTGGTCGATTCCGCGCTCACGGGTGTGAACTGGAAGGAGTTGCTGAACATGAATCGGGAGGATGCGGCTCGGATCGGCGCGCTCCTGGGGGCAGATCTCTTCCTGTTGTTCACGGGCGAGGTTCGTGAATCGAGGGATGCAGAAAACCGACTCTCGCATCTGGCCTGGTACGCTGCCCTACTGGTGGACGGAACCAGCGGGGCGTTGCTCCAATCGGACTTCTTCCATTCCCGCGCCGAGAGTGGAGAAGCGGCAAGAGAACGACTCCTTCGGCGGTCGAGAGATCTGTTGCGTGATTGCCGTGCCACGGCGACGGGTTCGCTCAGGGACGCCGAGGCTGAGATGGAAAGCCTAGCCGAGGCGGGAAGGTCGAAGGAGGCTCGAGAGATAAGGGACCCCGTGGTTCTGAGCCACGTGAAGCCGGAATTCTCGAGGGAAGCTGACCTCGCCGGAATCGAAGCCACGGTAGATCTCGAAGTCGAATTCAAATCGGATGGTACCATCGGTCAAATTCGACTTAACCGCTGGGCTGGCTTTGGATTGGACGAAGCGGCGATGGCTGCCGCCCGCAAGTTAAGATTTACGCCTGCCATGGTGCGAGGAGTTCCTGTCACGACCTGGCAGAGGCTCGTCTATAACTTTCGTCGAATGGAGAGCTAAGGGCTTCAAAACTCGCGACATCGATTGATATCCTGGAAACACTTCTGCTTGACACACTTGCAGGCAGTCCATATAATCCGAACGCAGACAAATCTAGGCATCACAAATATTTCGAGGCTAGGAGGGGCTGTGATCAAACAGGATATTGTAAACGTGGTGGCCGATAAGACTGGCCTCCCGAAGATCAAAGCCGAAATAGCTGTGGAATCATTGTTTGACTCGATGAAGGCGGCATTGAGGCGAGGCGAACGCATAGAACTGAGGGGGTTCGGTGTTTTCTTCGTGAGGCCTCGGAAACGGGGGATCGGACGAAACCCGAAAACGGGCGAAGTCGTTCCGATACCTGAAGGAAAGACGATCCGGTTCAAACCTGGAAAGGAGCTGCGCGCATGACCCGCTCCGTTGATCGAGGAATAAGAAGTTAGCAGTGCGAGAAGTTTCAGAGTTTAAGTCAATACCGGGGTTATCGATTCCTCGACTCGATTGGGGGATCAATACCCCTCGAGTGGTGCTGCACGTCACCCTTTTTGCCCTGACCGCGGTCTCCATCATCGTCTTCGGCGTTATTCTACCGAGTGTGCAGGTCGCTTCTATCCGTCAACTGCCCGCGGCCATCGGATTACTGCTGCAGGAACCTGCGATGCTCTCCTCCGGGATGTCCTACGCGTGCACGCTCCTGGCTATATTACTGGCCCATGAGTTGGGTCATTATATAGCTTGCCGTTACTACGGAGTCAGGGCGACGCTTCCCTATTTCATCCCCGCGCCTACGCTGGTCGGCACGTTCGGGGCTTTCATCAGGATCAAGGATATGATCCGCACCCGCAGAGCGCTCTTTGACATCGGCATCGCCGGTCCGCTTGCGGGTTTCGTGATTGCGCTGCCGGCCTCGTTCATCGGTATGCTGGTGGCACAGCCCGCGCCTCCTCCACCGATCGGCGCCAGCGTCACCGTCTTTCAGGATCCGCTCCTCTTCATTCTTCTCCAGGAATTCTGGGGATTTCCGAAGATGGTCTATTGGAACCCCGTCTATTTCGCCGCCTGGGTCGGTCTGCTGGCGACCAGCCTCAACCTGCTTCCGGTAGGGCAACTCGACGGGGGTCACGTCGTCTACGCCCTTATCGGAAAGCGCGGGCACCGGTGGGCCGCCTGGGGTATCTTCGCGCTGATGACGGCGCTCGCGATCGTGGCCTACCAGCGGTATCAGTGGGCGGGGTGGTTTGTCTACGTGATACTATTGGGACTCCTGCTTGGTTTAAAGCACCCTCCGCTGGCGGACGAGCAGACGCCTATCGGCAGAAGCCGGATCGTGATCGGGATCATCGGTTTGATTGTATTCATTCTCACCTTCATGCCGTTTCCCATCTCCTTCAGTTAGTCCGCGGCCTGGCTGTAATCGGCCGGGCGGCAGGGAGACCCGGCGCCCACCAAGGCTCGCGAGGATAGCCAGGCGATCGTCGTCAACTCATGGCCTTCGCCGGCAGTGCCCGCCGGAAGCGGAGGCCTTCCCAGATCTCCATGGTTTCGGTGTCGTCCTTGATGGCGAGCAGGAGTATTTTGTAACCCGAGTGAATGCAGATGACGCCGTTGGCGAAGAGCCAGACCGAGCTGAGCAGCGGGTTGCCACCGATGATCCAGCTCAGCGGCGCGCCGCCGACGGCTCCTCCGGATACCGATTGGATGATCAGCACCGTCCCCGCGGCGATGTTGAAGCTTCCGAGGAGCGGAGCGCCCGCATAACGAACCAATCGCCGCTGAAAGTGGACGCGATGGGCTTCAGCATCGGTCATGAGACCCGCAGCCACGAGCAGTTCCTGCTTCTTTAGATACTCGGAGTACTTTTCGACCAACTTCTGGAGGGCGACGGGTGCAAGCGCCGAATGAAAAACCCAGTTCCCGGCTCCACCCGCGCCGAGAACGACGGCATCCGTGGCGGTCCATGCAGATCCCAGTCTACCTCCTCCGATGACCGATAGGGAGATCACGGCGATCTTCTCCGGATGCTGTTTGACCCACCTCCGGGCCTTCTCGGCCGCCTCTTTGATTGACTGGCCCGCGCCCACAGTCTTGCCCGCGGCGCCCGAAGCTTCCTCGACGCGCTGGTAGTATTTCTCCGCTTCGCCGAGGACCTCAGTAAGCTTCTCCTCGGCCGCCTTCGCAGACCGCCTGGCTCGCTTGGCGAAATCCTCGGTGGTTTGTTGGGCGCGATCCGCCACGTCGCGACCGGCATCGAACCGCTCGAATTCCTCCCGGGCGGATTGGACGTGGCGGGCGGCGGTGGATCGCGCCCGCTCGAAGGCTTCGCCGGCCGAAGAACTGACCTGATCGACCTTTTCGGTGACGCCGTACCTGGCGTCCAGTTCCCTGGCCTTCTCCGACAGCGCCTTCTTTACCTCATCCAATTTCCGCCGATAATTCAATGTCAGCCTCCCATAGTCCAAAGCCTGCCGCGTAGAGACCGGTCTGCGATCCGTTCACGCACATCTACCCATACGGTTGCGCCCGCGTGCCGGTTCCTCAAGATACCAGCCAGCCTGCCGCCCTGGTGTGGCATCACAGTACACGTGAGCGTAGTTATGGGAAAGGCTTCTTGCGGCACTGGAGAAGCCAGTGATAGAATCCATAGCGGTAATGGGGGTGAAATGGTTTCGACGAGGGATCGGAGACGGGAAGGCGCATACCGAGCACCGTGTGGCGCGTTAAAAGCACGGACCATACAAACGCAAACACTCAGTTTGCCCAGGCCGCTTAAAACCGGCCTCGCCGCCGATCATTGCGCTTAGAGATGGTCACGCGGCGTCACTAATCTGAGCTAGGCTCGTGCCGGGTGATCAGCCGGCGCGGGCGACGCACACTGAACTAGCGGGCTCCGGCGTAGGCCGCTTCACCACCGGGGCTGGCGAATCTTCGAGAAGCGGCTAAGTATGTAGGGCCTCTCGTTGAAGACCGTCGGACAGCGGTTCGATTCCGCTCACCTCCACCAGTTTTTATGACTATGAACGATCACAACCACACGCTTTGGCAGAGCCTGCAGGTACCGCAGGATCCGGCACGCCCTGAGGAACTCGCGGAGATACAAGCGGAGCTGTTGGCGCTGCTCAATGCGCGTGATCAGCTGCTCCGGCGGCTCGCGTGGATGGACCGCGAGCTGGCCGTGCGCAAAGAGCGGAGTCTGGCCATGCGGAGACAATCGCTGCAGCTTCTCGATCGCCTCAGCGCTGAGGCCGGGGACCCGGGACGCGAACTCACCCGGGAGGAGTCCGAGGAGTTCAGCGCGATCGGCGGCCACAGCGACAGTCTGGAGAAGGAAGTTCGAGAACTTGAACAGAAAGTAAGGGTCGCCTCGTTCGAAGTGACCAGTCTCAGCGCGTCCCTCGACTCGCTGCGCGACGAAATTATCAGCATCGCGGAAAGAAAAGTCACCGCCGACCTTCCGGCGCAATTCGACCACGTCAACTAGGCCGGCTTTTCATGCAAAGCAGGAGAGCCCACGGTCGCGCTTCGGATGAACTCCGGAGGGTGAGGCTCACGGAGGACTACACCGGGCCGCTGGTCGACCGGCAGCGTGGGATTTTGGACGGGACCGGGTTATGAGCTTCTTTGCCGGCAAGCGGAGCCGCCGCTCAGTTTTCCCGGCTGTACTTCTGATCTGGTTGCTGGTTGGAGACTCGGCGACCCTCGCTCAGGAAGCTCGGCAGGAAGACC
>JACQTD010000246.1 GCA_016210985.1 Acidobacteriota bacterium
CCCGGGGACCAATCAGGAGATTGGCGTTCCCGGGGACCAATCAGGAGATTGGCGTTCCCGGGGACCAATCAGGAGATTGGCGTTCCCGGGGACCAATCAGGAGATTGGCGTTCCCGGCCGGAGAAGGCGCTACTCCATCGCCAACTCTCGGGTCTGATCACCAATCCGGCCTTCACCGGATTCAGGTGGATATACTCAACCGTTTGGTCGAAGTGTCGCTGGTTACGGATGTACCGATCCCAATACTCCCGGTGCCAGACTGGAGTACCAGGCCCTTCGCCACGCTCCCGCCTGTCATCGCAAATCTTGCGGGCGGTGAACTTCTTCCACGAGGCCACGATTTTCGCGACGGTCCATCCGTTGATCGGCTGGAAGAGGGTATGCACGTGGTTGGGCATCACGACCCAGGCCAGCAGCCGGTAGCGCTGCGAGTCAAAGCTCAGCAAGGATCCCTCCACCATATCGGCGATACCCGGTCTGCGCAGGACGCACGAGCCGTGCCCTGCGTCGATCCACGCGTGCACGCGCTTGCGGCGTTCAACCTCCCGCTTCCCGGCGGGGAGAGTCTTCAATTTAGCTTCCAATCGCAGAAGCACGGTTTGCGGCAAGCTGTCGGCCAGATGAAAGGTCACATGCTGCGTTGCTTCAGCACTTTCAAAGTGCGGGAGGTATCCACGGCTGTGCCAAACTGGCCCGCGCCGCGGAACCCTGGGAACGCCAATCTCCTGATTGGCGTCGTCAAGTTCCGAGACGGTGCCAATCAGGAGATTGGCGTTCCCGGGATTGTCCTTAGCATTGACCATTGGAAGCCTGTTGCCGCAGCGACCTCTTCCGCTTACTGCAGGAGTTCCGGGTTCCGAGCATGATGAAGGTGTAGTCTACCCGGGAACGCCATTCTGCTGAATGGCGTGGTCAGGTATCGAGCCCCTGCCAATCAGGAGATTGGCGTTCCCGGCCGCCACCGCAATTAAGAAAAATTAATCAGTCACTAAGCGGTTTCTAATGGGCCGTCCGCTATAATTTTGCCGAGGTGTGAGGAAATGAGGATGCGGACAAGGCGTATATGGAATCCACTGCTGTCCCTGGCGATGGCGTTGGGGCTGGCACTCCCGGTGGTCGTCCCGGCACAGTCGGGCGCGCAGACGTCAGGGTCCAAATCGGCATCGGCCGAGAGTTTGGATGATAAAGAGAACCCCCTGCTGATCGGCAAGCGGGATATCAACAAGCGCCAGATGAATTTTTACTCTCTCGAGAGGGAGACGAATCTCGGGCGGCAACTTGCGGCACAGATCGATCAGGAAATGAAGATGGTGGAGGACCCGATCATCAACGAGTATGTCAATCGGGTTGGTCAGAACATTGTCCTTCACTCCGACGCGAAGGTTCCGTTTACGATCAAGGTGGCCATCTCCGACGAGGTCAATGCCTTCGCGTTGCCGGGCGGCTTCTTTTACGTCAACACGGGTCTGATGCTGGCCGCGGACAACGAGTCCGAGCTGGCCGGGGTCATGGCCCATGAAATCGCTCACGTGGCAGCCCGTCACGCGCTCGAAAATTTTACCAAGGGTGAGTTGCTGCAGATTTTCTCCATCCCGTTGATTTTTGTCGGCGGCGGAATCGGTACGCTGGCGCGTCTGGGAGCCAATTTCGGCCTGCCGGTCGCGTTCCTGAAGTTCAGCCGGGGAGCCGAAAAAGAGGCGGATGTCCTCGGTGCGCAGTACTCCTGGGCCTCCGGATACGATCCCAATGGCCTGCTTACCTTCTTCGAGAAGCTCCAGGCGAAGAACCGAAAGGCCCCGGGCGGGATTTCCAAGCTCTTCATGAGCCATCCGAGCACCCCTGACCGGATTGAAGTTGTGAAAGGCCTGATTGGTCGCTTTCCCGACCGGGATGAGTACATCATCAGTTCCTGGGAGTTCAACCGGGTGAAGGATCGGCTGGCCAAGCTCCAGGGCGTCGCCCGTCGTCTCGATAAGACGGCCGGAACACAGGGAACGGGCCGCCCGACGCTACGAAGGAAGTCTCCCTCGGGCGATGGCCAAACGACGGATACCGACCAGCAGGGTCAGGAGAAAACCAGCGATCAGCAGTCCGAGCAGAAGGAGAAGCCGACGCTGAAACGGCGCAGCCCTTAAGCTCAGGATACAGCCGACGCGATGATGATCGAGATTCCGATGATGATCCCGGCGACCACGATCCCCACCGCGACGTTTTTGTCCTCTACGAGTTCCTTGCCGAGGGAGAATGGGGTGATCAGGTCAAAAACAAGGTAGCCCAGCACCGAAAGCGCAATTCCGAGCAGACCGTAGGTGGCCGTGGAGAAGAGATCCAGCAACGTCAGTTTCTCTCCGACTCTTGATGCCTGAAAGGCGACCGCCGCGGGCGCGGCCGAGGTTACCGACGGGACGAGGGTCAGGAGCAAGGCTGACTTCGCCAACACTCGAACGGGAATAGGCATCCTGGGCACCTCCACGAATTCTCGGGCCGGAACTATAGTCCTCCCTCCCCCGCCCAACATCGCCTGCCAATACAGCTTCAGGGGCTCGGACCGAGGGTTCCGAGCCTCACCCCCCACGCGTAATGCTGATCTCCTCTTCCTTCGGCTTGGTGAAAAACCAGATCGCAATGCAGGCGAGCGCGACGACACCCCAGATGATCCAGTACCACTTATTGACGGGTTCCGGGGTATCCGCAGTCTTCCTCCATTCGAAAAAATAGACGAAGGAGAGGACGATTGAGATCGAGGTGACACCCCAAAGCACGATATCCTTCACCATCTTCTTGCGCATTTCAGCCTCCGAAGAAGGTCCTGGCTTCTTAACGCTCCGGGTCCAACCTCAATGATTCCCACTGGCACCGGTGATGACGGAAAACTCGGCCGATTATACTCCTCCGACGTACCAGCCCGAAGCGAATCTGTTCAAGCATCGGTCGAGGCCCTCCGGCCTCGCGACGGTTCAATGCCGACGGTTTCGGCCGGCGGCTCATTTCCACTGCAGGAGTCCCATTTCCCGGGAGAGATAGATGCTGGCTTCGACCACCCCGCCGGCGATCGCGTTCGCCTTATCGGAAATCTTGAAGCAGTAAGACGAATCGCCGCGAGGGTCGATATCACCCACCTTGCCGCCTTGCCGTATCTCAACGCCGTCGTGGATCAACCCGCGGACTACGCCCGTGATCCCCGCGGCCACCGGTATGCCCGCGATACATCCCACTGGTTCTCCCGCCGCTACGCTGTCGCCGATGGCTCGCACCGCCTTGAAGGATCCCGTGGTTGGAGACCGTATCACACGCGAGGAGGCCTGCCCTGACACCGGAGCAGGGACCCCGCTGTCCGTTTCGGCCGAACCCCGGTAAATCACCCGCCCGAGGTCATGTCCACGATTCGTCTCCACCACCGCATGGCAATCGACCCCAGCGGAGAACCCCGGCCCGAGACCGATCACAACGCGGGCTTCGGTAATCCGGGTGTTGTCGGGTTGCTTCAGCATCCTCGCGTCCACGATCAGGTCCGGTCTCCAGCGGTTCGCCGCGATGCCCTCGAGATCGATCAGGACGGGAATCCGACGTGATTGAAGGACACCCTCCACCTGCTCCGGGGTGTTGGCCAGGACGGCCACCACCTCATCCACCCGCTTCCAGCCGTCGAATACGGCTTCGGCGAACGAGACCTGGCGACGGATGCAGAGCGGCCTGGCCAGTTCCGTCATGATGACCTGGAAACCGCAAAGGTGCAGCCTTCGGGCCGCTGCCGAAGCCATTTCACCCGCTCCTTTCACCAGAATCCGCATCTCGGGGGACGACTCTCGTGCCGACGATCAGGGGTTCAGCCAGACATTGTCGAGCAGCCGTACCTCACCGATCTGAACCGCGCCTGCCATGGCCGCCGGCTCGTCGCCGATGGTCGAAATCGGCTCAAGGGTGTCGGCGTGGATTACCGATAGGAAATCGACACGTGCCAGCGGTTCGCCTTCGATGATCTCGCGAACGGAGCGAAGAAGGCTGACGGCATCGCGTTCGCCTGCGCCGAAGAGCACCTGGGCGCGTTTGAGGCCGCGGTGAAGCACTCCCGCCGCTCTCCGTTCTTCGGAAGCAAGCCACTGCAGCTCAGCGCCCGCGGCCACGCCGTCTTCCTCCCGGATGATCGGCGAGATGATGATCTCGATGTCATAGGCCAGCTCCCTGATCAACCGCTTCACCAGCGCCAGTTCCTGCAGATCCTTCTCCCCCAGGTGAACGCGATGCGGGGAGATCATATTGAAGAGCAGGGTCAGCACCGTGGCCTTCTGGATATAATGGCCGGGACGAAGCCCGCCGTAGAGGCGGTCGGTGAGGGCGCGCACCCGTACTTCGGTAGAGAAGCCGCCGGGCATCAGGTCCAGGGCATCAGGGGCGAACATATAGCCGGGGTCGAGCGGCGCCAGTTGCTCGACGTCACGGGCCAGGAACGGCCGGTTACGCGAGACATCCGTACTCAGGGTGCCCGGCACCTGCAGAATCGACACCATGACCACATCGGAGATCTCCTTGGCCTGCCGCACGAGCTCAAAGTGACCCTCGTGGAGGTTTCCCGAAGTAGGGACCAGGCTCACGCGCAAATTCGACGCGCGCAGCTTCTGTGCGATCATCCGCATCCGGACCGGACTTCGGACCACTTCCATAATCGATCGATTATAGGGCAAGCCAATGGGGTTGGAAATCGGGGCTGATCACTGCTCGCGGGCGATCATGCCCGGCGAAGGGCCAATCCGCGTAACCCTCCCAGGGTCCCTCAGCGTCGCGAGCAGCTCGTCGACGGATCTCCCCAGCACCGGATGGATGTAGCCGGGCATCAACTCCGCCAAGGGCTCGAGCACGAACCGTCTCTCGTGGAGCCGGGGATGGGGGACGATCAGCTCGCGCCCCTGGCGTATTTCATCGATGATCTCACCGTCGAAAAGGAGCAGATCGAGATCGATCGTGCGCGGGCCCTTCGCAATCCGGCGAACCCGGCCCAGGTTGATTTCGATCTGTTGGCAGGCACGAAGCAGGTGGAAGGGGGAACATCGGGTTCCAAGTTGAACCACCTGGTTCAGAAACTCGGGTTGCGGAAGATAATCCACGGGTTCCGTGGCATAGATCGATGA
Organism: Acidobacteriota bacterium; assembly: GCA_016210985.1. Classification (GTDB taxonomy): domain Bacteria; phylum Acidobacteriota; class Blastocatellia; order HR10; family JACQTD01; genus JACQTD01. The sequence goes on from JACQTD010000246.1 coordinate 5,127, forward strand.
GACGCGCAGGATTTCGCCGAGCCCGGAGAGTTCGGCCACCGCGGCTTCGAGATGAGAGGATCGGTCCCCCAGGTTTGATCCGAGTCCGAGCGTTGCAGTATGCTGCCAGTCCACGAGCGCGAGTCTAGATTTGCATGTCGAAGGCGTCAATCATCCGCTCGAACGGTTCATGGGGGGCATCACCATAAATGGCAAAGCCGTCGGGCGCCTTCGAGCGGGTCACTTGTGGATCTTTCGGGACGATCTCCTGGACGCCCGGGCGGTGGAAGACGGCGATGTCGTCTCGCTCCTCAGCGAGCGAGGACGGCCGCTCGGCTCGGCCCTCTACAGTGCCCGGTCGAAGATTGCGCTCCGGTGGGTGGCCGCCCCCGGCATCGAAGTCAATCGCGATTTCTGGCGGGCCCGACTCCGGACCGCCATGGCCTACCGAAGTCTGGTCGTGAGCCGCACCAACGCCTTCCGACTGGCTTTCGGCGAGGGCGACCTGTTGCCGTCCCTGATCCTTGATCGTTATGGCGAGGTGGTCGTGATGCAGACGCTCTCGCGCGGGATGGAGCGGCGAAAGGAGATGTGGATCGAACTGATCGAGGAGTTGCTCTCGCCGGCCGCCCTGATCGAACGTAACGACGCCAAAGTGCGCCTGCAGGAGGAACTCCCGCTTCGCACCGGTCTCCTGAAGGGCGCGGCACCCCGGCACGCGATTTGCCGGATCAATGATTTCGACTTCGAAATCGATCTCTTCGAAGGGCAAAAGACCGGCGCGTTTCTGGATCAGCGCGAGAATTACACCGCCGCCGAATCACTGCTGTACGGCGAAGTCCTCGATGGCTTCAGCTACAGCGGCGGATTCGCCATGCATGCTGCCCGCAACGGAGCCCAGGTCACGGCCATCGACAGTTCCTCCGAAGCCTTGAACTGCGGACGGCGTAACGCCGAGTTGAATCAACTCAAGGGAATCGAGTGGATCGAGGGGAATCTCTTCGATTACCTGAAGAAGTTCGAAGTGGACGGGCGGAGGTTCGATGCTATCGTGCTCGATCCTCCCGCATTCGCGAAGAACCGGACGGCCGTCCCGGCGGCGCTGCGGGGTTACAAGGAGATCAACCTCCGGGCAATCAAGCTTCTGAAGCCGGGAGGGAGACTGGTGACCTGCAGTTGTTCCTATCATGTGTCGACCCCCCTCTTTCTCGACATCATTGCCTCCGCGGCCGCGGATGCCCATCGGCCGCTCAGGGTGATCGAGGCCCGATCGCAGGCCAGGGACCATCCGGTGCTCGCCGGAATGCCCGAAACGCGATACCTGAAGTGCCTCCTGGCTCAGGTTCTCTAGGATGCCCCGGCTGGCCTGCGGGACCACAGCACGACCGCGAATAGGGCAGCGGTGACCAGATCGATCAGGGCGACCACCAGGATCATCGTTTTTCCCACACCGCTTGGAGTGCGCCGGCAATCCGCCAAAGGCGGAGCGACGGCGCTTTGAAGTGCGGACGTAAATTCCCCCAACCGAGCCACAGCGGTGTCTCCGCCACGGCGGATTGCCCCGCACTCCAAATGGGGGTAACTGCCGCCGGATTCATTAATCTTATCCGCTTGACCCACTACCGGCGTGCCGGATGAGCTATAATGAATGAGATGACTGATCGGGTAGGATCCGGAGGGATCTGATGACTAAATCACGCAGCCTCGGCGCCGCATTGCTCGCCCTGTCAGGGCCCATTTCCACGCCCGCCCGACCATGATCTCCTGACTTGGACTCCTCTTCCTGCGAATTCGAGATTGCCATCGAGAAGCTGGTCTACGGTGGCGAAGGCCTTGGGTTTCACCAGGGACGTGCGGTCTTCGTACCCTTTGCCGCGCCGGGAGACCGGTTGCGGGTCAGACCGGCGGAGGACAAAAAAGACTATCTCCGGGCGGAATTGGTCGAGATCCTCGCTCCCGGTCCCTCGCGACGGTTAGCGCCCTGCCCGCATGCTGGGACGTGCGGGGGCTGCCAGCTCCAGCACATCAATTATGAGGCGCAGCTTCAAGCGAAAGCGGGATTCATACGCGAATCGCTCCAGCGGCTTGGCGGTGTGGAGTCCCCCGCCGGGTTCCAGATGGTTGGAAGTCCCGAATGGGGCTACCGGATTCGCACTCAATTCCACGTTGACTCGTTCTCCGGCCGGCCTCGTGTCGGTTACTACAGGTCCGGTTCGCACGAAATCTGCGAAGTCAGCCATTGCCCGCTGCTGGTCGACGGGTTGAACGAGTGTTTGCGTCACATCGCGACGCTTCCTCCGGAAAGCCTGCAAGGGCTTCACGAGATCGATGCCGTCGCCGGGGCTGACGACACCTGGGCGAGCGGGCTGCCTCCGGCGGAAAGGCATCCATCGAGCATCGCCATGAACGTTGGTCCCTGGAGTTTCGAGGCCGTTCCCGGCGGTTTCTTTCAATCGAACCGGTTCCTCCTGGAAAGAATGATCGTCACGGCGATGGCCGATCACCGGGGGAGGGACGCCCTCGACCTCTTTTGCGGCGCAGGATTCTTTACCCTCCCGCTCACAGAGCGATTCGAGACCGTCCGCGGGGTCGAAGAAAACGCCGGAGCCATACGCCAGGCTCGCCGCCACGCCGCGTTGAACCGGGCCGGGCGCTGTCAATTCGAGGTGGCCAGAGTTCAGGATTGGGTGAGGAGCGCGGTGCGCCGCCGCCCCCACTACGATCTCATCCTGGTCGACCCGCCAAGGACGGGACTGTCGCGGGACATCACACGAGGTCTTGGCCTCCTTGTTCCCGACCGCATCGTCTATGTCTCCTGCAACCCGGCCACCTTCGCCCGGGACGTAGCCCGGCTCAAACTCGAGGGCTTCGGCCTCACGGCACTGACGGGCATTGACCTCTTTCCTCAGACCTTTCACGTCGAAGTGATCGGGCAGCTCACCCGCTATTGACGGCGGGGTTGTCGCCCCTCAAGAATAAACCCCATGCGGATTCTTGTTGCGGATGCGATCGCGCAGGCAGGCGTGGACCTGCTTCTCGGAGAAGGCTGGGAAGTGGTCGTTCAGACCTCGATCAGCGCCCGCGAGTTGCGGGAGACGGCCGGCCGGTATGACGCCATCATCGTTCGCAGCCGCTCTCAGATCGATGCCCGCGTGCTCGAGGCCGCAACCGTCCTCCGCGCCGTGGGCCGCGCCGGAGCCGGGGTCGACAATATCGATGTGGAGACGGCCACGCGGCGCGGCGTCCTGGTGATGAACACACCCGGAGGAAACAGTGTAAGCGTCGCCGAGTTCGCGATCGGCCTCATGCTGTGCGCCGAGCGGCATATCACGCTTGCCGACCGGCAGATGAAGGAAGGGCGTTGGGAGAAGAAATCACTCGTCGGCCACGAATTGAGGGGCAAGACGCTCGGTGTCGTCGGTCTTGGTAAGGTGGGCCAGGAGGTGGCGAAGCGCGCCAAGTATTGCGGCATGACCGTCCTGGCTCATGACCCTTTCATCTCGGAACGGGTGGCCCAGGACCTGAACATCGCGCTCACTTCCTTCGATGACTTGTTGCGACAATCGGATATCATCTCGCTCCATGCCGCGCTGAACAACAAGACGAACCAGCTGATCAACCGGCAGTCCCTGGAACTCCTGAAGCCTACGGCGGTCCTTGTGAACTGCGCCCGGGGCGAATTGATCGACGAAGCCGCGCTCATCGACGCCCTCGATACCGGACGGCTCCGCGGAGCCGCGCTCGATGTTTTTCAGGAGGAGCCCTCCACGCATCAGGCGCTCCTCAGCCATCCCCGGGTCGTGGCCACGCCTCACATCGCCGCATCGACGGTGGAGGCTCAGGAGCAGGTGGGCGTCGAGATCGCCATCCAGATCAGGGACTACTTGAAGAGCGGGGAGATCCGCAATGCCGTCAACTTTCCCTCCATTCCGCCTGAGGAGTTCCATCGGATGAGCATTAACCTCGATCTCGGGGAGCGGCTGGGACGCTTCGTAGCGCAGATCGCCGATCTGCGGAGTCAGGAAATCGGACTCCGGTATTACGGCGAGAGTTGCGCGCTGAACGC
>JACQTD010000023.1 GCA_016210985.1 Acidobacteriota bacterium
CCGGGATGAACCAGTTCAAGAATCTGTTCCTGGGCGCCGAGAAACGTGATTACGCGAGGGCGACCACATCCCAGAAGTGCGTGCGGGCGGGCGGAAAGCACAACGACCTCGAAGAGGTCGGGAAAACCGCCAGGCACCACACCTTTTTCGAGATGCTCGGAAATTTCTCCTTCGGCGATTATTTTAAGAAAGAGGCCATCGCGTTCGCATGGGATCTTCTGGTCAACCGCTGGGGAATGGAGGTCGACCGGTTGTGGTTCACCGTCTACACCGACGATGACGAGGCCTTCGAACTCTGGAAGCAGGCCGGCGCGCCTGCCGGCCGGATCCTTCGATTCGGAGAAAAGGACAACTTCTGGTCCATGGGCGAGACCGGCCCCTGCGGGCCCTGCTCGGAGATCCATTACTTCATGGGGGATGACTTCAAGGACAACCTCCCCGAGTTCGTGAATGGACCGGGCGACACCATCATGGAGATCTGGAATCTCGTCTTCATGCAGTACAACCGCGACGAGACGGGGAAGATGGCGCCGCTGCCGAAGCCCTCGGTGGACACCGGGGCAGGCCTGGAGCGCATTGCCGCGGTCTCCCAGGGGGTTAAATCAAATTATGAAAGCGATTTGCTGCGACCCATCATCGACCATATCGCTGCGACCTCGAAGAAGCGCTATGTCTATGATTCCGACGACGGCGTCTCCATGCGGGTGGTCGCCGATCATGCGCGTGCGACGGCGTTCCTGATCACCGATGGTATCTTCCCGGGCAATGAGGGACGCTCCTACGTGCTCCGGAAGATCATGCGCCGCGCGTTGTGGCACGGGCGGAAACTCGGCATCGAGAGTCCTTTTTTCCACAACTTCACTGATTTCGTCGTCGATCTCATGCGCGGGGCCTATCCGGAACTGGCGGATAGCCGCCAGACGATCGAGCGGGTCGTCTCAATCGAAGAGAAGCTCTTCTCCTCCACCATAACAGGCGGGCTGCGAAAACTCGAGGAAGTGATGGAACGGGGCGGCCAGGCCGGAGCCCGGGCGAAAGTCATCACGGGCCGCGATGCGTTCATGCTCTACGACACGTTCGGCCTGCGGGAGGACCTCATTCAGTATATCGCCGAGCAGCGGGGATACACTGTCGATTGGGACGCGTTTCAGACGGAGCTGGAGCGGCAGCGTGACCGGGCCAAGGCAGACTGGAAGGCCACCCTCTCCGACAAGGCCGGGGCCGCTGAGGCAGTGGGCTCGCAGCGTGAACTTGTTTCCGAGTTTGTGGGATACACGAGTCTGGAGGCGGAGGCGAAGATCACCCACATTTTCCGGGAAGGGATCGAGGTGCGATCGGCGCCCGCGGGCGCCACCGCCAGCCTCGTGCTCGACCGTACGCCCTTTTATTCAGAAGCCGGTGGACAGATCGGTGATACCGGCGTCATTGGAGGCGAAAACCTTCGCGCCCTGGTGACCCAGACCCGGAGTGAGTCCTTCGCGGGACGGCCGGCCGGGAATGGACCGGGAGCGGGTGGAATGCTGCACGCCAAGTACTCCCATACGGCGCGGATAGAGAGCGGGGAGTTGAAGGTGGGGGACCGCATTACGGCTCGGGTGGATGCCGACCGCCGCGCACGGATCCGGCCCCATCACACCGCCACGCATCTGGTTCACGCGGCGCTTCGAGAGGTCCTGGGACCCCACGTAAAACAGGCAGGAAGCCTCGTCGCGCCCGATCGACTGCGTTTCGACTTCACTCACTTCGCCCCCTTGACGCCGGCTGAAACAAAAGCCATTGAAGAGATCGTCAACGAACAGATCCTCCGAAATGCCGAGGTCACCAAGACCGAATTCGATTTGGAGACCGCCCTCAACTCCGGCGCTATCGCCTTCTTCGGCGAAAAATACGGGAGCCGCGTGCGTGTGGTTGAAGTGCCCGGATTCTCGAAGGAACTCTGCGGCGGAACCCATGTCGACCGTACCGGCGACATCGGCGTCTTCAAGATCATCAAGGAGGAATCGGTAGGGGCCGGCCTTCGCCGGATTGAAGCCGTCACCGGCAAGGCGGCACTCGAGCGCTTCCAGGAGAACGAACTGCGCGCGGCGGCGCTCGCCGGCATACTCAATGCACCACCCGACGAGCTCCCGGCGCAAGTTGAACGGCTCCAGGGGGACCTCAGGTCGGCCCTGCGCGAAGTGGAACAGTTACGGCTGAAGCTTGCCGGTCACGCCGCCGGTGATGCCATACCCGCCGCCCGCGAGCTTCGGGGGATCAAGGTTGTGGCGAAGCGGGTCGCGGATCTCGACGCCGCCGGGATGCGTGAACTCGCTGATCGCCTGCTTCAGCAACTGAAGTCCGGTGTAGTGGTGCTCGGGCGGGCCGATGACGGCAAGGCTTCACTGGTCGTCCGTGTCTCGGAGGACCTGACGAAGAGGCTCCAGGCAGGAAAGATCGTGCGCGAATTGGCCGAGATCGTCGGTGGCCGCGGCGGAGGCCGGCCGGACCTGGCTGAAGCGGGCGGACGGTCGCCCGAGAGGCTCGATGAGGCCCTCGACGCGTCTTTCTCAGTAATCGAGCGGCTGCTCCCGGCTTCCTGATCTCCTCGCCTGGGACCGCATGCATCTTGCATGCTCCTTCGCAGCCGAATCCCTGCCGGAGGTAAGAACCGGCTGACGCACTACCGCACCCAGAAAGTCCGGGGTGCGAGCATCCCGAAGGGACTCATACACAGTTTCAATAGAGAATGGCAGGACACTACCCTCCGTCTTTTTACACAAGCAACTTGACCTCACCATTGCGAGAAACTTGCTTGACAGGCGTCACAGCGGGCTGTAGAATAGAAATGCTCATTCATAGGTAGCATTGTTCCGCCAGGACTCTTACTTTTGTCCGTTTCAGAGGGTGTAATGCGGACTTCCGTCTGAAGCATCGAGACGGCTGCCTGTAATCCATCGGTTGTTCTGAAACGCTCACCACGTTGGAAATGGTGATGTGCATGCTGACGGGTTAAAAGGCGGCAAAACGCTTACAGTGCGCGACATGCCCCCGTGCGTAGTCAGGATCAGTATCATCGGGCGCCAGCAGTTCGGTTTGGCCGCCAGCCCACGAAGGGTTGCACGACGCAAATACCAGGAGATGTCGCTTCGATTTCGCTAAAGGAGAACCTATGATGAACAAGATGATGACACCAAGGAAAAGAATCAGTCTAATCGTGCTAATGTGCTTGGCGGTGATGTTGCCGTCGCTCAGTGTGATGATTCCCCGTATCTTGGTCGTGTTTGCGGTTCTCGCCGGATCTGGAGCACTTGGCGTCGAGGGGATGATCTTTTTCTTTCTTGTTGGCGTTTGGTTTCTTCTTGGTGGTTTTTTACTAATTTTTTCTGGTAATGAAGGCCTATCGATTATCGGCTATTAGAACTCATGGTGAGAGAATCGCGCCTGCCACACCCGTAATGGGCAAATTAGGTTCGACCAACCTCTCTACTGCAAGTCCGACGCGATCCACTCGGTCATGCAGTTGTTGCAGATCTACTTCGATCGCTGGGAGATTGAAGTCAATCACAGCGCGGAGATGGACACACTTGGCGTTGGACAAGCCCAGTTGTGAAACGTCGATGCTGTGCCAAAACAACCGGTTTTAGCCGTGTCAGCATCTACAGCGGATCGCAGATTATAGGGACATTCAGGAAAGAGGTCGTACTTGTGGGAGGGCTCTCCAGAGCCCGAGGGGTAGGGTAGCTACCGCACCCCATCGCCTTGGAGGAGAAGGCTCCCACAACAACAATCCGTTGAAGGGCGTCACTATTATCTGCAATCCTCAATAGCGCACTGTTGTTGGCTTCGCTGCTCGCCTTCCGTGCCGAGGGCTCAAGGGCCTATGCACTTCTTCCCAAGTGGCGGCGAAGTGCGAAGCGGCCTTCCTGCCTCAACCTGGTCACGCTGCCCCGCAAGGAGATGGCTGAGAATCCCGACCTCCTCGATCCTTTTCACTTCGAAATCACGGATCGAGGTCTTACAATCAGCGCTGCAGCTTGATCAAAATGTAGAAACTCCAGAGCACGCTGGAAGCATGCGGTCCCAAGGGAGGGCAACTACTGTTTGACGTGATCGGGTGGCTGTGCGAGACTTCGCGAGCAGTAACCCATGTCTTGGCCTTCGCTTTACGGTGCGGAACGCGAGCGAGATTCCCGATTCGGTTCGGTGGAGATGGTACTTGCAGGCATGTTCACTCCTGTTGAACCGCGGGTGACGCAAAAGTGACCCGATACGTCATCAAGCGGAGAGATGCCGGGATCCCGCGCATCGATTATCGAGCTGAACTCAATGCCGAACAGCTCGCGGCCGTCACCGCTCCCGGCGGCCCCTTGCTGGTCATCGCCGGAGCAGGTTCGGGCAAGACCCGGGTCGTTACCTACCGGGTGGCCTGGCTCGTTGAGCATGGGACCGATCCTTCCCGCATCCTGCTGGTCACCTTCACAAACAAGGCCTCACGCGAGATGCTTCGTCGGGTCGAAGGCCTGCTTCATGCCGATCTGCGCAGGCTCTGGGGGGGCACATTCCACCACATCGGTAACCGGATTCTGCGTGAGCACGCTCCTGCGCTGGGTTACCCTGAAGCCTTCTCCATATTGGACGCCGAGGATGCGCGGGATCTGATCAGGTCCTGCGTGCGCGACGCCGGCATCGACACCCGAGCCTATCGGTTCCCGCGCCCTGAGCTGATCCAGGACGTGCTTAGCCTCTCCATCAACACCGAAGCGCCGCTTGCGGATCTGATCGCTACCCAGTACCGGCACTTTGAGACCCTGACGGGTCAGATCGTGGAGGTCACGGAACGCTATCGTAAGCGGAAGCTCCAGGACGGGCTCATGGATTACGATGACCTGCTCTTCAACTGGAGGCGGTTGATGGCGGAGAAGCCGGAGGTGGCAGCCTACTATGGCCGCCAGTTCGAGCACATCCTCGTGGATGAGTATCAGGACACCAACCGGATGCAGGCCGATATCATTGATCGGCTCGCCGTGCATCATCGCAGCCTGATGGTGGTGGGCGATGATGCCCAGTCCATTTATAGCTGGCGCGGCGCCGATTTCAACAATATCTACGAGTTTCCCCGCCGTTATGCCGACGCGACGATCTTCAGGCTCGAACGGAACTATCGCAGCACGCCGCAAGTCCTGGAATTGGCCAACGCCTCCATCGCCTGCAATGAGCGACAGTTCACCAAAATACTCCACGCCGAGCGCGGTCCGGGTCCCCTTCCCGCGTTGATTGCGGCGCGCGATGTCTTCGAGCAGGCGGACTTCGTGGTCAGCCGCCTGCTCGAGTTGAGGGATGCCGGGCTCTCGCTCAATGAAATGGCGGTGCTGTACCGCTCTCACTACCACTCCATGGAGTTGCAGGTGGAGCTGCTTCGCCGGGGCGTGCCCTATCTCGTTCGCTCCGGCGTGCGTTTCTTCGAACAGGCGCACATCAAGGACGTCCTTGCGTACTTGCGCCTTGTGAATAATCCGAGGGATGAGCTGGCGTGGCTCCGGGCGCTCAAGCTGCTGGCCGGCATCGGGCCCCAGACCGCGCATTTGATCTACGAAAATCTTTCGCCGGCCGCCGATCTTCCGGACCGGCTGCGGGACTCGGCCACGACCGCCCTGATTCCGGCCAGGAGTCTTACCGGCTGGCGGGGATTCGTCGATCTGGTGTCGGATCTTCATCAGAAGGGGGTGAAAGACTCGCCCTCCGCGCAGATCGAGAGGGTGCTTCAGGGTCCCTACGCGGAATTCCTCCGGAGCAGCTACGCCAACGCCGAAGCCCGGCTCGAGGATATCCGACAACTCGCGCAGTTCGCCGGCCGGTACCCGGCAACCGGCGATTTTCTGAATGAAGTCTGCCTGTTAGGGCACGAGCGGTTTTCCATGCGTGACGGCGTCTACGGCGAAGACGTCGTCGAGGGAAGCGTGGAGGACGAGCAGGTGGTGCTCTCCTCCGTGCATCAGGCTAAAGGGTTGGAGTGGCGGATCGTGATGGTTCTCTGGCTGGCCGATGGCCGGTTTCCCACCGCCCGGGCGCTGAAGGATGCGGCGTCGCTGGAAGAGGAGCGCCGGCTCTTCTATGTTGCGGTCACCCGTGCCCGGGACGAACTCTATCTCTGCTATCCCCTGCTGGCTCGAGAGCGGTCGCGGAACGTCATACTGACGCCTTCTCCTTTCATTGAAGAGGTCAGCGCATCGCTGCTCGATCGCTGGCTGATCGAGACTGAACCCGTTGAAGACCCGCGATGCGAATGAGCCGGACCTGGTTACCCGGCGGTCCCCGTTCCTCTTTCTCGCCGCAGCCGTAGCGGCGGGAGAAGTTCTCGATCATCAGTTCACGTTCCCGATCGCCCTCCCGTGCGGCATCGCCGCCGGGGCCTTTTTTCTAACCTGCGCCATCCACGCTCGATCGGACCACACGCGGTCAGTACGCTTTGACCGGTGCGCGACCGTGTTGCTGACCCTCGGATTCGTCGCCGCCGGAACGCTCCTTCACCGCACTGCCCGGCTCGCGTCGGGTGCCTCGCCCCTGCTTCAGTTGTATGAACGGGAACCGGAGCGGTTCGCCGCGCCGATCGAGATCAAGGGCAGACTCGCGACCGCCGTCGAGCGGGCGCCCGGACGCGCCATCCTGAGCATTCGTGTCGACCAGATTCGATCAGGCCACGAACGGTTTCGGGCCAGGGGCCGGGTCCGATTGACCGTGGCCGCGTCCCATCCGGACCAGCGGGCCATGATGGAATCGCTGAGGCTCAGGTCGGGAACCAGGGTCGCCGCCTGGGCGACGGTGAATCGACAGGCACGGTTCCTGAATCCAGGGAGCTTCGACCTGGATGCCTACATGGACTGGACCGGGCTCGATCTGTCGGGGATCATCAAGAGTCCTCGGCTGATCGAGGTAATCGACCGGTCGGACGAATCGGGACTCTTGAACGGACTGGCGGATGCCAGGGCCCGCGGCGAGGCCAACCTCGACCGGACGTTCCCCCCTCGCACCGCCGCCCTCTTGAAGGCGCTTCTGCTAGGGAATCGTCACTTCATCGACCGCGAAACGGCCGAGGGTTTTCGCGCTGGCGGGACCTTTCATATCCTCGTGATATCGGGCGCGCACGTCGCCTTCATCGCGGCCGGCCTTTATTGGATCCTGAAGACACTGACCCGTCGCCGCTGGATCCACTTTCTGGCACTTGCCGCCGCCGTGTGGAGCTACGCGCTGCTTGTGGGACTGGATCAGATCCCCGTCCTCCGAGCGACCATCATGGTCTGCGCCCTGCTGCTCGGGAACGCGATATTCCGGTCCGCGAGCCTCTCGAACTCGGTCGGACTGGCCGCCCTGGTCATCCTGACGATTTCCCCGATGGAAATTTTCGCCGCTGGCTTTCAGCTCACCTTCGGAGCGATGTTGGGCATTGCGCTGCTTGCCGCACCGCTCGCCGGCCGACTTCGTGAGATCGGCGCATGGCAGCCGCGTGCCTCGACGCCCTGGCCGCCCTGCTGCGGCAAAGTCCTGCGGCACCTGGCCGAACCGCTCTACTGGAACGTCCGGACGTTCGACCATGACCTGCTCGAATCATCCGTCCGGTACCGGCTTCGGAAATCGCGCTGGGCGAAGTGGCTCGGTTCGGTTCCCCCCGCCCAAGCGCTGGCCCGCTGGCTGGTCCTCTCGGTCCTGGTTTCGGTCTCCATTCAGGTGATGATCGTTCCGGCGTCGGTCTTCTACTTTCACCGATTCAGCCCGGCCGGCATTCTGCTGAACATTTCGATCGGCTTGCTGGCCCTGGGCATGATGACGACCGGATTGTTGACCTGCGGACTGATGACTTTCCTGCCTTCGGCGGCGGCTCCACTGCGCGAGATCACGGTCCGACTGGGTGTGTGGATGAATTCGTCCTCCAAACCGGTCCTTGAGCTGCCCTTCGCGCAGTTCCGTGTCCCTGAATACAGCGATGCGTACGCCCTGGTCTACATCGGCTTCGCGGTCGGCGTATTCGCGCTGGCGGCTATCCTCGACCAATGGAGGCCAGTCAGGAAGCGATTAGAGATCGAAATGGAATTCCAAACGGAGGTCCCCGGCCGCGACCGGGATTTGCATCAAAATGCGCGGGGCCGAGATCGGCATCTTCCCTGGACATCCATGCACCTGGCCGGTATGAGCGGCTCGGTAGTCCTCGTGACGCTCGCGATCATCCTCTGGCATCCTGGAGGTCTCCACCATGCCAAAGGGTGGCTGAGCGTACATTTTCTGGATGTCGATCAGGGTGATGCGATCTTCGTCGAGTTCCCCGACGGGAAGAATATGCTTGTAGACGGAGGAGGAAGCCTGCGAACGCTGGTCTCGATCGAACCTTCAGGTATGGCAGACTCTGTACATGAAGACCGGCCCGGTGTCGGCGAGGCTGTGGTCGCGCCGTTCCTTTGGAGGAAGGGGCTGCGCCGGATCGACTATCTCGTCCCGACGCACGCCGACGCCGATCATATCCAAGGGTGCGTGGATATTGCGCGTGAGTTCGCCGTGGGTGAGGTATGGCTTGCGAGGCGGCCCGGTGCCGATCCCGGTTTTGAACCACTGGCCGAGGTCCTGGCGAGAAAGAAGATCCCGTGCCGCCGGATCGCGAGCGGCGACCGTTCGATCATCGACGGCGTGCGGGCCGAAGTCCTCTGGCCTACTCAGGAAGAGACCCCATCTGCAAGGTGGGGGAACGACGCGTCAGTGGTCCTCAGATTACGGTTCGGCTCCAGGTCGCTGCTGCTGACCGGGGACATTGGAAAGGCTGCTGAAGCGGGCATGCTCGCCTCTGAGCAGCCCTTGTTGAGTCAGATTCTCAAGGTGCCGCATCACGGGAGCCGAACCAGCTCGTCGCTGGCTTTCATCCAGCGCGTGTCTCCCATGTGGGCTATCGTCTCCGTGGGCAAGCGGAGCCCTTACGGCCACCCCCATGCTGAAGTGATCGAATCGTACCGGTCCCGGGGAGTGCGGGTTATCAGCACGAGCGAGATGGGACTGATCTCCGTCGAAACCGACGGCCACCGGCTGAAGATCGAGAGTTTTGTATATGGGACGATCCTGGAGTGACAGGATCCCTGGGACTTCCGGGGACCGCACGCAAGATGCGTGCGGTCCCTGGAGTTTCTAGATTTTGACCGGTGCCTTTGGGCTGGGACTGGAGTTTCGATACTTATCTGTCGAAGTACAATACCGGACCGGCGTTTGCCGCTCGCGGATTTCCCGAGACGTCTTCAGACGGCTTACCCGAAGGGCATTTAGGCCGGTCGCTCGGCGGCCGGTTTGGTCAAGGGGAAGGACCCCGGAGCCCGTTTCAACGGGCTTCTGCCTGCTGGCTTTAGCCGAAGCCTCGCCCATAGGACGCTGAACCGCCCTATGGGAGCCCCGAGAAATGCACGGAAACTCGACCGGCCGCCTACACCGGCCCCACAGGGACCGGCCTTTTTGCCCTGCGGGGAACGCCATTGAAACGGCGTGGATACCCGATCGCACGTTCACACCGGCCCCACAGGGACCGGTCTATTTGCCCTCCGGGTAAGCCGTGTCAACACGGCTGATGCCGGTGAAGCCGTCTGAGCTTGGCAGTGACTCACCCGGCTTCCACCAGGTGCAAATGTAGAAACTCCAGAGGCCGCATAGCGGCCACTGATTCTAGGCCGGTCGATCAAGGCCGGGCTTCCATGAGGCCGCTGCCGCGGCAGGTGAGTCCACATGGAAGCTGGCCCGGCCCGGCTCACACATACTTCCTCCTGAGCATCTCGGCGGCGGTCTCGTCGAGAAGGTCCGCGCGACGGACCTCCTCGAAACGGCCGAGCAGATCGTCCACCCGGAGGCGACGCTTCTCGGCGCCGCGAAAGTCATGGAGAATCTGCCCGCGGTGCATCATGATCAAGCGCTCACCGAGGTTCACCGCCTGGTGCATGGAGTGCGTGACCATCAGCGTCGTCAGGTTGTCGCGGGAAATGAGTTCACCGCTCAGGTGGATGACCTGGTCAGCACTCTTGGGGTCGAGCGCGGCGGTGTGCTCGTCAAGCAACAGGAGCTTGGGCTTCAACCAGGTCGCCATCAACAGGGTGAGGGCCTGCCGTTGTCCGCCGGAAAGGTTGCCGATCTCGTTGTCCAGCCGCGTTTCGAGGCCCATGTTGAGGCTTCGAACCACCTCATGTATCTGCGACCGCAGATCTCCGCGCAGGGCCCAACCCAACCCGCGACGACGACCGCGGCGCGCCGAGAGGGCGAGATTCTCCGCGATGGAGAGATTCGGCGCCGTCCCGCTGAAGGGGTTCTGAAAAACCCTGCCGATCATTCCGGCGCGGCGGTGCTCCGGCCACCGGGTGACATCCCGGCCATCCAGGTGAATGGCACCCGCATCGACGAAGAAACTGCCGCCGACGGCATTCAGCATTGTCGATTTACCCGACCCGTTGGTTCCGATGATGACGACGAACTCGCCCTCCACCAGGGCCAGATCGACGCCCTTGAGCGACCGGACCTCATTCGGCGTTCCCGGGTTGAAGGTCTTCTGAACCCGCCGGACGTCAAGCATGTGCAGCTCCCGCCTTGCTCATTTTCACTTTGGCCAGAAGTCCGGGCAGAATCAGCGCCACGAAAACGAAGAGGGCGGTGATCAGTTTGAGGTCGTTCGGATCCAAACCCCACCGCAGCGCGATCGCTACCAGCAGCCGGAAGAGCACCGAGCCCATCACGGCGCCGGTGACCGTGTAACCCAGTTGACGGACTCCGACCAGCGCCTCACCGATGATCACGCTGGCCAGTCCCCAGACCAACATGCCGATACCCATTTGAACGTCGGAGAATCCCTGGTATTGCGCAAGCAGGGCCCCGGCCAGCGCCACCAGCCCGTTCGAGACGGCGAGTCCCAGAACGATCATGTTGCCGTCGCTGACGCCCATCGCCCGGATCATCTGACTGTTATCGCCGGTCGCCCGCATCGCCGTGCCCAGATCGGTCCGGAAAAAGACATAGAGAACGGCTCCCACCAAGAGCGCGACCGCCAGCGAGAAGAGGAGTACCGAAAGATCGCGGGTGCTGACGTCCCAGCCGAATAAATTCAGGCTCTCGCGGCCACCGAGGAGAAACGAGCCGGCTTCCTCGGCGCGCGTGACGAAGGTCGTAGCTTTGAGAAGCGGAATATTGCTTCGACCCATGACGTGGAGGTTGATCGAATAGAGGGCCGTCATCACCAGGATGCCGGCCAGCAGACCGTTGATCCTGAAACGGGTATGGAGAACCCCGGTCGCCGCGCCCGACGTCATGCCGGCCAGCACCGCGATCGTCGTCGCCGCCAGCGGACTCCATGCATTCACCAGCAGGATCGCCGCTACCGCCGCGCCGAGGGTGATCGATCCTTCGGCCGTGATGTCGGGAAAGGCGAAGATGCGAAAGCTGATCAACACCCCAAGCGCCAGCAACGACAGGATGAACCCGATGGTCAGTGCACCGATCAGTAAACTCACGCGAACTCCTTCATCGACTCACTTCGGTAATCGGTCCGATCCAACATGCGCCTCGCACGAACTCGCTCTCTGAAACGCCCACCGTTTCCCGATCGTCACCGATCAAATGCAGCAGGCCCAGAAGCGTTTCATGCTCAAAAAGGGACCGAACCGTCTTTTTCAGATCAATCAATCCACGCTGCAGCGGCCGGTACGAGAACGCCGCGGCGTGGAAATGGCCGGCCGGCGCGTGGGCGCCATCCAAGGGCCGGAGTAACGGATGGAGCGGGGTGTCGCCGGGCCGGGAGATGAGGCCGACGGCGATGGCCAATGCCCGCGTGTGCGCACGTTCGGTGGTGAACGAAAGCCAGTTCCGAACCTCCGGATGCTCGAAGGGCGCGTTGGCGGAGGAGCCCTCCACCGGGGGGCGCCGCAAGCTCGCGCCGACCAGCCCGGCCGATTCCGCGATCAGAACCATCCAGGCCTGAGGGGCGCCCGCGATCTCAAGCCCAGCTTCGGCCAGCTCGGTCAGCCCGACCGAGCGTGATTCCGGCTTAACTTCAAAACGGGCAAGCGAGGCGAAAGAGCCTTCGCCGACGGCTCCGTAAAGGACCTGCAATTCAGGCACGAAGGCGCCCTGGCTGAGGAGAAAGTCGGGGACGTTTGAACCATCCGACGGTTGATAGGCGGCGGCTCCCGCTACCGCCAGGAATTCACCGAACCGCTCCTTGCACTCTTCGTAATCGCGACCGAAGGCCCCGAGCCCGACCGCGACCAGATCTTCGGGAAGTCGCAGCGATCGACAATGGTCCCTGGTGAAGCGGCAGCCCTCCAGCAGTCCGGGGTCTCCGAGTGTCCCGCACTTCAGACCGAATCCTCCGGACCCAAGATCGAACACCTCAAACCTGACGTTTTCCCGAAGCAGCTCACGCCCGCGCTCAATCTGTGCGTAGCCGGCCGCTGGCGTGGTGACGTCGGCGATAAGCGTTTTCCCCAGTCCGACCATCTCCAGCACTTTTCGGATCCCCGGGGACGGGTCGCTGACGACAAAGACGCCCGCGATAGATTCAAGCTTCTTATAAAAGACCACGAGCACCCGAATCCCCATCGAGCTGATGTAATCCACTTCGCTGAGATTGACCCGGATCCGGTGGTGGCCCTGGCGCATCACCTCTTCCAACGCCTCCGAGAGATGGTCGGCCCAATAGGCATCGAGGCGGCCTTTGGCCCTCACCACCATGAAATCGTCTTCCCGCTTCGATGTGATTTCCATGCTACTCCCTGATGACCTGAACCGCTTTTGAGATCAGCTCCGGCGGAATGGCCAGGCCAACCTCGCGGGCGGCCTTCACGTTGATCACGAGCTTGGTCTTTGAAATCGACAGGAACGGAATCGAGGCCGGGTTCTCTCCTCGTAAAATCCGCGCCGCGATCGCCGCCGCCTCGCGGCCAACATCGAAATAATCGCGGGAGAGCACTACGGAAGCGCCTTCCTTCGCCTGCTCCATCTGGAATGCAAATACCGGAATGCGCGCCCGGTGGGCTGCCCGGGCGATTCCTCCGAACGAGGCGGCTGTAAGATTTCCAGGAATCTGACACAAGGCATCGACGCGCCGGCCGATCAGGGCCAGCGCCGTGTCCGGAACTTCGGAACTGGTGGCGACGCCGAGGGCCACGACTTCGATTCCGGCCGTTTTCGCCGCGCTTTCCAGTTCCTGCCGATTGAAGGTCATATTGACCTCGGAGGGAACGAAGAGCGTCCCGACCCGACGTACGCCGGGAAGGCACCGCCGGACAATCCGAAGCATCTCCTCATAGGCCGCAATCATCGTGACGCCCGTGACGTTAGGGAGATGGACCTCGTTGGTCGTCCCGGCGCCGGCCATGATCGCGCTGGCCACGTAAGTAAAGACGATCGGCACCTTTCCCTGCGCGCGCTGCATGGCGGCCTGCAGCACCGGCGTGGACATCGTGATGAGCATATCGGGGTCCTCCGCGAGGGCGGCATCGACAAGACTATTCACGGTGGCCATGTCGCCCTGCGCGTTCCGGATCTTCATTTCGTAGTCCCTCCCCTCGACCAGGTTCGCCTCCTTCAGGCCCTGGAGCACGCCCTGCTCCGTCTCCTCCACATCGACAATGTTGTTCAGTTCGATAAGCTGAAGATTCGCCTTTCGGACCGGGGTCGTCCCGGCTTGCGCAGGAGCGCGCGTGTGCGTCCCCGTCTCATCGGTGATGGCATCCGCGCTCTCGAGCACGTCCTCGGGGATTTGCCATGAGGACTTCAAGCCTATAAGGGCGGTCTTATTGAGGAGCAGTTTCTCCGGCACGATATTGCGGATCGGGATGGCCGCCGGATCGGTACCCTGTAGCACCTGTGCGGCGAGAGCGCCCGTGAGGCGTCCGACCTGGTAGTAGTTGGCGCCGACATCAAAGATCGCCCCCCGTTCGACATTCCCAGGAACGCTCGTGAAGACCGGAACGCGGCCGTGCTTGGCCGCGGTCACAACCGAATCGATCGCCACGATCACCGCGACGTCGCCGCCGACCCACAAGGCCTCCGCGCCACGCGAAATGAGGGAACCGGACGCCTCAAAGACGCCGGAAGAATTCTCGATCGTCGCCTCGAGCAACCCGATTCCGAGTTCCTTGCAGACTTCCCGGGCCAGCATCACGTTCGCCCGTGAATTCGACTCAGCCGCATTCCAGGCAACGCCGACCGTCTTCAGCCCGGGATACATCCGCCGGGCGAGCTGGAAAGTCTCCCGTACGGGCTGCATGGTGCCGATGCCGGCCAGGTGTTTCGGATGATCGAGCGGATCCGTGCGGCTGATACCAACGCCGGCTCCGGCAGGGTCGGAGACCAGTCCAAAGATGTGGCTGACGACGCCCGACCTATTGGCATTGGCTAAGGTCTGAAGACTGATCGTAGTGGCGGTGAGGACGAGATCGAACTGCCCGCTGGTGAGTTCCTTCGCGATGGCGTTGGCGGTCGCGACATCGTTCTCGGCGTTGAATTTCCGCAGCCGGATGGTCTTCTGGTCGATAAAGCCCTGCTCAGCCAGCGCGTCGATCATTCCCCGAACACCCTCATCGAGGATACCCTGCGAGGCGTGTTGGAAAATGGCCACGTGGGGCAGGTCGCCGCCCGCCGCCTTCCGCTGGCTCCAATCGGAAATCAGCAGCACGGAGGAAGTCGCCGCGATCAGGAAAAGCCCAAGCCAGAGCCGTCTCATTGCGCCGCTTCCTTGATCAGCTCGGCGGGAAATCGCACGCCCAGCCATTTCGCGATCTCTTCATTGACCCACATCGCCTGAATGGACCTGTGCGTCAATACCTGCGCGGCCTGCAGAATCTCGCTCGATCCCGTAACCGTCACTTCTTCCAGTCGAATGCCGCGGCCGGTGAACAGGTCTCGCGCGACGCTGACCACCTTCCGGGAATTCGCTTCGGAACTGTTGTAGAGGGTGCCTACCGCCTTC